>NZ_AP018449.1:4132773-4456985 GCF_003966895.1 Methylomusa anaerophila | reverse complement strand
GCCGTCCTTCATCCCTTATTGCAGCAAAATACATCCGACTTCTGGGAACAGCGGTTCAGTCCTACCTTTACCGGACAGGAGTTTTTTCTGGCCGATCATGTCATAAACGGGCAGAGGATATTACCGGGAGTGGCTTATCTGGAAATGGTCCGGGCAGCAGTGGAACAGGCAGCCGGCGAATTAAGAGAAGAGCAGGCCGGACTGCAGCTCAAAAACGTAGTTTGGGTCCGACCGGTTGCCATAAGGGAACAACCGCTTACGGTCCACATCGGACTTTGCCCCGAAGACAACGGCGATATTGCCTATGAAGTCTATAGCCGGCCCGAAACGGCTGACGCCGAGCCGGTAGTGTACAGCCGGGGCAGTGCGGCGCTGAGTCCGCCGGCGGAAGCTCCCGCCTTGGATCTTAAAGCTTTACTGGCGGAGTGCAGTCAAAACAGTTTCAGTTCCAGCCAATGCTATGAGGCCTTTAAAACGGTGGGGTTCGCTTATGGTCCGGGACTGCAGGGGATTGAAAAAGTATATGCGGGACAGGGCCAAGTATTGGCCAAGCTGTCTTTGCCTGCGGCCTTAGCTGATACTAAGGAGCGATTCGTCCTGCATCCCAGCTTGCTGGATGCGGCCTTGCAGGCGTCTTTGATGCTGAATCCCGGTGAGGTCAAGCCGGCCCTGCCTTTTGCCTTGCAAAAGCTTGAAATCTTCGGCAAATGCCCTGCCGCAATGTGGGCCGTGGTTCGGTACAGCGGCGGTAGCCAAGCCGGGGATAAGGCACCAAAGCTTGATATCGATTTATGCGACGGGCAAGGGCATGTTTGCGTGCGGCTGAAAGGATTATCCTTGCGCGGGCCGGCAGGCGAAGCCGGCGCGGCAGAATCGTCGGCGACACTGGGAATATTGATGCTTGCGCCTGTGTGGCAAGAGCGGGCCATTGATCAGAACGCCGCGGTCCCCGGCTATGTCAAGCACCTGGTGATGCTCTGTGAGACCAGTGAAACTCTCCGGGAAAATATCGAAAACCGTATGAACGGAGTGCGTTGTATTACCTTACAATCCAAACAAAACGGTATAGAAGAACGTTTTCAAAACTACGCGGTTGAGATTTTTGAGGAAATTCGAAGTGTTTTTAAAGATAAACCTCTTGACAGGGTATTGATTCAAATAGTAGTTCCCATACGGGCGGAACAACAACTGTTCAGCGGTTTTATCGGGCTGTTGCAAACCGCGCGGCTGGAAAATCCCAAACTCATCGGACAGCTAATTGAAATAGAAGCTGATGACGATGCCGCGGGAATCATCGCGAAACTGCAAGAGAATAGCCGCAGCCCGCTTGATAACCGGATTCGCTATCAGGACGGCAAACGCTGGGTTGCCGGCTGGCGGGAAGTGGAAACGGCTGCGGAACGGGTGAAGATCCCCTGGAAAGATGGGGGTATCTATTTAATCAGCGGCGGCGCCGGCGGTCTGGGACTCATTTTTGTCAGAGAAATTGCGAGGCAGGTTAAGGATGCAACCTTGATCCTTACGGGAAGATCGGCGCTGAATGAGGATAAAGAGGCGCAACTGAAACCATTGGCGGCAGCGGGCGCACGGATTGTCTACCGGCAAGCGGATGTGACCCGGGAGCAGGAAGTTGCCGGCTTAATCCGGAGCATCGGGAAGGAATTCGGCAGTCTCAACGGCATTATCCACAGCGCAGGAGTAATCCGCGACAACTTCATTCTGAAGAAAAGCAGGGAAGAAATGCAGGCAGTGCTGGCGCCCAAGGTCAGCGGACTGGTCAATTTGGATCAGGCCAGCCGGGATTTGCCGCTGGATTTCTTCATCTGCTTTTCCTCGGTGGCGGGAGCCGTCGGCAATATGGGGCAAGCCGATTACGCCGCCGCCAACGCTTTTATGGACGCTTATGCCGGCTATCGAAATTCACTGGCGGCGGCAAACCAGCGTTACGGCCAAACGCTGTCCATTAACTGGCCGTTATGGCAAGAGGGCGGGATGCAAGTTGACGCCGGGACAGAAAAGATGCTGCTGCAAAGCATGGGTATGGCCGCTATGGGGACCGCAACCGGTATCCGGGCTTTGTATCAAGGCCTGGCCGCCGGCAAGGACCAGGTGATGGTGATGGAAGGCAACCTTGCCCGGATGAAGCAGAAACTGTTCTCCCAGACGACGCCACCTGCTGCTTTACAATCTCCCCGGGATTCTGAAATAGCCGGTTCGCCAACCAAGATCAATACCGGCAGCTTATTGAACAAAATAGAAGCTGCCCTGATGCAAACTGTAGCCAAATTACTCAAAGTTAAGCCCGAAAGTATTGATGTTGACACCGAACTGAAGGAGTATGGATTTGATTCGATCACCTTTACTGAATTTGCCAATCAAATTAACGAAGAATATAAACTTGAGCTGGCACCCACCATATTTTTTGAACATTCGAATCTCAATAGTTTTGCCAAATATCTGACAGAAGAATATCAGACTGTACTAGCCGTCCAATTCACGGTACCGGCCGGAGAAGAGGAAGCAGAGGAAATAGAAAAGCCGGCCGGTAAGAAACAGCGTTCCCGTTTGGCCGGCAGGGTGGCGTTAGCCGCAGCACAACCGGCTGCAACCGTTTCCGAACCCATAGCGATTATTGGCATGAGCGGAAAATTCCCGCTGGCCGGAGACCTGGACGAATTCTGGGAAAATCTCGTTGCCGGCCGGGATTGCATCACGGAAATTCCCCCAGACCGCTGGGATTGGCGGGAGTATTACGGCGATCCGGCAACCGAGGCAAATAAAACCAACGTCAAATGGGGCGGTTTTATTGACGGCGTCGCGGAGTTCGATCCGTTATTCTTCGGCATTTCCCCCCGGGAAGCCCAGCTCATGGACCCGCAGCAGCGGCTGTTGATGACCTATGTTTGGAAGGCGATGGAAGATGCCGGTTATGCGGCGCGAAGCCTGGCGGGAACTCAAACGGGTATCTTTGTGGGGACCATCGGCAGTGGTTACAGTGGCTTGATTGCGCAAGCCAATATTGCGATTGAAGGTTACACGTCCACCGGCACGGTGCCTTCGGTGGGACCGAACCGGATGAGCTATTTCCTCAATATTCACGGACCCAGCGAACCCATTGAAACCGCCTGTTCCAGTTCCCTGGTAGCCATTCACCGGGCGGTGAGCGCCCTGGAAAACGGCAGCTGCGAGATGGCGATCGCCGGCGGCGTCAATACCATTCTGACGCCGGATTTTCACATCAGCTTTAACAAAGCCGGCATGCTTAGCGAAGATGGACGGTGCAAAACCTTCTCGGATCAAGCCAACGGCTATGGACGCGGCGAAGGAGTAGGAATGATTTTCCTCCGGCGGCTAAAGGATGCGGAAGCGGCCGGGGACCATATCTACGGCGTGATTCGCGCTACGGCCGAGAACCACGGGGGCCGCGCCACTTCCCTGACAGCCCCTAACCCGAAAGCTCAGGCGGAGCTGCTGAAAGCCGCGTATACCAAAGCCGGCATCGATCCGCGGACCGTTAGTTACATTGAGGCCCACGGGACAGGCACTAAACTGGGCGACCCCATTGAAATCAACGGATTGAAGACCGCTTTTACAGAACTGTACCAGGCTGCCGGCGACAGTCAGGTTGCCGGCAGCCACTGCGGCTTGGGATCAGTGAAGACCAATATTGGGCACCTGGAATTTGCAGCCGGAATTGCCGGTGTAATCAAAGTCTTACTGCAGCTTAAGCATAAAACCCTGGTCAAAAGCCTGCATTGCGACACGGTGAATCCGTACATCCGGCTGCAAGACAGTCCGTTTTACATCGTGGGGGAAACGAAGGAATGGAAGCCTTTGCAAAATGCGGCAGGCCGGGACATTCCCCGGCGGGCCGGCGTAAACTCCTTTGGCTTTGGCGGCGTCAACGCCCATGTGGTGATCGAGGAATATATATCGAGAGAGCAAGGGCGGCCGCCCATCCCGGTCCCTGCCGGGAAACCGGCCATTATCGTGCTGTCGGCGAAGAATGAAGAGCGGCTTGTCGAGCAGGCGCAGCAATTACTGGCTGCAATCGAGGAAGAAGAATTTGCCGGGATAAGCTTAGCCGACATAGCATACACGCTGCAGGTGGGGCGGGACGCCATGGAAGAACGCCTGGGGGTAATTGTAGGATCCGTCCGGGAACTGGCGGACAAATTGCAGGCTTTTGTGGCCGGCCGGGAAGGTGTGGCAGGTCTGTACCGCGGGCAGGCCAAACATAATAAAGAAACCCTGGCCGTTTTTGCCGGGGATGAAGATTTACAAACGACAATTGATGTCTGGATTGGCAAAGGAAAATATGAGAAACTTCTGGCTCTCTGGGTTAAAGGTTTGATTTTTGACTGGAGCAAGCTTTATGGCGACAGCAAACCCCGACGCATCAGCCTGCCCACCTATCCCTTCGCCAGGGAACACTACTGGGTAGCTGAAACCGGACCCAAATCTGCCGGCAGCGTTGGGGCAGCATTAGCCCCAGCCGCAATTCATCCTTTATTGCAGCAAAATACTTCGGACTTCTCCGTCCAGCGGTTCAGTTCCACTTTTACCGGGCGGGAGTTTTTCCTGGCCGATCATGTCATAAACGGGCAGAGGATATTGCCCGGAGTGGCTTATCTGGAAATGGCCCGGGCGGCAGTGGCGCGGGCTACGGGGATTTTAAAAGCGGAGCAGACCAGAATACGGCTCAAAAATGTGACATGGGTCCGGCCCATTGCCGTAGGGGAACAGCCGGTTGAGGTGCAGATCGGACTTTTCCCGGAGGACAACGGCGAGGTCGCCTATGAAATCTATGGCAAACCGGTGGGAGGTACTGCAGAACCCCTTTTACACAGCCAGGGCAGCGCGGTAATTAGCTCACCGGGGGAAATCCCTGCCTTGGACCTCAAGGTCTTACAGGCTGAGTGCAGCCAAAGCAGCCTGACCTCCGGCCAATGCTACGAGGCTTTTAAGGCGATGGGAATCGACTATGGTCCGGGACACCAGGGGGTTGAGACGGTACATATAGGTCTGCGTCAGGTGCTGGCGAAATTGTCCCTGCCTGCTTCCGTCTCCTATACTAAGGACCAATTCGTCTTGCATCCCAGCTTGCTGGATGCAGCCTTGCAGGCATCGCTGGCTCTTCTGCCAGGCCCTGATGCTATGACCGGTAAAATTCCCCTCAAGCCGATGTTGCCTTTCGCCCTGGACGAACTTGAAATCTTCAGCAGCAGCGCCGCCGCGATGTGGGCCGTGGTTCGCGGCAGTGACGGCAGCCAAGCCGGGGATAAGGTGCAAAAACTCGATATCGATTTATGCGACGGGCAAGGGAATGTTTATGTACGGCTGAAAGGATTATCCTTACTCCGGCTGGCAGGTGAAGCCGGCGCGGCAGAATCGCCGGCGACATTGGGCACATTGATGCTTGCGCCTGTCTGGCAAGAGCGGGCCATTGATCAGAACGCCACGGTCCCCGGCTATGTCAAGCACCTGGTGATGCTCTGTGAGACCAATGAAACTCTCCGGAAAAATATCGAAAACCGTATGAACGGAGTGCGTTGTATTATCTTACAATCCAAACAAAACGGTATAGAAGAACGTTTTCAAAACTACGCGGTTGAGATTTTTGCGGAAATTCAAAGTGTTTTTAAAGATAAACCTCTTGACAGGGTATTGATTCAAGTAGTAGTTCCCATACGGGCGGAACAACAACTGTTCAGCGGTTTTATCGGGCTGTTGCAAACCGCGCGGCTGGAAAATCCCAAACTCATCGGACAGCTAATTGAAATAGAAGCTGATGACGATGCCGAAAGAATCATCGCGAAACTGCAGGAGAATAGCCGCAGCCCGCTTGATAACCGGATTCGCTATCAGGACGGCAAACGCTGGGTTGCCGGCTGGCGGGAAGTGGAGGCTGCGGAACGGGTGAAGATCCCCTGGAAAGATGGGGGTATCTATTTAATCAGCGGCGGCGCCGGCGGTCTGGGACTCATTTTTGCCAGAGAAATTGCGAGGCAGGCTAAGGATGCAACCTTGATCCTTACGGGAAGATCGGCGCTGAATGAGGATAAAGAGGCGCAACTGAAACCATTGGCGGCAGCGGGCGCACGGATTGTCTACCGGCAAGCGGATGTGACCCGGGAGCAGGAAGTTGCCGGCTTAATCCGGAGCATCGGGAAGGAATTCGGCAGTCTCAACGGCATTATCCACAGTGCAGGAGTAATCCGCGACAACTTCATTCTGAAGAAAAGCAGGGAAGAAATGCAGGCAGTGCTGGCGCCCAAGGTCAGCGGACTGGTCAATTTGGATCAGGCCAGCCGGGATTTGCCGCTGGATTTCTTCATCTGCTTTTCCTCGGTGGCGGGAGCCGTCGGCAATATGGGGCAAGCCGATTACGCCGCCGCCAACGCTTTTATGGACGCTTATGCCGGCTATCGAAATTCACTGGCGGCGGCAAACCAGCGTTGCGGCCAAACGCTGTCCATTAACTGGCCGTTATGGCAAGAGGGCGGGATGCAAGTTGACGCCGGGACGGAAAAGATGCTGCTGCAAAGCATGGGTATGGCCGCCATGGGGACCGCAACCGGCATCCGGGCTTTGTATCAAGGCCTGGCCGCCGGCAAGGACCAGGTGATGGTGATGGAAGGCAACCTTGCCCGGATGAAGCAGAAACTGCTCTCGACGACGGCGGCGGCCGCTTCTCCAAGCCGGATTGATACCGGCAGCCTGCAGGACAAAGTACAGGCTGCTCTGCTGCAAAATGTATCGGAATTACTTAAAGTAAAGCCTGAAGATATTGATGCCGGTACCGAACTGAAGGAGTATGGATTTGATTCGATCACCTTTACTGAATTTGCCAATCAAATTAACGAAGAATATAAACTTGAGCTGACTCCCGCCATATTTTTTGAACATCCCCATCTCAATAGTTTTGCCAAATATCTGACGGAAGAATATCAGGCTGTACTAGCCGTCCAATTCGTGGTATCGGCCGGAGGGGACACTCCTGTGCCGGCCGGAGAAGAGGAAGCAGAGGAAATAGAAAAGCCGGCCGACAAGAAACAGCGCTCCCGTTTGGCCGGCAGGGTGGCGTTATTCCCGGCACAACCGGCTGCAACCGTTTCCGAACCCATAGCGATTATCGGCATGAGCGGAAAATTCCCGCTGGCTGGAGACCTGGGCGAATTCTGGGAAAATCTCGTTGCCGGCCGGGATTGCATCACGGAAATTCCCCCAGACCGCTGGGATTGGCGGGAGTATTACGGCGATCCGGCAACCGAGGCAAATAAAACCAACGTCAAATGGGGCGGTTTTATTGACGGCGTCGCGGAGTTCGATCCGTTATTCTTCGGCATTTCCCCCCGGGAAGCCCAGCTCATGGACCCGCAGCAGCGGCTGTTGATGACCTATGTTTGGAAGGCGATGGAAGATGCCGGTTATGCGGCGCGAAGCCTGGCGGGAACGAAGACCGGTATTTTTACGGGAACAATGAGCAGCGACTATCGTGTCTTGGTTTCCCAGGCCGACGGGATTGAAGGTTACACATCCACCGGTACGGTGCCTTCGGTGGGACCGAACCGGATGAGCTATTTCCTCAATATTCACGGACCCAGCGAACCCATTGAAACCGCCTGTTCCAGTTCCCTGGTAGCCATTCACCGGGCGGTGAGCGCCCTGGAGAACGGCAGCTGCGAGATGGCGATCGCCGGCGGCGTCAATACCATCCTGACGCCGGATTTTCACATCAGCTTTAACAAAGCCGGCATGCTTAGCGAAGATGGACGGTGCAAAACCTTCTCGGATCAAGCCAACGGCTATGGGCGCGGCGAAGGCGTGGGAATGATCTTTCTCCGGCGGCTGCAGGATGCGGAAGCGGCCGGGGACCATATCTACGGCGTGATTCGCGCTACGGCCGAGAACCACGGGGGCCGCGCCAACTCTTTGACGGCGCCTAACCCGAAAGCCCAGGCGGAACTGCTGAAAGATGCGTATACCAAAGCCGGCATCGATCCGCGGACCGTTAGTTACATTGAGGCCCACGGGACAGGCACGGAACTGGGCGACCCCATTGAAATCAACGGGTTGAAGACCGCTTTTAAAGAACTGTACCAGGCTGCCGGCGGCAGCCTGGTTGCCGAGGCCCATTGCGGCTTGGGATCGGTAAAGACCAATATTGGGCACCTGGAACTGGCGGCCGGGATTGCCGGTGTAATCAAAGTCTTATTGCAGCTTAAGCATAAAACCCTGGTCAAAAGCCTGCATTGCGACACGGTGAATCCGTACATCCGGCTGCAGGACAGTCCGTTTTACATCGTGGGGGAAACGAAGGAATGGAAGCCTTTGCAAAATGCGGCAGGCCGGGACATTCCCCGGCGGGCCGGCGTAAGCTCCTTTGGCTTTGGCGGCGTCAACGCCCATGTGGTGATCGAGGAATATACGCCGAAGGGGCAAAACTGGCCGCCCATCCCGGTCCCTGCCGGGAAACCGGCCATTATCGTGCTGTCGGCGAAGAATGAAGAGCGGCTTGTCGAGCAGGCGCAGCAATTACTGGCTGCAATCAGGAAAGAAGAATTTGCCGGGATAAGTTTAGCCGACATAGCATACACGCTGCAGGTGGGGCGGGACGCCATGGAAGAACGCCTGGGGGTAATTGTAGAATCCGTCGGGGAACTGGCGGAAAAATTGCAGGCTTTTGTGGCCGGCCGGGAAGGTGTGGCAGGTCTGTACCGCGGGCAGGCCAAACATAATAAAGAAACCCTGGCCGTTTTTGCCGGGGATGAAGATTTACAAACGACAATTGATGTCTGGATTGGCAAAGGAAAATATGAGAAACTTCTGGCTCTCTGGGTTAAAGGTTTGATTTTTGACTGGAGCAAGCTTTATGGCGACAGCAAACCCCGACGCATCAGCCTGCCCACCTATCCCTTTGCCAGGGAACGCTACTGGGTAGCTGAAACCGGACCCAAATCTGCCGGCAGCGTTGGGGCAGCATTAGCCCCAGCCGCAATTCATCCTTTATTGCAGCAAAATACTTCGGACTTCTCCGTCCAGCGGTTCAGTTCCACTTTTACCGGGCGGGAGTTTTTCCTGGCCGATCATGTCATAAACGGGCAGAGGATATTACCGGGAGTGGCTTATCTGGAAATGGTCCGGGCAGCAGTGGAACAGGCAGCCGGCGAATTAAGAGAAGAGCAGGCCGGGCTGCAGCTCAAAAACACAGTTTGGGTCAGACCGGTTGCCATAAGGGAACAACCGCTTACGGTCCACATCGGACTTTGCCCCGAAGACAACGGCGATATTGCCTATGAAGTCTATAGCCGGCCCGAAACGGCTGACGCCGAGCCGGTAGTGTACAGCCGGGGCAGTGCGGCGCTGAGTCCGCCGGCGGAAGCTCCCGCCTTGGATCTTAAAGCTTTACTGGCGGAGTGCAGTCAAAACAGTTTCAGTTCCAGCCAATGCTATGAGGCCTTTAAAACGGTGGGGTTCGCTTATGGTCCGGGACTACAGGGGATTGAAAAAGTATATGCGGGACAGGGCCAAGTATTGGCCAGGCTGTCTTTGCCTGCGGCCTTAGCTGATACCAAGGACCGATTCGTCCTGCATCCCAGCTTGCTGGATGCGGCCTTGCAGGCGTCTTTGATGCTGAATCCCGGTGAGGTCAAGCCGGCCCTGCCTTTTGCCTTGCAAAAGCTTGAAATCTTCGGCAAATGCCCTGCCGCAATGTGGGCCGTGGTTCGGTACAGCGGCGGCAGCCAAGCCGGGGATAAGGCACCAAAGCTTGATATAGATTTATGCGACGGGCAAGGGAATATTTGCGTACGGCTGAAAGGACTATCCTTGCGTGGGCTGGCAGACGAAGCCGGCGCGGCAGAGACCGGGACAAATACCGGCACCCTGCTGCTCCATCCTTGCTGGCAAGAGCAATCTGCCGCCCCGGCAGCCATACTTCCCGGTTATGATCAGCATTTGGTGATACTCGGCGAAGGGGCTTCTGTTTTCCGGGAAAGCATTGAAACCGCGATGACCGGGGTGCGCTGCCTTACCCTGGAATCGCCGCCAAAAGGCATGGCGGAACGGTTTCAAACCTATGCTATTCAGGCATTGGAAGAAATCCGGCGCCTTCTCCGGGAAAAACCCTTGGGAAAGGTGCTGATTCAGATTGTTGTTCCCCAACTTTTTTCCGGCCTTGCCGGGCTGTTGCAAACCGCGCGGCTGGAAAATCCCAAACTCATCGGACAGCTAATTGAAATAGAAGCTGGTGACGACGCCGCGGGAATCATTGCGAAACTGCAAGAGAATAGCCGCAGCCCGCTTGATAACCGGATTCGCTATCAGGACGGCAAACGCTGGGTTGCCGGCTGGCGGGAAGTGGAAACCGGTGAGGAACGGGTGAAGATCCCCTGGAAAGATGGGGGTATCTATTTAATCAGCGGCGGCACCGGCGGTCTGGGACTTATTTTTGCCAAAGAAATTGCGGGGCAGGTTAAGGATGCAACCTTGATCCTTACAGGAAGATCGGCGCTGAATGAGGATAAAGAGGCGCAACTGAAACAATTGGCGGCAGCGGGCGCCCAGATTGTCTACCGGCAAGCGGATGTGACGCGGGAGCAGGAAGTTGCCGGCTTAATCCGGAGCATCGGGGAGGAATTCGGCAGTCTCAACGGCATTATCCACAGCGCGGGAGTAATCCGCGACAACTTCATTCTGAAGAAAAGCAGGGAAGAAATGCAGGCAGTGCTGGCGCCCAAGGTCAGCGGACTGGTCAATTTGGATCAGGCCAGCCGGGATTTGCCGTTGGATTTCTTCATCTGTTTTTCCTCGGTGGCGGGAGCCGTCGGCAATATGGGGCAAGCCGATTACGCCGCCGCCAACGCTTTTATGGACACCTATGCCGGCTATCGAAATTCGCTGGCGGCGGCAAACCAGCGTTGCGGCCAAACGCTGTCCATTAACTGGCCGTTATGGCAAGAGGGCGGGATGCAAGTTGACGCCGGGACGGAAAAGATGCTGCTGCAAAGCATGGGTATGGCCGTCATGGGGACCGCAACCGGCATCCGGGCTTTGTACCAAGGCCTGGCCTCCGGCAAGGACCAGGTGATGGTGATGGAAGGCAACCTTGCCCGGATGAAGCAGAAACTGCTCTCGACGACGGCGGCGGCCGCTTCTCCAAGCCGGATTGATACCGGCAGCCTGCAGGACAAAGTACAGGCTGCTCTGCTGCAAAGTGTATCGGAATTACTTAAAGTAAAGCCTGAAGATATTGATGCCGGTACCGAACTGAAGGAGTATGGCTTTGATTCGATCACCTTTACTGAATTTGCCAATCAAATTAACGAAGAATATAAACTTGAGCTGACTCCCATCATATTTTTTGAACATCCGCAGCTCAATAGTTTTGTTGCCTATTTAATTGAAGAATACCAGGCTGTGTTTGCCGCTCAATTTGGGCTGCAAACACAAACCACGGCCGAATTTCCTGTTGCCGCCACAGAAACTGCAGCAGAGAAAGCAGCAAAGCCGGCCGGCAAGAAACAGTGCTCCCGTTTTGACAAAATGATGGCGTTAGCCGCAGCACAACCGGCTGCAACCGTTTCCGAACCCATAGCGATTATCGGCATGAGCGGAAAATTCCCGCTGGCCGGAGACCTGAACGAATTCTGGGAAAATCTCGTTGCCGGCCGGGATTGCATCACGGAAATTCCCCCAGACCGCTGGGATTGGCGGGAGTATTACGGCGATCCGGCAACCGAGGCAAATAAAACTAACGTCAAATGGGGCGGTTTTATTGACGGCGTCGCGGAGTTCGATCCGTTATTCTTCGGCATTTCCCCCCGGGAAGCCCAGCTCATGGACCCGCAGCAACGGCTGTTGATGACCTATGTTTGGAAGGCGATGGAAGATGCCGGTTATGCGGCGCGAAGCCTGGCGGGAACGAAGACCGGTATTTTTACGGGAACAATGAGCAGCGACTATCGTGTCTTGGTTTCCCAGGCCGACGGGATTGAAGGTTACACATCCACCGGTACGGTGCCTTCGGTGGGACCGAACCGGATGAGCTATTTCCTCAATATTCACGGACCCAGCGAACCCATTGAAACCGCCTGTTCCAGTTCCCTGGTAGCCATTCACCGGGCGGTGAGCGCCCTGGAAAACGGCAGCTGCGAGATGGCGATCGCCGGCGGCGTCAATACCATCCTGACGCCGGATTTTCACATCAGCTTTAACAAAGCCGGCATGCTTAGCGAAGATGGACGGTGCAAAACCTTCTCGGATCAAGCCAACGGCTATGGGCGCGGCGAAGGAGTAGGAATGATTTTCCTCCGGCGGCTAAAGGATGCGGAAGCGGCCGGGGACCATATCTACGGCGTGATTCGCGCCACGGCCGAGAACCACGGGGGCCGCGCCAACTCCCTGACGGCGCCTAACCCGAAAGCCCAGGCGGAACTGCTGAAAGATGCGTATACCAAAGCCGGCATCGATCCACGGACCGTTAGTTACATTGAGGCCCACGGAACCGGCACGGAACTGGGCGACCCCATTGAAATCAACGGGTTGAAGACCGCTTTTAAAGAACTGTACCAGGCTGCCGGCGGCAGCCTGGTTGCCGAGGCCCATTGCGGCTTGGGATCGGTGAAGACCAATATTGGGCACCTGGAACTGGCGGCCGGGATTGCCGGTGTAATCAAAGTCTTACTGCAGCTTAAGCATAAAACCCTGGTCAAAAGCCTGCATTGCGACACGGTGAATCCGTACATCCGGCTGCAGGACAGTCCGTTTTACATCTTGCGGGAAACGAAGGAATGGAAGCCTTTGCAAAATGCGGCAGGCCGGGACATTCCCCGGCGGGCCGGCGTAAGCTCCTTTGGTTTTGGCGGCGTCAACGCCCATGTGGTGATCGAGGAATATACGCCGAAGGGGCAAAACCGGCCGCCCATCCCGGTCCCTGCCGGGAAACCGGCCATTATCGTGCTGTCGGCGAAGAATGAAGAGCGGCTTGTCGAGCAGGCGCAGCAATTACTGGCTACAATCAGGAAAGAAGAATTTGCCGGGATAAGTTTAGCCGACATAGCATACACGCTGCAGGTGGGGCGGGACGCCATGGAAGAACGCCTGGGGGTAATTGTAGAATCCGTCCGGGAACTGGCGGACAAATTGCAGGCTTTTGCGGCAGGCCGGGAAGGTGTGGCAGATCTGTACCGCGGGCAAGCCAAACGCGACAGGGAAACGTTGGCTAAGTTTGCAGCGGATGAAGATATGGCAAACATAATTGATGTCTGGATAGGCAAGGGAAAATATGAGAAAATTCTTGACTTTTGGGTTAAGGGACTAAGTCTTGATTGGGATAAACTTTACGGGGATGTCAGACCCTCGCGCATAAGCCTGCCCACCTATCCTTTTGCGAAAGAACGCTATTGGGTGGGCAAACCCGATAGCAAGGCTGACAACACAGCCATGCTGACAACTGCGCTTCATCCGCTGCTGCATCAAAACACTTCCGACCTTTCCGGGCAGCGGTTTACCTCGACCTTTACGGGCCGGGAATTTTTCTTGGCGGATCATGGCATGACGGGCCGGCGGGTCTTGCCGGCGGTAGCCTGTCTGGAGATGGCCCGGGCGGCGGTGGAACGGGCGGCGGGCGTTCCGGGAGAAAGGGAAACGGGCATCCGGCTCAAGCAGGTGGTTTGGGACCGGCCCATTACTGTCGAAGAGCGGCCGGGACCGGTACACATTAGCCTTTTTCCCGGAGACAATGGAGAAATTGCCTATGAAATTTACAGCGAGTCCGGAGAGGTTGACACGGAACTTATCATCCACAGCCAAGGCACTGCGGCGCTAAGTTCGGCCAAGGAAGTTCCAGCCCTGGATCTCAGGGCCTTGCAAGCTCAGTGCAACCAAAGTATCCTTTCAGCCGGGCAAGGCTGCGAAGGTCCTCAAGTAATGGAGCCTGACCATGGACCGGAATGCGGGACGTTTGAGAAGGTGTATGTGGGGCCAGATCAAGTGTTGGCCAAGCTATGCCTGCCGGCTTATGTTCCGGAGACGCAAGGTCAATTTGTTTTGCATCCGGGTTTGATGGGCGCCGCTTTGCAAGCGTTGACAAATTTTATGACCGGCGCCGGCGATGGCAAAACGCTGCTGCCTCTTGCTTTGCGGGAGCTTGAAATATTTAGTCATGACGTCCCCGCCGCGTGGGCCGTAATTCGCCGCAGCGCCGACGGGGCGGCAGACGGCAGGGGGAGATTCGATATTGATTTATGCGGTGAGCAGGGAAATGTATGTGTACGGATGAAGGGATTTTCATTCCGGGTGCCGGCAGGCGAAGCAGGGCTGCAGGAATTTTCCCAAACTCACGGGCAACCAAGCCGGGAACCGCTGCCGCCGGTGGAGCCGGAACCGCTGCGGGAAAAAACCCTGCATCAACTCAAAGGGGTATTGGGAGAAGTCACCAAGCTGGGATTGGGGCAGATCGACGCCGATGAACCGTTGGAAGCCTATGGAATTGATTCGCTGATGATCACCCGTCTCAATCAGAAACTGGCCGCTGTCTTCGGCGAATTGTCGAAAACCCTGTTTTATGAATACCAGACGCTGGCGGCCTTAGCCGAATATTTAAGCACCAACCATCCGCAAGCTTGCCGGCAGTGGACCGGACTGGAGGAGCCGGGGGCGTCCCTGCCGGCGGCGGAGTCCGCCCCGGGACTGCCCGGCGCCGGCCAAGTGCCGGTGCTGACCTCCCTGGCCGGAAAAACAAAGACAAGGAAGAAAAAAGTATGGGGTTTTGCCGTTACGGCTCCCGGACGGGAAAGCCGGGAACCTATTGCCATTATTGGCATCAGCGGGCGGTATCCTCAAGCCGGAACGCTGCGGGAATATTGGGAGAATTTGCAAAACGGCCGGGATTGCATCACCGAAATTCCCAATGAGCGTTGGCCTTTGGAAGGATTCTATCTGCCTGATTCCCAGGCAGCCCCGGCGCAGGGCAGAAGCTACAGCAAATGGGGCGGCTTTGTGACCGGATTCGCCGAATTTGATCCGCTCTTTTTCAATATGTCGCCGCGGGAAGCCCTCAATATGGATCCGCAAGAGCGACTGTTCATTGAAAGCTGCTGGGAAGCGCTGGAGGATGCGGGCTATACCCGGGAGCAACTGGCTGTGACCTGCAACCGGCGGGTGGGGGTTTTTGCCGGCATAACCAAGACCGGCTTTAATTTATACGGCCCGGAGCTATGGAAACAGGGGGAACAAATCTTCCCCTACACGTCCTTCAGCTCGGTGGCCAATCGCATTTCCTATCTGTTCAATTTACAAGGGCCGAGCATGCCGGTGGATACCATGTGTTCCTCCTCCCTGACCGCCATTCATGAAGCCTGCGAACATCTGTACCGGGGAGAATGTGAAATGGCGATTGCCGGGGGTGTGAACCTGTATCTCCATCCCTCCAGCTATGTGGGATTATGTGGGCAGCAAATGCTGTCCGCCAGCGGGCAATGCCAGAGCTTTGGCCAGGGAGGCGACGGATTCGTGCCGGGAGAAGGCGTGGGGGCGGTGATCCTAAAACCGCTGGCCCGGGCCATTGCCGACGGGGACCGGATATATGCGCTGATCCGGGGGACAGGGATTAATCACGGCGGGAAAACCAACGGCTATACGGTGCCCAATCCCAAGGCCCAGGGGGAGCTCATCCGGGCGACCCTGGACAAAGCGGGGGTAAACGCGCGGGCCGTCAGCTATATCGAGGCCCACGGCACGGGGACCAAACTGGGGGATCCCATTGAAATCACCGGACTTACCCAGGCGTTTCGCCAGGATACCCAGGATACGGGATACTGCGCCATCGGGTCGGTAAAATCCAATATCGGCCATGGGGAAGCGGCGGCGGGGATTGCCGGCATCACCAAAATTGTGCTGCAAATGCAGCAGCAAAAACTGGTGCCCAGTTTGCATGCCCGGGAACTGAATCCGAATATCAATTTTGCCCAAACCCCGTTTGTAGTGCAGCAGGAACTGGGGGAATGGAAACGGCCGGTGGTGGAAAGCAACGGGGAAAGCAGGGAATATCCGCGGATTGCCGGGATCTCATCCTTTGGGGCGGGAGGAGCCAACGCCCATGTCGTGCTGGAAGAATACCGGGGCGCCGAGCGGCCGGTAATCGAGATAACGCCCCGGAAACCGGCGGTCATTGTATTGTCGGCCAAGGATAAAGAGCGGCTGCAGGAGCAGGCGAGGCAATTGCTGGCGGCGATTCAGGAGCGGCCATTGACCGATGGCGACCTGGCTGATATGGCCTATACCCTCCAGGTGGGGCGGGAGGCCATGGAAGAACGGCTGGGCCTGGTGGCGGGCTCGATGGAAGAAGCGGCAAGGAAACTGGGGGCTTTTCTGGCGGGTCAAGACGGGAGGGAGGACCTGTATCAGGGTCAGGTGAAGGCCAATAGAGGGATGTTGGACAGTATGACGGCGGATGAAGATATGATGAAAACGGTGGAAACCTGGGTGGCCAAAGGGAAATATGCCAAAATACTTGATCTGTGGGTCAAGGGGTTGAACGTGGATTGGCATAAGCTTTACGGCGAGACCAAACCCCGCCGTATCAGTTTGCCCACTTATCCTTTTGCCCGGGAACGCTACTGGCTGCCGGCGATTGACACTAAGGCCGGCGGGGCCCTTACAGCTCCAACCATCGAAACGGTGCTCCATCCCCTGGTGCAGCGAAATACCTCGACCTTCTCAGGGCAGCGGTTCAGTTCAACCTTTACCGGGCAGGAGTTTTTCCTGGCGGATCATATCATAAAAGGCCGGCGGGTTTTGCCAGGAGCAGCTTATCTGGAAATGGCCCGGGCGGCAGTGGAACAGGCGGTAGAGGACTTCCAACCAGGACGGACCGGGATACGGCTGCAAAACGTAGTCTGGGTTCGTCCCCTGGCCGTAGGGGAGCAGCCAGTGCCGGTGCATATCAGCCTCTATCCGGAAGACAACGGCGAAATTGCCTATGAAATCTACAGTGAGCCGGAAAATGCCGACGCCGAACCAATAGTACACAGCCAGGGCAGTGCGGCGCTAAGCCCGCTTGCGGCAGTACCGGTCCGGGACATTAAGGTCTTGCAAGCTCAATGCAGTGAAAGCATTCTTGTGGCCGGTGAATGCTATGAGGCATTTAGGGCGATGGGGATCGACTACGGCCCCGGACACCGGGGAATTGAGATGGTGTATGCGGGACAGGAGCAGGTATTGGCCAAACTGTCCCTGCCGGCTGCCGTCATGGATACTAAAGACCGGTTTATCCTGCATCCCGGTTTGCTGGATTCAGCCCTCCAGGCGTCACTGGGTTTAGTGATGGCCGCCGGCGATAAAAGAGGTAAAGTCCCTCCCCAGCCGGCGCTGCCTTTTGCCTTGCAGGAACTGGCGATATTCGGTGCATGTCCGGCGGTAATGTGGGCGCTGGTCCGGTACAGTGAAGGCAGCAAGGCGGAAGACAGGGTACCAAGCCTTGATATCGATTTATGCGATGAGCAAGGCAACGTTTGCGTAAAATTGAAAGGGTTTATAGCAAGAATACTGGAAAGTGAGGCGGATTCCGCCGGAACCCTGCTGCTCAGCCCAAGTTGGCAGGAGGCTACGGGGGAAGGAACCGTAGCCCCGGATTATGCCGGACATTTGGTAATTCTCTGTGAATCGGATAAAATTTCCCGGGAAATCCAGGAAATCTTGGAAGCCCAAACGAACGGGGTGCGTTGCCTCACTCTGGAGTCCGGGCAGAAAGGCCTGAAGGAACGGTTCCAGGCCTGCGCCGTGCAAGCATTTGCCCAAATCCAAAGAATTCTAACAGCTAAACCCCAGGGCAACGTATTGGTTCAGATTGTCGTTGGCAGCCGGGACGAACAGCGGCTTTTCGCCGGCCTGGCCGGTCTATTGAAAACAGCCCGGCTGGAAAATCCTAAACTTATCGGGCAGTTGATTGAAATAGAGCCCGGGGAGGGCCCGGCAGCAATCATAGCGAAACTGGAGGCGAACAGCCGGAGCCCCAATGACAGCCACATTCGCTACCAGGACGGCCAACGTTTGCTGGCCGGGTGGAGCGAAGTGGAAGTTTCCCAGGCAGCAGTGAGCCTCCCCTGGAAAGATCAGGGGGTTTATTTAATTACCGGCGGCGCCGGCGGCCTGGGACTGATATTTGCCGCCGAAATTGCGCATAAAACCAAGGATGCGGCCCTGATCCTCACCGGCCGGTCCCCGTTGAGCGAGGAGAAACAAGGCAAGCTGAAGGAATTGGCGGCATTGGGCGCCAGGGTCGCCTACCGGCAGGCTGATGTGGCCGACCGGCAGGCCGTTGCCGGCTTAATTAAAAGCATTAAAGGGGAATTCGGGGATATCCATGGGATCATTCACAGTGCAGGCATAATCCGTGATAACTTTATTATAAAAAAGACCCGGGAGCAGTTCCTGGAAGTCCTGGTGCCGAAGGTGGCGGGACTGGTAAACCTGGATGAAGCCGGCCGGGACCTGAACCTGGACTTCTTTATCGTCTTTTCCTCACTGGCCGGCAGCTTCGGCAATATCGGCCAAGCCGATTATGCCGCGGCCAACGCCTTCATGGACGCCTACGTCCGCTATCGCAATGCATTAGTAGCGGAGAACCAACGGCGGGGCCGGACGCTTTCCATCAATTGGCCGCTGTGGCAAGAGGGCGGGATGCATGTGGATACGGAAAGGGCAAAGCTGATGCAACAAACCACAGGGATGGTTGCCATGCAGACCGCCGCCGGTATCCAGGCATTATACCAGGGCTTTGCCGCCGGCAAGGAGCAGGTGCTGGTGATGGAAGGCAACGTGATGCAATTAAGAAATTTTATGGGATTGAAATCGAATTCGATTTCCAATTCCAATTCAATGGCGTTCGGGGAATTTGGTAATGTTATGGCAAAGGATGAAGCTGCAGAATTTAACGGGGATTCTTATGATTTTTATCTACGGCTTGCAGCAAGAATATCAAATGGCGAAGTATCCGATGCCGAAGTCGAAAGAATAGTTTTGGCTTTAAATTAGGGGGGCAGAATGGATAATCAAATAAAAATATTATGTGAGCAAATAAAAGCAGGAAAGATAAATCACCAGGATGCTGCCAAACAATTTATGTTCCTTGAGGCTCAGCGCAAACAGAAAATCATTTCCCAATCTTCTTCTGTCCCCGGGGAAGAGCAGGCAGTGCCGGAAGTTGGCGAAGATTTGCTCCGGGCAAGGACCACAAGTTATTTAAAGACACTGCTGGCAGCGGTTATTAAGCTGTCCGCCCGGCAAATTGAAGCGGATGCTCCCCTCGAAAAGTATGGAGTTGATTCGGTTATGGTCCTTCAATTAACCGGTCAACTGGAAAAGACTTTCGGGACACTACCCAGGACGCTGCTTTTTGAATACCAAAATATTCAGGAACTGAGCAGATATTTTACCGAAAACTATCGGGAACAACTGATAAATATTCTGGGAATTGAGGAAAAAGCGGCGGCATCCCGGCGGAATGTCCCGGAGCCCGCGGCTGCGACGGAAGTCGAAAAATTGGCCTTCCGGGGCCGGCGGCGACTCCGTTTCCCGGCCCCGCCCATTGCTGCGGCGGCGGAACAGGAAATAAGGGCCTTGGATATCGCCATAATTGGTCTGGCCGGACGATATCCCGGGGCGCAAAATATGCAGGAATTCTGGCACAACCTGCGGGACGGCAGGGACTGTATCACTGAAATTCCTCAAGACCGCTGGGACTACGGTTTGTACTTCGATGCCGACAGGGGCAAGGCCGGGAAAAGCTATAGCAAATGGGGCGGCTTCTTAGAAGGTATGGACCGGTTTGATCCTCGCTTCTTTAATATTTCGCCCCGGGAAGCAAAAATTATGGATCCGCAGGAACGTTTGTTCTTGGAATGCGTCTACGAAACTTTGGAAGATGCCGGCTATACCCGCGGCACTCTCGGACAGTGCCGGGGTTTTGATCTGGAAGGCAATGTAGGGGTCTATGCGGGGGTAATGTACGAGGAATACCAGCTTTACGGGGCTCAGGAACAGAGCCGGGGCAGGCCGGTTGCTTTAGCAGGGAGTCCAGCATCAATAGCTAACCGGGTCTCCTATTTTTTTGATTTCCATGGACCCAGTATGGCTGTGGATACCATGTGTTCCTCCTCTTTGACCGCGATTCACCTGGCATGCCAAAGCCTGAGGCAAGGGGAATGCGGGCTGGCCATTGCCGGCGGCGTGAATGTTTCAATACATCCTAACAAATATCTATATCTGGCCCAGGGCCGGTTTATATCGAGCAAAGGGCGCTGCGAAAGTTTTGGGCAAGGGGGCGACGGCTATGTACCGGGAGAAGGCGTAGGCGCGGTACTCTTAAAACCGCTGTCAAAAGCTGTTGCCGACGGGGATCACATTTATGGCGTCATCAAAGGAACGGCCATCAATCATGGGGGAAAAACCAACGGCTACACGGTGCCCAATCCCAACGCCCAGGCCAGTGTTATTGGCAGAGCTTTTGCCAAGGCGGGGATTGATCCCAGGACAATTAGTTATCTGGAGGCCCATGGCACCGGTACATCTCTTGGCGATCCAATCGAAATCGCCGGTTTGACGAAAACCTTCCGGCAATACACCCAAGACAAACAGTTCTGCGCTATCGGATCGGTCAAGTCGAATATCGGACATTGTGAGAGTGCGGCAGGCATTTCGGGAGTAACGAAAGTATTGTTGCAGTTAAAGTACCAACAACTGGCGCCTTCACTCCATTCTCAGACCTTAAATCCCAACATTGATTTCAGTAATACTCCCTTTGTCGTCCAGCAAGAATATGCGGAATGGCAACGGCCATTAATCAATGGCCGGGAAATTCCCCGGCGGGCAGGTGTGAGCAGCTTTGGCGCCGGCGGGTCAAACGCTCATGTGGTGATCGAAGAATACATAACTGAAGATGAACAGCGGCCTTCAATTGCAATCACCACCCAGACGCCGGCAATAATTGTGTTATCAGCAAAGAATGAGGATCAGCTCTATGCCCAGGCGCGGAATATGTTAGCCGCTATCGACGGGCAGCAACTTACCGATGTCAACCTGGCCGATGCGGCGTACACCCTTCAGGTGGGAAGAGAAGCTATGGACGAACGATTGGGTATGATCGTCAAATCCATCAAAGAACTCAGAGAAAAATTGAACAACTTTTTGAACGGCCTGGGGAACAGCCCTGATGGTGTTGAAGAACTGTACCGGGGGCAGGTAAAGCGCAATAAAGAGGCTTTTGCTGTTTTTATTGCCAATGAAGATAATGAAGATATGGTAAAAATGCTGGCGGCAACAGTTGATACCTGGATGGCTAAGGGAAACTATACGGGACTTATAGATATGTGGGTCAGGGGTTTGAATATTGATTGGAATAAACTCTACGGCGGCATCAAGCCCCGGCGAATCAGCCTGCCCACTTATCCTTTTGCCCGAGAACGCTACTGGGCGCCTATGACTGAGAGCAAAGCCGCCGGCAACACAACCGCAAGCCCGGCTGTTGCCGCCCTGGATAAGCCTGCAAGTGAATCCGCGGGTCGAATTCAGCAATCAATAACCTTGTCGTTGCCCGGCGTCTCATCGCCCCGGTCCGGCGATAAGGCTGAATCTATACCCATGACTCGTGTTCCGCCGGCTAAGTCGGCGGAATTATTCCAGGCAGAACTGGCAACAAGCCTGGCCGCGACTTTAGCCATGAAGGTGAGCGATATTGATATAGACGAAAAATTTATTGATATGGGACTGGATTCAATTGTCGGTGTGGAATGGATTCGGGAGATCAATGCAAAGTACAGTACTTCCATTGCGGCAACCAAGGTTTATGACTATCCAACAATTCGTGAATTTGCCGGCTTTCTGCAGCAAGAAGCAAGTGAACCCGACCGTCTAAAGCCGGACATGGAGACTTCGGCGGCGAATTTTACCCCCGCCAAAACGGCCAAAGTGGAACTCCCGCTTCTGGAAGCGGGAGCCGTGGAGTTGGACAAACAAACTTTAAGCAATCCGGCGATTTCAAACCCAAACCGGATTCCCGCGAAAATTACCCTTGAATCCATCCCATTACCATTACCAGCACCGGAAAAAGAGGCGGTGGCTCCACTTCCGGAAGCAAATGAGCGCCCAGGGCAGTTTCATTCATCCGTTGCTTCCATTGCGGCTGAGTCATTTGCGGCTGAGTCATTACAGGCAGAGCTGACAACAATCCTGGCCAGGGTTTTGGACCTGAAGCCCAGTGATGTGGATATAGATGCAAAATTCATTGATATAGGACTGGATTCAATTGTGGGTGTGGAATGGATTCAGGAGATTAATACCCGATTCGGCACCTCAATTATAGCAACTAAGGTCTATGATTATCCAACTGTTCGTGAATTTGCCGGTTTCCTGGAAAAAGAATTAAATAAAGCCGGACAAAGGTTGGATCAAGCTCCGTCGGAATCAAGCCCGGTTCCTTCCCTGCAAGAATTGGTACAACTGGTGCGGCAGGGGGATATAAATATTGAGAAGGCTAACCACATATTCCAAACGATTCAGCTATATGAAACTCATAACTGATAATGACATTATTAGCAGGAGGTTAATATGAATTCAGACGAGATTTTCCGAGCCCTGCAAGCCGGAGAACTAAGTTCGGAAGATGCTGAGAGAGAATTATCAAAAGTGCTCGTTGATAAACAGAAGCAAGCATCAAGCCTTCCTTCGTTGGAGTTGTCCGGAAAAACCCCGGTGGTTGATTTACAGGAAATTGAACCTTGCATTGTTCAATTAACAATGCAGGACCGGATCAATAAAAATACATTTTCCCAGGAATTGATCCGCGGCCTGATCCATTCATTTGAATTAATCCAATCCAATCCAGGTTACAAGGCTGTGATTCTGACCGGATACGACAGCTATTTTGCCGCCGGCGGGACCCGGGAGTCATTACTGTCCATCTACGAAGGCAGGACAAAATTTACCGACAGCAACATCCACAGCCTGGCATTGGACTGCAAGATCCCGGTAATTGCCGCGATGCAAGGCCACGGAATCGGCGCCGGCTGGTCTATGGGAATGTTTTGTGATTTCATAATAATGAGCCGGGAAAGTTTTTATGCCAGCAACTATATGAGTTACGGTTTTACTCCCGGCGCCGGCGCCACCTTAATTTTCCCGGAAAAATTCGGGATTAGTTTAGCCCAGGAAATATTATTTACAGGCAGAAATTTTCGCGGAGCAGAGCTGGAGGCAAAAGGAGTGCCGTTTCCGGTTTTACCAAGAAAAGAAGTATTGCCGTATGCGGTACAATTAGCCCGCAAGTTAGCCGAGTCACCCCGGGAATCGTTAATAGCATTAAAGGATAATATGACGGAAGCTATTAAAAGCCGGTTAGCTGATAAAATTGACAAGGAACTGAAGATGCATGCAATAACATTTGTGAACCAACCGGAAGTAAAAGAAAGAATTCAATCATTATACAATCAGTCAGTAAACCAGGGTGAACCCTTACGGCTAAAACCGGACACGGAAATTCCGGCGAGGGATTCCACCCCTGCCCAAGCGGCTAAAGCGGAACTCCCGCCTCCCGATTCTATTGCCGTTATCGGCATGTCGGGGCAATTTCCCCGGGCAAAAAACTTAGCCGAATTTTGGGACAACCTGGTTCAGGGCAGGGATTGTATTTCCGAAATTCCCGTCGCCCGGTGGTCTATAGACGAGTACTATGATCCGGATCCGAAAGTTCCCGGAAAAACCTCCTCCAAATGGATGGGGGCCTTGGAGGATGCGGATAAGTTTGATCCGCTGTTTTTCAATATATCGCCGGCGGAAGCTGAATTGATGGATCCGCAGCAACGGCTATTTTTGGAAAACTGCTGGCATTGTTTTGAAGATGCCGGTCTGAGTTTTGCTTCATTATCGGGAAGCCGTTGCGGGGTTTTTGTAGGTTGCGGCGCCGGCGACTACGGGCAATTCATAGATCAGGAACAACTAAGCCTGCAAAGCTTTATGGGCGAAGCCATTTCCATTCTAAGCGCCCGGATTTCCTACCTGTTAAATTTAAAAGGGCCGTGTTTGGCTATTGACACTGCTTGCTCATCCTCGTTGGTGGCGGTAGCGGAAGCTTGCAACAGTCTGATATTACAGACCAGTGATTTGGCGTTAGCGGGCGGCGTATATGTGGCGGCAGGGCCGGCCATGCATATCAAGACCAGTAAATCAGGCATGTTATCCCCGGATGGCAAATGCTTCACTTTTGACAATCGCGCCAATGGGTTTGTTCCCGGCGAAGGGGTTGGAGTTATTTTATTAAAACGGTTCTCGGAGGCGGTACGGGATCAGGACCCAATTTACGGAGTAATTCGCGGCTGGGGGATTAATCAGGACGGCAAGACGAATGGTATGACCGCTCCCAGCGCGAATTCGCAAGTTCTCCTGGAGCAGGAGGTGTACCGGAATTTTGGCATTAATCCGGCTACAATTTCCCTGGCGGAAGCTCACGGAACGGGGACAAAGCTGGGTGATCCCATTGAAGTGGAAGCACTTATCGCCGCATTCCGGTCCTTTACCGACAAAAAGAACTATTGCGCCCTGGGATCGGTGAAAAGTAATATCGGGCATTTACTGACAGCGGCGGGAATATCCGGAGTGATTAAAATATTATTGGCCTTGCGGCGCCGGATGCTGCCGCCCACAATTAATTTTGCCGCCTTAAATGAACATATATTTTTAGAAAATAGTCCGTTTTATATCAATACCCAACTGCAGCCATGGGAAGTTTCCCCCGGCATTCCCCGGCGGGCTTGCGTGAGTTCCTTCGGCTTCAGCGGGACTAATGCCCATATTGTTATTGAAGAATATCAACCCGGACCTGATGCGGCTATAACCCCGATACTAACCGGCGCCGATAATCCCATACTGTTTGTACTATCGGCAAAAAGGCCGGAGCAGTTGATAGCCTATGCCGAATGTATGAGGAACTGGATTGAATCACAGGAAGATCTCAACTTGGCGGATATGGCCTACACCTTACAGGTAGGCAGGGAGGCCATGAATAATCGTCTGGCATTCCCGGCAGATTCGCGGGAGGCCTTGCTTAAAGCACTAACGGGGTTTATTGACAACAAGCCGGCGGCGGGAGTACTAACCGGGCAGGCGCCAAAAAGCCAGGCGGGAGTCATGGCCCTGGCAGACGACGAAGACGCTGCATTCCTGCTGCAAACCTGGCTACAAAAAAAGAAACTTAATAAAGTGGCGGAATTATGGGTGAAAGGCTTGAATCCTGACTGGAACCAACTGTACGGCAACCGCAAGCCCCGCCGCATCAGTCTGCCTGCCTATCCTTTTGCCAAAGAACGCTATTGGCTGCCGCCAAGGGATAATATCAGAGCCAGGAAGGAAATGAATCGCCTCAGCCCGGCAATTCATCCGCTGCTGCAGCAAAACACTTCCGATTTGTTCGTGCAGCGGTTTAGTTCGACCTTTACCGGGCAGGAGTTCTTTCTGGCGGATCATATCATAAAAGGTCAGCGGATCCTGCCGGGAGTGGCTTATCTTGAAATTGCCCGCGCCGCAGTAGAAATGGCGGGCGGGGCATTGAAAGAAGGCCGGCCGGGAATTCGCCTTAAAAATGTGGTTTGGACCCGCCCTATTGTTGTATTGGATCAGCCGGTTGAGACGCACATCAGCCTTTATCCCAAAGACAGCGGTGAAATTGACTATGAAATTTATAGCGAGCCGCCGGCAGCGGGCGCAGCGCCGGTAATACACAGCCGGGGCAGGGCCGTACTGAGTACGGCGGAAGAAGTTCCCCAAATTCCAGACTTAGATATTAAGGCTTTACAGGCGGAGTGCAGCCAAAACACTTTTTCGGCTGCTCAATTTTATGAAGCCTTTCGGGCCATAGGGGTCAACCTTGGTCCGGGACTCCAGGGAATCGACAGGATATACGTGGGGGCGGGCCGGGTATTGACGAAACTGTCATTGCCCGCTGCCGTCGCCGGCCTGAAAGATCAATATGTCCTGCATCCCAGCCTGATAGACGGCGCCGTGCAGTCGCCCCTGGGTTTAAGCATGGGTCGCCATAGCAGTCCCATGTTGCCGTTTGCCTTGCAGGAACTGGAAATCCTCGGGGATTTTACGGCGACAATGTGGTCGCTGCTTCGCTACAGTGACGACAACACAGCCGGGGATAAAGTGCATAAATTCGATATTGATTTATGCGACCAGCAGGGAAAGATTTGCGTGCGGCTGAAAGGGCTGTCGTATAAAGTGCTGGAGAGGGAAGAAAGTTCCCTGGCATTGGCGGCAACCGAGGGGGTCCTGATGGTTCAGCCTTGCTGGCAGGAACAGGGAACTATCCAGGGAGCCACAGTGCCTGACTACTATCAGCATTTGGTAATCCTCTGCGAGGCGGATAAAAATACTCAAGACAGCATTGAAAGCCGGCTAAACGAAGTTCGCTGCCTTACCCTGCAATCCAATCCGGAAGATATTGCAGATATTGCGGAAGGATTTCAGACCTGCGCAACCCAGGTATTTAACGAAATCCAAAGCATCATTAAAAGTAAACCCATGGGCAAGGTGTTGCTGCAGATTGTAGTTTCTACCCGGAGCGAACGGCAACTCTGGCGCGGACTTGCCGGACTATTGAAAACCGCTCAACTTGAAAACCCAAAACTTATCGGACAACTGATCGAAGTGGAACCGGGGGAAGATCCGGCAGGAATTATCGAAAAAATAAAGGAAAACAGCAAAAGTCCCCGTAATAATCACATTCGATATCAAAATGGAAAAAGGTGGGTCAGCGGCTGGGGGCAAGTTGAAAATTACCGGCAAGGGACGGGCATTCCCTGGCGGGATCAGGGAATATATCTGCTTACCGGCGGCGCCGGCGGCCTGGGGCTTATTTTTGCCGGCGAAATAGCAGCCAAGGCTAAGAATGTGACCCTAATCCTTACCGGGCGATCGCCCCTTAATAAAAACAAGCAAGCCCAACTTGCGAAACTGCGGGATTTAGGCGCCCGGATCGAATACCGGCAAGTGGATGTAACCGACAAGAAGGCGGTTGCCGGCCTGATCCAAAGCATTCAAGGGGACTACGGGAGCCTCAACGGCATCGTTCATGGCGCCGGGATAATTCGCGACAACTTTATCCTCAGGAAAAGCGAGGCGGAATTGCAGGAAGTCCTGGCGCCTAAGGTCACCGGGCTGGTAAATCTGGATCAGGCCAGCAAGGATCTAAGTCTTGATTTTTTTATTCTTTTTTCCTCGATAGCAGCAAGCTTAGGCAATCCGGGCCAGGCCGATTACGCCACGGCCAATTCTTTTATGGATGCTTATGCCGGCTATCGCAACGAACTGGTGGCGGCGAAACAGCGCCAGGGTCAAACCCTGTCAATCAATTGGCCGCTGTGGCAAGAGGGCGGGATGCATGTTGATGGGGAAACCGAAAAGCTGATGCAGCAAAATTTTGGCATCATTCCCCTCCGGACTTCAACCGGCATTAACGCGTTGTATCAAAGCTTAGCCGCCGGCAGCAACCAGATAATGGTGGTGGCCGGCAATCCTGCCCGCATCAAGCAAAAATTGCTGGTCCAAACAGCGGTTGCCGCACCGGAGCCTAACCAATCCCCGGCTGCCGCCACGCTAACGGGGACGGCTGCAGCCGGCTTGCCGGACAAAGTACAGCTGGCCTTGAGGCAAATTGTATCCAAATTACTCAAGGTTAAGCCCAATAGTATCGAGGCCGACACCAAACTGAGCGAATATGGATTTGATTCCATTACCTTTACTGAATTTGCCAATGAGCTTAATAAAGAATACAGGCTTGAGCTGGCCCCCACCATATTTTTCGAACATTCAACCCTCCATGATTTCACCAGCTATTTGCTGGCGGAACATCAGGCAGCTGTTGCAGTACGGCATACAATATCAGCCGGACTTGAAATACCCATACCCCGGCAAGCCATGGAAGAGGGAACGGGTGTGAACTTGTCAGCTGAAAGGCGGCAGCCGCGGTTGGCGAGACTGCCGGCAGCGTTCCTGCCAAAACCGGATGCAGCAATGCCTGAACCCATTGCGATTGTGGGAATGAGCGGTATATTTCCCCAGGCCCGGGATTTAGATGAATTTTGGCGAAACCTTGCCGAGGGGAAAGCCTGTATTACCGAAATTCCCCCCGGCCGCTGGGATTGGCGGCAATATTACGGTGATCCCAGAAAGGAGACGAATAAAACAAATATCAAATGGGGGGCGTTTATTGACGAAGCCGATAAGTTTGATCCCCTGTTTTTTGGCATTTCACCTAAAGAAGCCCAATTCATGGATCCGCAGCAGCGCCTGTTGATGACCTATGTCTGGAAGGCCGTTGAAGATGCGGGCTATTCGCCCCAAAGCTTGTCAGGGACCAATACCGGCATTTTTGCGGGAACAATATATAGTGGGTATAGCGGCTTGATCTGCCAGGCGAATGCAGCTATTGAAGGATATTTTAACCCTGGGATGGTCCCTTCCGTGGGACCAAATCGAATGAGCTATTTTCTCAATATTCACGGACCCAGCGAACCCATTGAAACCGCCTGTTCCAGTGCGCTGGTGGCCATCCACCGGGCCGTGAACGCCATTGAGAACGGGAACTGTGAAATGGCGATTGCCGGTGGTGTTAATATATTGGTAAGCCCGGAAAGCTATATTAGTTTCAACAAAGCCGGCATGCTCTGTGAAGATGGCAAGTGCAAGCCTTTTTCCAATCAAGCCGACGGCTACGTGCGCGGCGAAGGGGCCGGGATGATTCTCCTGAAAAAATTGCAAGCTGCGGAAAAAGCCGGGGATCATATTTACGGGGTAATCCGCGGCTCAGCCGAGAATCACGGCGGCCGGGCCAATTCCCTGACGGCGCCCAATCCAAAAGCGCAGGCGGCAGTGTTGAAAGCAGCATATGCAAAGGCGGGGATTGATCCGCGGACCGTCAGTTACATTGAAGCCCACGGAACAGGTACGGAACTTGGCGACCCCATTGAAATCAACGCGCTGAAGTCGGCTTTTAAGGATCTCTATCAGGCCGCGGGGAATTCGAGGGTTGCCGGCAGCCACTGCGGGGTGGGTTCGGTAAAAAGCAACATTGGGCATTTGGAAGTTGCCGCCGGCATCGCCGGTGTGATCAAAGTCTTATTGCAACTTAAACATAAAACCCTTGCCAGAAGCCTGCACTGCAGTACCCTTAATCCTTATATTCAGCTTCAGGACAGTCCGTTCTACATCGTCCAGGAAACGAAAGAATGGAAGGCTTTGCAAGATAGTTACGGCCAGGATCTGCCGCGGCGGGCCGGTGTGAGTTCTTTCGGATTTGGCGGTGTCAACGCCCATGTGGTGATTGAGGAATATGTCTCCCGGCAGCAGGAGCGGCCGCAAATTGCGGTTACCGTTCAGGAGCCGGCCATTATCATATTGTCGGCAAAAAATGAGGAACGGCTCTACGCCCAGGCACAGCAGTTATTGACTGCTGTTAAGGAGCGGCAATTGTCCGATGCCGGCTTAGCCGATGTGGCTTACACGCTTCAAGTGGGGCGCGAGGCCATGGAGGAACGCCTGGGCTTGATGGCGGGATCCGGACAAGAACTTGAGGAGAAACTGCAGGCTTATTTAAACGGACAGGATGATATTCCGGATTTATACCGGGGACAGATTAAAGGCAGTAAAGAAGACGTTGGTGCTGTGGCGGCCGGCGCAGACACAGCGGCGACAATTGATGCTTGGATAACGAAACGGGATTATGCCAAACTGCTGGAACGCTGGACTGACGGTTGGAACTTGGACTGGAACAGGTTATACGGAGACATTAAGCCTCGCCGCATTAGTCTCCCAACCTATCCCTTTGCCAGGGAACGCTATTGGATTCCCGCAAGCAACAACCAAACCGACCAAACCAACCAAACCAACCGGGAGGAAACGGCCGGCGTGTCTTGGCCGCGCAATGTTCAATCGGACAATTCGCTCAATTGCCGGCAACCTGACAGGCCTGCGTACCTGCATCCGTTGCTGCATCAGAATACCTCCGACCTCTCAAAGCAGCGATTTAGCACCATTTTTACGGGACAGGAGTTCTTTTTGGCCGACCACATTGTAAAAGAACAGCGGGTTTTACCCGGGGCGGCCTATCTGGAGATGGCGCGAACGGCGGTGGCGTACTCGGCAGGAGTCCGGCAGGAAAAAAGCATTCAACTTAAAAACGTTGTGTGGACACGGCCTATTATCGTGGCTGAGCCAGTGCAGGTACACGTTGAACTTTTTGCTGAGCCCAACGGGGAGATAGTTTATGAAATTTACAGCCGGCCTGAAAAGTCTGACTCAGAGCCGGTATTGCACAGCCAAGGCCGGGCCGGCCTTAGCTCAGTTGACGCAGGGCCAAATTTGGACATAGAATCTTTGCAGTCTAAGTGCAATCAGGCGATCTTCTCAGCCGGTCAATGCTATGAGGCTTTCCGCGCCGTCGGCATTGACTATGGCCCGTCACACCAAGGCGTGGAGAAGATATGGGCGGGACACGGGCAAGTGTTGGCAAAGCTGTCTTTGCCTGCAGCCGTTGCCGATACCAAGGAGCAATTCATCCTGCATCCCAGTTTGCTGGATTCGGCCCTGCAAGCGTCAATCGGCTTAATGCCGGGGTCCGGTAATGCAATACCCTCCGGCGGTGAAGCTCGCCCCCAGCCGTTTTTGCCGTTCGCTTTGCAAAAAATCGAGATAGTCGGCAAATGTACCGCCGTAATGTGGGCCCTGCTTCGCTACAGCCACGGCAGCCAAGCAGGCGGCAATGTTGCGAAGATCGATATTGATTTGTACGATGATCAAGGCAATATCAAGGTGCGGCTGAAAGGGTTGTCATTAAGGGTTTTGGCAGGGGAGAGGGAGGTAAGCTCGCCCCCGGCAGCAATCCCAGGAGTGCAGGTAATCGAAAAAGATCTACTGCGGCAAAAGGCAATAAATTACCTCAAAAAGCAGTTTTCTGCCGTTATTAAGCTGCCGGAGCAGAAGATTGCGGCGGACGCCTCGCTGGAAAAATATGGCGTGGACTCAATCATGGCCATGGAATTGACCAATCAATTAGAAAATATATTCGGCCCGCTATCGAAGACTTTGCTGTTCGAATACCAAAACATTCAAGCCTTGGCGGAATATTTCCTGGCAACCTACCGCGGCAAACTGCTGGAAGTTCTGGGAATGGCGGCAACAACGGCGGCAAGCGCCGATGCTTCCCAGGACACCGGTTTGACGCCGGCGGCGGTACCGGTCAGCGAGCGTCGTGAACGTCCGCGTTTTGCCTCAATTCAGATTGAAGTCCCGGCCCGGAAAGCAACAGACGCATGGGATATCGCAATCATTGGTCTTGCCGGACGGTATCCCGGGGGAGCAACCATACAAGAATTTTGGGGAAATCTTCAAGCCGGCAGGGACTGTATCACCGAAATTCCCCAGGAGCGCTGGAATCACAGATTATTTTTTGATGAAAATAAGAACACACCGGAAAAAACTTATTGCAAGTGGGGTGGCTTTTTAGAGGAAGTGGATCAATTTGATCCCCTGTTCTTCAACATTTCGCCCCGCGAGGCGGAAATAATGGAACCTATGGACCGTCTTTTCCTGGAGACTGTTTGGAATCTGCTGGAAAGCACGGGCTATACCCGTGAGGCTTTGCAACGCCAGTATGAAGCCAAGGTTGGCGTCTATGTCGGCGCCATGTATCAACAGTATCACGCTTTTGATTCGGATATGGTTAAAGAAGCGGCAATTTCTCTGTCTTCCTACAGTTCTATCGCCAACAGAGTTTCCCATTATTTTAATTTCCAGGGCCCCAGTATAGCTATCGATACCATGTGTTCTTCTTCTACCATTGCGATACATATGGCTTGTGAAAGCCTGATGCGGCGGGAGAGCCGGATAGTGATAGCCGGCGGCGTAAACCTTTCCATTCATCCGAAAAAGTACATTGGGTTAAGCCAAAGACAAATGATTGGCAGTCATGTCAATAGCCGAAGTTTTGGTGATGGCGACGGCTATCTGCCGGCGGAATGCGTTGGCGCCGTATTATTGAAACCCCTCCTTGAGGCAATCCAGGACGGGGATACCATTTTAGCTGTTATTAAATCCACAGCCACTAATCATGGCGGACACACCAGCGGAATTACCGTTCCCAATCCCAATGCCCAGGCAAAACTGATTGAAGACAATTTTATAAAATCAGGGATTGATCCCCGGACTATCAGTTATGTGGAAGCGGCCGCCAATGGATCCGCTTTAGGGGATGCGATAGAGATTACGGCGTTGAATAAAGCTTTTCAGAAATTTACAACCGATCAACAATTTTGCCCGATTGGGTCGGTAAAATCCAATATCGGCCACGCCGAAGCCGCTTCGGGAATTACTCAGTTGACTAAGGTTATTTTACAATTGCAGCATCGGCGTTTAGTGCCTTCAATCAAGGCGGAACCGCCAAATCCCAACATAGATTTTAATAATACCCCCTTTTACCTGCAACGGGAACTGCAGGAGTGGCAACGGCCGCTGGTAAAAATAAACGGAGCAGAACGGGAATTTCCCCGGCGGGCAACTGTAAGTTCATTTGGGGCGGGAGGATCAAATGCCCATCTGATTATCGAAGAATACGTGCCGCCGCAGGAAGAACCCGTCCCCATTCAAAATACTCCGGCAATGAAGCCGCAGCTCATTGTCTTCTCGGCGAGAAACCCTGAACGGCTACAGGCAGTTATTGAAAAAATGCTTCATTTTATAGAAGTCCAAAAGGATATTTCCTTACCGGATCTGGCTTATACACTCCAGTTGGGGCGGGAAGCAATGGAATACCGGGTGGCAATGATGGCAAATAGCCGGCAGGAACTGGTCCGGGGAATGAGGGAGTATCTGGCGGCGATCAAAGCAGGACAAGAACTGCCCGCATCTGTGCCTGTTTTCAGCGGCAACACGGAAGAAGATCATTCGGAGATAAGAAGCTTGCTGTCGGGAATAGCCGGCGAGACGTTGCTGCAAGTATTTCTGGTGGAAAAAGATCTCAACAAACTGGCGTTGTATTGGGTAAAGGGAGGAAAGATTCCCTGGGAATCACTGCATGCAGGCGAAAAAGTCCGGAGAATATCCCTACCCACTTATCCTTTCGAAAAACGGCGCTGTTGGCTTGAACCCCATAAACCTCCGTCACCAGGGCAGCAATTCACCTTTGCCAGCCCCGCGGCTGCTGAAGTTATTCCTTCCCAAGAGGTACACAAGGTGATAAATGAGAATGAGGAACCGGCAAGTATGCCAAATGCGGCCGGAACCCAATACACCGGCATTGATAACCTTGATAACCAGGTAGCTAATATCATAGCCAATTTGCTGGGAATGACGGCGGCAGAATTAAATCTTAATAAACCGTTAGATCAATATGGACTTGATTCAATTCAATTTATTTCATTATTTCAGCGGTTGCAATCCCAGATAGATTTATCACTTACCTTGGATAAACTGCGGGAAACTAAAACCGCTCAGGATATTATTGCTGTTTTACGGCCCGAAAAGGGAGACAAACCGGCAGCGCCGGGACAGCAAGCCGTTGTTTCTGTTCTGGCAGCCAGCGAGTTTATTCCTAAAGACTGGTCAAAATTTCCTGAACTCATTCATCTCAATGAGAATTTTAAGGGGCGGCCCGTGTTCTGGATTCATGGAGCAATAGGCGGGGTAGAAACATATCAGGGAATTGCGAGGAAAATCCAACGGCCGTTTTATGGTATTCAAGCCCGGGGCTGGATGACCGACAGGGTTCCATTAAATGGTATTCAAGCGACGGCGGCGTATTATGTCAATATAATACGTTCGGTACAACCGTCAGGCCCTTATGATTTGGGTGGATATTCACTTGGCGGTGCCATAGCATATGAAATCACGCGGCAATTGCAGGAAATGGGAGAAGCCGTTGCCACGCTTGTCATGTTAGATGCATTTGACGGCAGCGGGTTGAGCAAATTTAGCTTTAGTGACCGGGATATACTTTTGCAGACAGTTAATATCGCGTTAATGAACACAATTTTGCAGGAGCCGGAAAAATTTGCCCAAACATTTATTCACCGGGATGAACTAATTTTGACTGGGGATGATAAGGAAGAACTGGTCAAGCAAGTTGTTAAGCTTGCCCAAAAGCGGGGCTTGAAAAAAACAGAAACGCAGCTGTACGCCATGAGTCAAAAAGATTTGGCCATTCGCAGGGCTTATGAAATGGGTAGCTTTTCGGTGTGGCCGCTGCCTGATGCGCAAACGGTAAAGTGCTACTATTTCCGTAATAGGAATGGGTTATTTTACGGAGCATTAGAACCTTATCTTTCCGCTGCCGAAACTTCATTAAATTCATTAACCCATACAAACTACTGGAAAGAATGGGAACGGGAGATGCCCCATTTCTATATGATGGATGTGGATGCTTCCAATCATATGGTGTTGTTATCCGAACCCCAATCCTATGAGCCGATCATGGCACTTTGCGAAAAATTGTATTCGGAAACAGGCATGACCCCAGAGTTTTTTGAGCCATTCTTCCAAAAGCATAAGTCATAAGTCAGCTCCGGACGGCTTTAAATCAGGGGGGACCGAGCGGCAGTATTCCGGGCTGAAAACATAAAAGGCTAAGGATTTTATCGCCAATCCTTAGCCTTTAACTTTGTATTGACAAACAAATGGGATTTGGATATCATTGTAGTCAATAAAACATATAGCTAACTGGATTTTTGTCAAAAGCGATTGAGGGAATGGCTCGATGACACCCGGTAAGCGAAGTTATAAATGCAGCGGTGTAAACCCAACAGGATATCAATCCTGGGAATCGAAGGATGAATGGGATGTTATCCCCTCGGATGAGGGGATTTTCCTTTTACAAATATTACGGAAAAGATGCGGCTTGTTTACTGGCTTCGCCTGTATTTTTTTGTTGAAATAAACAGATATATGCTTGCTTAGAGAGATGTATTGCAATCTTAGGGAGGGGAATACAATTGATGCAAAGGGAAGCAAAAGTGAAACAGGTAGCAGATAAAACCTTGCCTTCCAATGTACTTACCCTTATTGAAAAAGCCATAACCGACATTAACTTTGGCTCAGTCACCTTGGTCGTTCAGGATTCAAGAGTCATTCAAATTGAAAAAATCGAAAAGATTCGGGTATGTGATATGGTGACGTATTCTGAAACAAACAAGGACTGGATTAAGTCTCCCGGTAATACTACAGACTTAAGAATGCGTATCTTGTCGGCGGTAAGAGGGCTTGAATACGGTAAAGCCACCATCCAGGTTCAAGCCGGAGAAATTACGCAAGTTGAGAAAACGGAAAAGTATAGATTTACTAAGATGACCGGAGTCAACGGCGACGGAATATAAGAAGGGATTGCCCGCTGGGCAATCCCTCGTTTTTTAAAAAAATTATTTACTATTTACTTAGAGCTTGTTCCAAGTCGGCGATTAAGTCGTCGGCGTCTTCAATACCTACGGATACTCGCAGCAGGCATTCATTGATCCCCAGCCGTTTCCTCATTTCATAAGGCATATCGGCATGGGTCTGAACCGAGGGAAAGGTTATGAGTGATTCTACTCCTCCCAGGCTTTCGGCAAATTGAAATACTTTAACCTTACGCAGGATTTGCTGTGGCAGACCGGGATGATCAATTGCAAACGAAAGCATGCCGCCATAGCCCGATGCCTGAGCTTCCTGAATATCTTTGCCGGGGTGCTCCGGCAGACCGGGATAATAAACAGCGGTCACATGGGGATGCTTTTTTAGCCAGTTGGCTACTTTAGCAGCATTTTCCTGGTGTTCGCGCATACGTAGCGCCAACGTTTTCAGACCTCTTAACAACAGCCAGCTGTCTTGCGGACCAAGAATTGATCCCGTAGCATTCTGTATAAACCCGATTCGTTCCGACAGACAGGGTTTGCCGGTGACCACAATGCCGCAGACTACGTCATTGTGTCCGGAGAGATATTTGGAGCCGCTGTGTATCACCATGTCGGCGCCCAAAGTGAGCGGACGCTGAAAATAAGGGGACAAAAAGGTATTGTCGACGATGATATCCAAAGGGTGTGAGAAGTTTTCGCGGGCTATCGAAACAATAGACCGGATATCCGCAATCTTCATGAGCGGATTCGTGGGGGTTTCAACAAGGATTGCCCTGGTGTTGGCGCGGATGGCACTGCGGACTTCTTCAAGGTTGGCTGTATCTACGAATGTTGCAGCAAGGCCCAATTGGGTAAAGAGTTGGTCGAGGATCCGGTAGGTTCCGCCGTAGCAGTCTTCAGTGAGAATAATATGGTCGCCGGGGCGATATAACATAAGAATTGCCGTAATGGCGGCCATGCCTGACGCGAAAGCAAATCCCGCATGTCCTTCTTCCAGATTGGCCACTGCTTCCTCTACTGCTTTTCGTGTTGGGTTTTGCGTGCGGGAGTAATCGAAACCCGTACTTTGGCCTAAAGCCGGATGACGAAAGGTGGCTGTTTGATATATAGGGGTGCTGATGGCGCCGGTGGATTTATCCGTAACTAGACCGGCCTGAACTACTCTGGTGGCAAACTTCATGAATAGATATCCTCCCTACTTGTTTTGGCTTGTTTTGGTTTTCGCCTACAGAAAAACGGTTCTTCCCGAAAGAAGAACCGTGGCTTGCGCACGAAAACTCATCTTTCGGATTGCTCCGCTGGAATTAGCACCTTGCAATATGCCGGTTGCCGGGTGTCATTGGGCCAGTCCCTCGACCACTCTTGATAAGTTATTTATTTAAGTTTATTGCATTTTATTTTGCCATAGACGGATGTAAGTGTCAAGATAAATATTTAAAAAGTTTGGTTTGTTGTATGACGATTGTTGTATGATGCATGAAAAAGACCAAGGCCGCTGGTAAGTTTTTGCTTGACAAAATATAATTTATGTGTTACTTTAAAGTTAATTAAATTCTTGCTGACCGGAAAACCGGAGGCAGTCGGCGGTTGTTTTAACAGCCACGATTGCCTCTTGCTGTTTCCTGACAGAAGATAACTGGCATAATAGCTCGAGGGTGAATAGCTACGAGCTTATTTAAGAAAGGGATGACTAGTATGGCTAAAATTGCCGGAAATTTAACTGAGTTAATCGGAAATACTCCCCTGTTGGAATTGAAAAACTATAATGCTGCCAAAAATGTAGGCGCCAAGGTCATTGCCAAGCTGGAATACTTTAACCCGCTGAGCAGTGTTAAAGACCGGATTGGTCTTGCCATGATCAAAGCTGCGGAAGACAAAGGGTTGATTAACAAGAATTCCGTAATTATCGAACCTACCAGCGGTAACACCGGTGTCGGTTTGGCCTTCGTAGCAGCGGCCCGGGGTTACAGACTGATTCTTACTATGCCGGAGACTATGAGCATTGAGCGGCGCAAGTTGCTTAAAGCACTGGGCGCCGAACTGGAACTTACTCCCGGGGCGAAAGGAATGAAAGGGGCCATCGAACGGGCTGAGGAACTGGCAAAGGAAACTCCCAACTCTTTTATTCCCCAGCAGTTTAAAAATCCGGCCAACCCGGAAATTCACCGCAAAACTACCGCCGAGGAAATCTGGAATGACACCGATGGTGAAGTTGATATAGTTATAGGCGGAGTAGGTACCGGCGGAACGATTACCGGCGTGGGCGAAGTGTTGAAACAGCGTAAACCCAGCGTGAAGGTTATAGCCGTAGAGCCGGCGGATTCGCCGGTACTTTCCGGCGGCAATCCGGGCCCTCATAAAATTCAGGGAATTGGCGCGGGGTTTGTGCCGGAAGTTCTGAACCGTGACGTCCTTGACGAAATCTATAAAGTGCAAAATGAAGAGGCTTTTGCGGCAGCCAGGACAGTGGCTAAAGTAGAAGGCTTACTAGTCGGAATATCCAGCGGTGCTGCCTTGTTCGCAGCGACGCAACTGGCCCTGAGACCGGAAAACAAAGGGAAAAATATTGTGGTGATACTGCCGGATACCGGTGAACGGTATCTATCAACCCCGTTGTTTGAAGAAGAATAAATTATCGGCTTAAAGTGGGGAACTGCTTATAAACCGTCATCTGCGTCGTTGCTCCTGCGGTCCTCACTCCAGCGTACAACCAATACGCTGGAGTGAGGTCCCCGCACAGACTATTATGCTAAGCTAACAAAATTAGAATCGTCGTCGCGCCCGGTCTGACTATGCTTATTCACAAGTAATTATTAAGCTAGTTTTCAATAAGTCTTTTTCATATGCAACGGAAGCATCTAACGATTTCTAAGCAGTTCGTGGCAGTTCCTAGATAGCGGATACAAGTTTATGGAAAATGCTATTTCTCTATCTTTTTGCTAAACCTTTTGTGGCATTTGCTAACCTGAGTAATTGAAAAGGAATTAAGTCGGCTGACTGGTTAACCAGAGGCAACCGTTTTTCTTGAAGGAAACGGTTGCCTTTTTTTACTTGCTATGGTCGGTACCGGAATATTTAATGAAAGGAGAGAATGGGAATGATGGTGATGGTCATTGGCGCGGATTATTTAGGGACAATAGAAGAAAAACTGCGCGAGTTAGGCGTTACTGAGATTACCCATGTTGACGGGCGCAATCCCGGAAAAATCAAGAGATTAAATATTCCGAAAGCGGCGAAATTTATATTAGTGTTTACCGACTATGTGAATCACAACATGGCAAAGGTAATAAAAAATCAGGCTAAAGCGCAAGAAATCCCGCTAGTCTACGCAAAACGGTCCTGGTGCGCTTTGGAAAAGAAACTGGCCGAGTTCGGCTTTAAAGCTTCGTAACTACAAAACTACAATATAACGCCATGTCAGTGAGAAAGGATGTCTTACCTATGAGTTTTTTTGAGCTAAAAGAGCCCCCCAGGCGGGAAGACCGGCTAAAAGCCTGCATTGCCGACGGGGCGGCATTGGGAGAATTGGCCTGCCGCCGAATGCGATGTTGTCAGCCTGACGGGGAACGGACCTTTACCCAGAACTCCATTTGTCTGCTTTTACCTGCTTTAGGTACAATGAACAGTATACCAAACAGTGTGGTGCTCATGCACGGGGGACTGGGATGCGGCTCCTCAAGCCATGGCGGCAATGCGGCAGTCCGCGCCGGCAACAATCAACGTTGGGGCGTGGTCAAAGACGGCACCTGGCTGTCAACCGGACTTACAGAAACTGACGTTATCGGCGGTGGCGAGACGAAATTGGCTGCCGCTATTATCGAAGCCGACCGGCGATATAAACCGGCCGTTATTTTTGTAGTGGCCAGTTGTGTGCCGGGAATTATCGGTGACGATGTGGAAAGTATAGCCGAGCAGGTCCGGTCTGAGGTTCAGGCGAAAATATTGCCGGTGCATTGCGAAGGTTTTAAGACAAAAATATGGGCTACAGCATATGATGCTGTTTATCATGCCATTGGCCGAACGCTATTGCCGGCGGCAGCAGAAAAAAATGATGCGGAAAAGTCGGTACACACCGTCAATCTAATGAATATGTCGTCGATGGGGCGGGGGGATGAAGTGGAGCTTGAGCGGCTTCTCAAAGCCCTTAAGCTGGATGTAAATGTGTTTCCCGTGTTTGCCGATCCTGAGAACATGCGGCGCATGACCCAGGCGGACCTGTCGGTAAGCACTTGCCCGACTCACGATGATTACATGTTGAACCACTTGCAAGAAAAATATGGTATTCCGTTTATTATCAGGCATATGCCTATCGGTATCGAAAACACAGGTAAATGGTTAAGGGATGTAGCCGGGTTTTTCAATATCGGCGACCAGGCAGAAGAACTCATCGCGGCGGAAGAAGCGGAACTCTATGCCGCACTGGAGCCGCTTAAGCCAATGTTTGCCGGCAAAAAAGCATTTGTCAGCGCCGGTGAGTTCCGGGCGCTGTCAACAGCCATATTGCTGGCCGAACTGGGCTTCGAAGTGGCAGGGATCCGGGCATTCCATCACGATGAATTTGCCGTTGTGGAATATGAAAAACTGATTCGCCTCACCGGTAAAGATTATCCCCTCAATATTGCCAACTGCCAGCCATTTGAGGAAGCCAACCTGCTTAAGCGGCTAAAACCCGATGTGTTTTTGGGCCATCTGAACGGTAACGGGACAGCAGCCAAACTGGGCATCACCACCCATGTTATCTATAATGTGGGGCTGCAGTATGTAGGTTACCGGGGCGCCTATGAATTGGCCCGTCGTCTCTACCGTCAACTAAGTAACCCCCGCTTTAACCGTAGCCTTAGCCGGTTTACCCATCTGCCCTATCAGGAGTCCTGGTATAAGGAAAACCCGTTCAAATACATCAAGGTTGCCGGGGGTGAAACGGATGAATGATCGCAGCTTTATTGAAAGACCGCGGTATACCTGTGCGTTGGGCGGAGCCATGGCCACGGTAACCGCCTTGCCGCAAGGCATTCCAATTGTACATGCGCCGCCAGGCTGCGCCGGCAATTTCGCCTGGACCCAGGCTGGTGGCTGTGGTCTGCAAGTCGGGGGATATTGCGGCGGACTCAGTATGCCCGGCTCCAATGTACAGGAACGGGAAGTAGTTTTCGGCGGCGCCGACCGCCTGGAGGAAGAAATTAAAAATACCCTGGATATCATGCAAGGCGACATTTATGTGGTTTTGACCAGTTGCGTCACGGAAGTTATCGGCGACGATGTCGGCGCGGTAGTCAGACCCCTGCAGGAAGGCGGCACTCCGATTATCTTTGCCGAGACAGGTGGTTTCCGGGGAAATTCTTATGAAGGCTATGATCAGGTACTTAAGAGTGTGCTGCGGGATTTTGCACCCAAGACTGACCATAAACAACCCGGACTCGTTAACCTGTGGGGCGTTACTCCCAATATCGACCCGTTTTGGCGCGGTAATCTGACGGCGATACGAACGCTGCTGGAGAAGCTGGGACTGACAGTAAACAGCTTTTTTACAGATCGTGACAGCATTGACGAAATTCGCCGCGCCGGCAGCGCTGAACTTAATATCGTGGTTTCCGATGTGTTTGGCCAGGGAGCAGCCGAAATGGGGCAACAAATTCATGGTACCCCCTTTATAGCTTCGCCGTTGCCGATCGGGCCGACAGCTACGGACAGTTTCCTCCGGCATGTGGGTGGTGCCCTGAAGATCGACTCCCCGCTGGTTGAAGAATTAATTTATAAGGAAAATCAGCGGTACTATAAGCTGCTGGAACCGCTTACCGATTGCTTTAACGACATGGATTTGCAACGGTACGTTGTTGTTATCGGGGACGCCAACTACACCATCGGGATAACCCGGTTTTTAAGCGAGGATTTAGGCTGGCTGCCGGAGGTCGCCGCTATTACCGATATTTTGGATGAATGCCAGCAAGAACGTCTGGCAGGAAGGCTGACTGCTCTTGAAAGCGGTCTGACTCCCAAGCTCATCTTTCACACTGACGGCGGGGAGATCCGGCGGCAGGTAGTTGAGCATTGGGCGCAGCGCCGTTCCGAAACAGGTAAGTACATCCATTCTTTAAGCCCGGCCTTCGTTGTTGGCAGTTCCCTTGACCGGGAACTGGCCAAGGACCTGGGAGCTGCCCATCTTAGCGTCAGTTTTCCGGTAGCCAACCGGGCCGTCATTAACCGGGGCTATACCGGGTACGACGGCGGCTTAACACTGATTGAGGATTTAATCAGTTCAATCATCACCGGCAGATAAACTTTTTGGCTTAAAGTAGGGAACTGCTTATAAACCGCCATCTGCGGCGCCGTACCAACTGCGTTGCTGTTATCTGCGACAAGTTAACTTGCGTTGATAACATTAACGAAATCAGAATCGTGCTTCTGCGGTCCTCACTCCAGCCGTTCTGGCCTAGTTAACCTTTTTCTAAGTAGTCTGTGCGGACCCCCAGTACGCTTACGTTCCGGTCCTCGTCGCGCCTAGCACCTGCCGATTTCTAAGCAGTTCGTGGCATTTGATTGCCTGAGTATTTCTTAGGTAGATAATTTTTAATTCAAATGGGGGATGTGTAATGTCATCAAAAGACATTATTTTGCAGGCCATTCGCGCGAAAAACCGGGGCGTGTCCACCCAGCCGCGGTTGCCGGTGGCGTTGCTGTCGGGGGGGACGTGGACTTTTCGGCAGAAAGGGCTGACGCTGAAAGATGTACTCGACCGGCCGGAGCTGGGTGCGCCGGCTATCCTTGAAATCAATGAAACCGTACAGTCGGATATTGTGTGGCCCGGGTCCGGTTATCATAATATATTGGTCCACATTTTGGGCGGCAAGATCAAGTTCCGGCCGCAGGGCAATATTGATGTGCTGGAACCGCTGTTGACAACAACAAGGGAAGTTGACCGTCTGCAACCTGGACGATTGAATAGCCATGAGTGGATTGCCGCTATCCGCTCGATTATTTCTCAGGTTCACTCTCAAATCGGCGACAGGGTCCTGGTTGGGACTTCGAGTTGGGGACCTTTTACCCTGGCCGGGCAGTTTTTGGGAGTTGAAAAGCTAATGACCGGCTTGTATAAAGATAAACAAGGGGTGCACGCACTGCTGGAGGCAATGACCGAACTATGCACCGTCTATCTGGAACCCTTGATTGAACAGGGGGCGGCAATCGAATCCATCGCCGAACCTACCGCCTCAGGGGATCTTATCTCTCTCAGACATTTTGAGGAATTCGTCGCCCCTTATATAGGAAAAGTTGCTAAGCGTCTGAAAGATAAAGGGGCTTATACCACTCTGCACATCTGTGGCAATATCAAAAACCGGCTGCATTTGATTCCCGATCTGCACGTCGATTTGCTGTCACTTGATTATAAAGTGGATTTGGCAACTGCCCAGCTTATTTTGGACGGCAAAACAGCGGTAGCCGGCAACGTAAACCCGGTATTACTGAAAGATGCCGCACCAAGTCAAATCGCTCAGACGGTTAAAGAGTGCATCCGGCAAGCCGGCCGGGCGGCCAACTATGTGCTGATGCCGGGCTGCGATATACCAGCCGGTGTGCCTTTGGCCAATGTTCTGGCGTTTATTGACGCAGGCCGTCACAGTTGTACGGAAGTTTCATGACTGTTAAAATTATCGCCTGTGAGGTTATGCGGGAGGAACTGCTTTCTATACAACCAGATGGACAAGTAGAATATGAGTTCATCTCCATGGGGCTTCATTTGCATCCTAAAAAGCTGCACCGGGAACTGCAGAATATTCTGGACCGGTCCTTGGGTTATTCCAAGATTATTCTCACCTTTGGTCTTTGCGGCGGGGCGGCAAAAAATTTAAAAGCATCCGCCACTCCCCTGATCATTCCCAAAGTTCATGATTGTATTCCCGTTCTTCTCGGTTCCAGGGAAAAGTATGAACACTTCAGTAACGAAGAAAGAGGGACATTTTATTTGTCCTGCGGCTGGATGATTACGGAGAAGAATATACTTTCGGAGCATCAACGGATTCTTGCCAAGTATGGGGAGAAAAAAGCTTTTAGCATTCTTTCCCGGATGTATGACAGTTATCGAAGAGTACTCTTCATCCATACAGGCTGCGCGGACGAAGCCGTTAATCTGGAGCAATCGCACCAGATAGCTCAATTGCTTAATTTACGCCATGATACAGTACAGGGGGATAATGCTTATATTCGCAAGATTGTAAACGGTCCTTGGGACGAAGACGATTTTATCCATGTCTCACCTTTTACAGTTATAGAAGAGAAACTTTTCGGAATTTGTTAACTGTTAATTTTCGTATTTTTAAAATATAAGGAGGATTTGAAATGTCGGGAAAAAAGGAAGAATTATTTAAGAAACTATCGGATGCTGTTGTGGATATGAATGAGGAAGAGGCTGTAATCATTGCCAAAGAAATTGTGTCACAACAGATTGATGCTTACGAGGCCATTGAGCAGGGCCTTTCCGACGGAATGGAAAGAGCTGGGAAACTATTTGAGGAAGAGGAGTATTTCATTCCGGAACTCCTACTGTGCTCCGATGCAATGTACGCGGGGCTGGATGTGTTAAAGCTGCATCTCAAATCCGAGGACCAAGGGGAAAAACGAAAAATTGTAATCGGGGTTGTGGAAGGAGATACCCATGACATTGGCAAAAACCTGGTAAAAATAATGCTGGAGACTTCCGGTTTTGAAGTTATCGACCTGGGCAGGGATATTCCGCCGCAGGAATTCGTTAATAAGGCCAAAGAAGTCAAGGCGGACATTATTGCCGTCGCAACACTGATGACCACCACTATGGAGGGTATGAACACAATTATCCAGATTTTAAAGGAAGAGAATATAAAAGAAAACTATAAAGTAGTCATTGGTGGCGCTCCCATTTCCCAGAGCTTCGCTGATAAGATTGGGGCCGACGCCTACGCTGTCAACGCTGCCGATGCGGTAAGGATTGCGAGAAAACTTGTGGGAGCGACTGCGTGATTTTGCCATTCATATTTCCCATACTATATTGCATTCAGGCTGATTATCATGAATTCAAGGGCCAGGGTAAGTCCTATGGACACCCTGGCTTATGTATTTTCCAGTGAATATAATGAATATCCTCTCCAAGCATGCCTTAATGGCATACAAATCCAGAAAAAAATGGTAATATAATAATTGAGGAAAAGGTTGTGTATGTTAGTTGTGTATGTTAAAGGCAATCTCCCAACATTAGTTAAGGGGGTGGTATTATGATCAGTTACAAGCCAATCGGCATCATTAAATCACCGTTTAAAGAGCCGAAGGGAACACCTATTCAACCAACTGCGGCCAAAGGCATTGCCGGTGTCATTGAAATATACCCCGAGTACATGGACGGATTGAAAGATATTGAAGGATTTTCTTACCTTATTCTGATTTATCACTTTCATTTGGCAAAGGAGTCGGCTTTATTAGTGAACCCGTTTCTGGATAATGAGGCACACGGTATTTTTGCCACCCGGTCTCCCAGCAGGCCGAACTCAATCGGTTTTTCGGTAGTGCGTCTTACTAGGGTTGAACAGAACAAACTCCATGTCCAGGATGTAGATATTATAGACGAAACTCCTGTTTTGGATATAAAGCCGTATGTAGCCGAATTTGATGTTAGAGAAGGAGGGAAGATTGGCTGGTTTGAAAAAAACGTGCATAAACTTTCAGTTACCAAAGATGACGGAAGATTTGCAAACTAACTGCGGCGAGATTGGCAGATGGAGAAGAAAAGTTAAGTAAAGAGAGAGGTTGTGTCCGTACAGATGACGATAGGAATGAGTTAATTGCCAAAGTCTTTGAAGCCGATCATTATTGGAATGTCTCATCCTGCGGAGTTCAGTTTGCGGGATGCCACTTAACAGACGGGTCATAACCGGCTACTGGCCAACCATCATCCGCATGCCTAAGATGAATAGGGCCAGGCAAAGCAGGAGCCTAATCGACTGTGATTTTGTTTTCGGTGCGATATAAGCGCCCAACTGGGCGCCGAATACTGCGCCGCTGCCAATGACCAGCGCCGGGACAGTCAGGATATTGCCGAGAAGATAATGGGATATAACGCCGAAAAAAGCGGAAACCGCCAGGACAAAATGGGAGGTGGCGGTGGCGATATGCGTCGGGAATCCTAGTAAGCCAATCATGGCCGGAACATGGACAATACCGCCGCCGATGCCGAAAGTGCTGGAGAGAAAGCCGACCAGTACACTAAGCAATGTTCCCAGCAAGCGGTTATATTCAAAGGGAATCAGATCAGAAGCTGAAGGTTCCGGTTTATGTTTGGATTGTAAATAAAGCAAAATTGAAATAGTAATCAAAAAAATACCGAAACTGATATAAAAACCGCGGCTGGTGAAATTATGGGCCGTATAACTGCCAAGCACGGCTCCCGGCAGGGTTGCGAGACTAAACCGGATAGCGGCGTCATAATATACTTTTTTTTGTTTGATATAACTGATTGTCCCGGATACAGCATTCAATAAAACAATAGCCAGCGAGGTGCCGACAGCGTGCTGCGGCGAGTAATGCAGCGCCAGCAAAAATACAGGCACCAGAATGAATCCGCCGCCGACGCCGATTAAGGTACCGACTGCGCCGACACTTAGACCTAATAGAAATAATAACAGGGTTAGCAACATGATATTCCCTCCCGGCGTATATTCGCGGTGCATTGTATTATCTGCCCGTTTCGGCAATTTTACTATTGTCCTAATTTATTTTACTATAAATTATAGGACAATGGATAATGGGGCATGAACATAATTTGGCAAGTATCTATTATAAGGCCTTCCATCACCTCATGCCTATATAAGCCTTGTAAAATCAAGATATCGAATGTAAATATATGGTATTAATTACAAATAAATGGAATTAAAGAGTGGTCTGTGGGAATTAATGGAAATTCATGGAATGCTAAATATGTAAATTAATTCTTATCCATATCTAATATGTCGAAATAATGTTTATGGATAAAGTCAGGAGTTACCGATGTTAACAGAATGCGTAAGTCTTATTTCGACATTATTACAATATAATTTTTAAATAATTGTCGTAATTTTACGAAAAGTAATTGGACTAAATTAGCAGGAAATACAATATTTTACAAGAATGATTACTTCACGAATTGAATAGCAATTGAAAAAGGAGAGAGAAATGGTGTCTGTAGCTGAGGCGATTGTTAATAACAATGTGGTGTATTTCCACCAGGGAGATGAATCTCAAGATTCATTTGAAACAACCACTGGTATTATTCTTGTTGACGCTAATCTACGTCTAAAAAACTTAAACCGGGAAGCGGAAAAAATATGTTGCATTGACCGGACCAAGGTGATTGGGAAAAAAGTCGATGACGTGTTTAAGCACTATGGCGAAAAGTTTCTGCGGATATTCCGAATTTCGGATTTTGATGACTTGTATACTGCCAATCTCAAAATGAAGGTGAAAGAACAATATGTCTATGTCCACGCTGACACTCTAAAGCTGAGAGACTCTGCCGGTGAAGTCAGCGGCATGATTGTTGTCATGCAGGATCTTTCCGCGGTGAAAGCCGCAATAAACCAGATTCAAATAACCCAAATGCTGATGTCTCTCGGTGAACTGGCAGCCGGGGTGGCTCACCATGTGCGAAGTCCTCTTACCACCATCAGCGGATACTTACAGGTTATGCTAAGCCGATTGGAAGGCGACCAGTATACAGTAAACAGACAAGTGCTTGAAATGATGTTGGACGAGGTATCTTGCATCAACAATGTAGTCAAAGAGCTTATAATGTTTGCAAAGCCCCCGATTTGCAAAGAAGAGGGAGTTAATGTCAATCGAGTTATTGAAGAAGCCTTGCTGCTTACTTTTAAGCAGATGGGCGGCGAAAAAATTGCGATTGACAAACAATTAACAGAAACCTTGCCCCCTCTTAATATTGACAGTAATTTAATTAAACAATCGTTGGTAAACGTGATGCAGAATGCTATAGAAGCAATGCCGGACGAAGGGATATTATTGGTGCGCACCTGGCTTAATGCCGAATTAAATATGTTAGTAATTGCCATTACCGATAGCGGACCGGGAGTAACTCCGGAAATTTTGCCGCGAGTATTTGAGCCATTTTATACTACCAAGCTCGATCACATGGGTCTTGGCTTGCCTGTGGCCCACCGCATCGTAAGTGAGCATGGCGGGTTTATTAATATCAACTCATCAAATAGCGGGAAAAAGAGTGGGACCAAGGTTCACATCTACTTGCCAATTGTTAATGATCGCCGCCGGCACTTACAAGTGGTCCATCAACAAATATTGAATCTTCAGTAACTGACACTTGCGCAAAATGATCCGAGGTATTTCAATGAAACACAAATTTTCTTGGTGTAAGGTATACACATCAGGTGTCCCTTCATATAACTTATTGTTATACTATACTAAAGTGAAGAAGGGATACACTTGCCACTGATTAGGATTATTATTTTTACTATTGTCTTATTGTTTTCACCAGTTACTTTCAGCTTGGCGAAGCAAACCCCGGCGGCGGTAGTTTCTCCAGGTATCGTCATTAATGTTCCCAGCCGCACGCTTGAGCTTTATTCCGCTGATCAACTATTTAAGGAATATCCTGTTGCTGTGGGAAAATCAACAACTCCTACGCCGCTGGGTAATTATTCAATTATTAGCAAAGAAGTGAACCCAGATTGGTATCCTCCAGATCAAAATGGAAGAGTAGTGCCGTCAGGGCCTGAAAACCCTTTGGGATATAGGTGGCTGGGAATATGGTCCACTACTTATGGTATTCATGGTACAAACGCGCCCTGGTCGATTGGATCGGCAGTTTCTAACGGGTGTATACGCATGTATGAACCCGATGTGGAGGAATTATTTGAATTAGTAGATTATGGGACTCCGGTCAAAGTGACCTATGATCGGGTTAAGGTTAAAATAGATAATCAAGGACAGGCGGTAGTACGCATATATCCTGATATTTATCATCTTGGCAGCATCGTAACAAACGCGGACATCAGAAGGCAACTCGGTCTTTATCACCTAAACGGTTTCGTATCTAACGAAATCCTGCCCAAAGTAATTGACGAATCTACAGATAAGGCTGCTGTGGTTGCGAGATTATTCTCGGTGGTAATAAATGATCAGACACTCAGAGAAAAGGGTATCGCTGTTGAAGGTACCCGGTATATTCCGATTTCATCTATCGCAGAGTATTTAAGAATGTCGATAACATGGGATGATCCAACTAAGACAATACAAGTTGGAACAAGATCCTTTCCCGGAGTTATTAACGGGAAAATAATATATGTGTCTGAGGCTAATGCTGAGGTACTGCTTGATGGTTATTCAGTATGGCATAGTGAAGACAACTGTTGGACGTTTTCTAAATTGGCTGTTCATCTTAATAATAAGCAAATTGATCTTAAAGTAAAAAAGATCGACGGCGCACTTGCTGTATCAGCCGGCGCATTGGCTGATATATTAGGGTATTCATCAAACTGGGATTTAAGCAAACAGATTTTCTTGCTTATTGGCAAAAAAGAAATGCGGCAAGTTCCTATCAAACTCATCGGGTCTGAACCTTACGTTTATCTCACTAATATCAATGAGTTTTATAATGTCCACGTATATTGGAACGAACCGGCGAATACCATCGAGTTAACCTATCCGGCGCCATAATACAATAAGTAATAAGCAAAGCCGTCAACTGCGGCTTTGCTTCGTTTATATACTCAATTCTTACATAAGAGTACCAACTAAATAATAAAATAGGAAGGGATTTTGGTTTAAACAGCTAATAAAAGTTTAGATTAAAGAAAAACACATAAGGTGGTGGGCCAATGTCCCAAAAGTTTATAATTATCGATGGCAGTAGTTTAGTGCACAGGGCTTTTCATGCGTTGCCGATGCTTCGTACCGCCACCGGCATTTATACCAATGCAGTTTATGGATTTACTACAATGCTGGTCAAACTATTGGCAGAATATAGGCCTGACTACTTGGTAGTGGCTTTCGATAAAGGGCGCATAACCTTCCGCAACGAGTCCTATGACCGGTATAAAGCTAACCGCCAGGCAACTCCGCCTGAGCTTGCGGAGCAGTTTCCACTTGTTAGGGAGCTTTGTCAGGCCTTTGGTATTGCGACGATGGAAGAAGCGGGTTATGAAGCGGACGATATTATCGGTACCTTGGCGGCCAAAGCGGAAGATGAAGGCCTGGATGTGTTTATTGTTACCGGTGACCGTGATGCGCTGCAGCTTATTCAACCCAATATAAAAGTTTTGCTTACCAAAAAGGGCATATCCGACCTGGATGTATTTGATACCGCTGCCCTAAAAGATAAATACGGCTTGTCTCCCGAACAATTAATTGATTTAAAGGGTCTGATGGGTGATAAGTCGGATAATATTCCAGGCGTTCCGGGAATAGGTGAAAAAACGGCCTGTAAATTGCTTAATGAATTTGGCTCATTGGAAAAAATACTTGAGAACATCGACAATGTAGCCGGGAAAAGAGTGCAGGAAGCGCTGCGTTGCAACGTTGACCAGGCCATACTATCGAAAAAACTGGCTACAATTGTGCGGGACATGCCTTTGGAATTTACTGTCGGTAACTATAAGATTACTCCAGACAGCAAAATGCTTCGGGATTTATTCCTGAAATTTGAATTTAAGAGTTTGCTGGCCAAAATTGATACTATTTTGCCGGGAGCAGCAGGAGCAGATAGAAGAAATGCCGACCCTGTCGCAGAAGAAGTTTGCGAACTGCCCCAGGTCGAAAGAGTAAATAACTCTGAGACAGCAAAAGAAATCATTGCTTTGGCTAAGAAGGCAGGATACCTTGCCTGTTATGCGCTCACTACCGGTCATCTTCCTTCAACTAAACTGGAAGGTTTGTCAGTAACTATCCTGAATAAAACAGTATATTTTTCTGCAAGGTGCGATGGCTGGGAAAATTTAACTGGATTATTGGCTGATAATAGCATTTTAAAATATACTCATGATGCGAAAAAACTATTGAATGCCTGTTACGCCAATGGATTCGACATTCGCGGTATCGCCTTTGACAGCGTGTTGGCCGCGTATCTTCTTGACCCCACTGCTGCTACGTATCCATTGGCGGAGTTAGCGGAAAAATATATGGTGTCGCAATGCCGGTACAATATATCACGGGAAGAAACGCCGGAGTATGCCGGTTGGGCAAGTAAAATCATTGACCATTTTAAATCTGCACTGGAAAGCAAACTATCTCAGACCGGTCTTCTTAAACTTTATCTGGATATTGAATTGCCGCTGGTTGAGGTATTATCATCAATGGAACTTAGCGGTATCAAAGTAGACAGAGGCTACTTAATGCGCATGGCGGAAGAGATTAACATTAAAATTGAAAATCTGCTGGGAGAAATTTACCGGTTGGCGGAGGCGGAGTTCAATGTTAATTCGACTAAACAGCTGGGAGTTATTTTATTTGAAAAGATTAAACTTCCTGTTATCAAAAAGACGAAGACAGGATATTCCACTGACGCTGAAGTACTGGAAAAACTAGCCGGGCAACATCCACTGGTGGACAAGCTGCTGGAATACCGTACATTAACGAAGCTGAAATCAACCTATCTTGACGGCATGCTGCCGCTCATTGATCAACAAACAGGAAGAATACATACTTCTTTCAACCAAACGGTGACTGCAACCGGACGGCTAAGCAGTTCTGAGCCAAATCTGCAGAATATCCCCATTCGTACTGAAATCGGTCGGAAAATACGTGAATTATTTGTTCCCGGTGAAGGGTACTCCTACTTAATGTCAGCCGACTATTCGCAGATCGAACTCAGAATTTTGGCCCACATGGCCGGGGATGACAGCCTGGTCGAGGCATTTCGCAATAATCAGGATATTCATACACGTACGGCAGCGGAAGTATTTGGTGTGAATATGTCCGATGTAACTCCGGAAATGAGAGCAAGAGCCAAAGCTGTCAATTTCGGTATTGTTTACGGGATCAGCGACTACGGGCTCGCTCGGGATATTGGTGTGAGCCGAAAAGAAGCGGGGTTCTATATTGATAGTTATTTCAACCGATACCGGGGCGTAAAAAATTATATTGAGGCTTTGGTTGCTAATGCCCGCCAAAATGGCTATGTTACTACTATGTTTGGACGGCGGCGCTACTTGCCGGATATCAATAGCAGCAATTTTAACCAACGGTCTTTTGCAGAACGTACCGCTATGAATACCCCAATTCAAGGAACTGCTGCCGACATTATCAAAATTGCTATGATTAAGGTCTATTGCGCTCTTAAAGAAGAAGGTTTACGCAGTCGCTTGCTTTTGCAGGTTCATGATGAATTGGTGATTGAAGTTGCTGAAGCCGAATTGGCAAAGGTGCAGTCTATTGTTAAACATGCTATGGAGCAGGCAGGAAAACTGATTGTTCCCCTCGTTGCCGATATAAAGATCGGGAAGAATTGGGCACAAGCCAAATAAGGAGTGTTTATATGCCGGAAATGCCTGAGGTGGAGACTATCCGCCGTACCCTTGCCGATAGAGTGCGTGGAAGGAAAATTATGCGCGTAGATATCGGACTATCCCGTTTAATTAAATGGCCATCCCCCCATGAATTCCAGGCGTTAATTATGGGCCGTACTATTGCCGGGCTTGATCGCCGGGGGAAATACTTGCTGTTTTATTTGGACAATAATATAGTCATAGTTATTCACCTTAGGATGACAGGCCGATTATATTACGTGACACCTGGTACAGAACATGATAAATATACCCATGTTGCTTTTTTCTTTGATAACAGTGATGCCTTGTTATATGCAGACAGCCGCACTTTGGGAACATTATACGTTTTACCGTCCCAGGAAATTTGCCGCATTTCAGGATTGACATCCATGGGGCCTGAGCCTTTGTCACCGGAATTCACTCTGGATTACCTGGAAAGTCTTCTTGCGAAGCGGAAAGCTAAAATTAAGTCCTTGCTATTAAATCAGCAGCTTATCGGCGGATTAGGCAATATATACGCCGACGAATCTCTGGCTATCGCAGGAGTTGATCCCGAACGAATTGCCAGTTCTTTAAATAAAAATGAGGTTGAACGGCTTTACTCTGCGATCAATAGGGTGATTGCCGACGGAATCGAACATGGGGGCACCACATTCCGGGACTACCGGGATGGCGAAGGGCATAGCGGCAGTCATCAGCAGTATCTTTACGTTTACGGCAGGGCCAATCAACCTTGTCGAAAGTGTGGAAGCATGATCGCCAGAAAGGAAGTCGCCGGCAGGGGGACGCACTATTGCCCAAATTGCCAGAAGTGATCATTCAGCTTAAAGAGGGGAACTGCTTAGAAGCCGCCATCTGCGGCGCCGCACAATCTGCGTTGCTGTCATCTGCGACAAGTTAAATCGCGTTGATAACACTAACGAAATCAGAATCGTGCTCCTGTGGTCCTCACTACGGCGTACATCCCAGTACGCCGTAGTGAGGTCCCCGCACAAACTATTATGCAAAGCTAACGAAATCAGAATCGTCATCGCGCCCGGTGTGACTATGCTGATTCATAAGCATTATCTAATTGATTTTCAATAAGTTTTTTTCATATGCAACGAAAGCATCTGACGACTTCTAAGCAGTTCGGGGCAGATGATAACCTGCATAGATACGAAAATGACGGGAAGGGCTGACGTATGGTTATTTTGGGATTGACGGGCGGCATCGCAAGCGGCAAAAGTACTGTGAGCGGTATGCTTAAAGATATGGGGGCTTATATCGTTGACGCCGATAAGTTAGCAAGAGAAATCGCGGCCAAGGGTAAACCAACTTGGCGGGAGATTGTTAATCGATTTGGTGATGGTATTCTGGACCCTAACGGAGAAATTGACCGGAAGCGGCTGGGGCAGATGGTTTTTGCCGATGAAGTCTTGCGGAAAGAGTTGGAAAATATCACGCATCCCCGTATAAAGGAAGCGGCTTATGCAGAAATTGAGAAGGCGAAGGCGGATGGATACAAAGTTATTGTTATCGATGCTCCCCTCCTTATTGAAGCGGGATGGGAAAAAATGGTGCAAACAGTTTGGGTGGTTTATGTTGATGAAAATACCCAAATTACCCGCTTGCTGGAGCGGGATAAGATATCTTTGGCGGCAGCCTTAACACGCATCCGTGCCCAAATGCCCTTAAAAGAAAAGATTAATTATGCAGATGTAGTAATTGATAACAGTAAAGGCCTGGATAATACTCTTGCCCAGGTGATGTCAGCATGGCGGGATATTAAGCATGAGTGAGAAATCAGTCATGAGGAGCATAATTTTTTTAACGTAACATACTTTTTACTGAAGACTGTTTAACTGTGCAATGTATTTTTCAACAGTCTCTAACAAGTGAACAATAAAATTCGGAGTGATCTATTTGGGAGTACGGACTTGGCTAAAAGTCCTGATAATCTTCATTATCTTAACTGCCGTATGCAGTTATACTGTATTCAAAAGTGACCGGTTTCAGAAAAAATATTTATTTCCTTTTAACTATCAGGATATTGTATACCACTATGCTTTAGAATACGATCTCAATCCTTTTCTGGTTGCCGGGGTAATTCGGACAGAGAGTAGGTTCATTGCTGAAGCACGGTCACATAAGGGAGCGGTAGGTTTAATGCAAATTATGCCGGAAACAGGTCATTGGGTAGCCGAACAGCAAGGTTACAGGGAATACTCGGATGTCATTCTTAACGATCCGCTGGTTAACATTTGGTTCGGTTCCTGGTACTTGTCCTCTCTCAAAAAAGAATTCCAGGGCAATGAGGTGTTGTTTCTGGCTGCTTACAATGGCGGTAGGGGAAACGTAAAACAGTGGATGCGGCAATACGGATGGACAAATGATTTTTCTGATATTGAGCAAATACCTTTTATGGAAACCAGAGAATATGTAAAAAAAGTGTTGTATAACAAGAAACGATATCAAGAATTGTATGGTAGGTAGTCAGAGTCATTACCACGGAACTATGAGGGGAATGTCGTAAATGCAACAGGTAACGAAGCGTTTGCTCGTTGTTGTGATTATAATATTATTAAGCATCAATACGGCTTGTACATTCAACAAGAACGAATCTCCGGCTCCGCCGGCCCCAAAAACTGTTATTAAGCCTGGCGGACAGTTACGATATGGAAGCCTGCAGGAACCAAACACCTTGAATCCGTTAATGTCGGATTTACTTGCAACCGCTGAATTTGGAAAATTGATCTTCAGTGGACTGGTTACTACTAACGATAAAGGGGAATGGATTCCCGATCTGGCAATGGAGGTGCCTGCCGTTGCCAACGGTGGAGTAAGCTCTGACGGATTAACCGTAACATATCGTTTAAAACAGGGAGTTGCCTGGCATGATGGAATCCCTTTCACCGCTGAGGATGTTACGTATACCTGGCAATTTATAATGAATCGCCAGGCAAACGTCATGTCACGGGAGGGTTACGACAAAATTGTCACTGTCGATGTTCCTAACCCCTATACCGCAGTTGTTAAATTTAGGGAATATTACGCCCCTTTTCTGACCCTTTTTGCGACGATTTTGCCCAAGCATAAATTAGAAAACGCCGTTGATATGAATAAGGCGCCATTCAACCGCGAACCAGTGGGCACCGGTCCGTTTAAATTTAAGGAATGGCGGTATGGGGAAGCTCTCTTTCTGGATGCTAACACCAGTTATTTTCGCGGCAAGCCCAATTTAGACGGAATTATTTTCAAGGTCATTCCCGATTCCACTATGGCGATTTCTCAGCTTAAAGCCAATGAAGTAGATATAGTCAGCAACGTTAACTTTGCTCAGTATGAGCAAGTAAAAGCAATTCCGGGTGTGCGAACAGTTACTACTCCTACCATGGTCTGGGAGCATTTTGATTTTAATTTAGACAATGCCTTATTTCAGGATATTCAGGTTCGCAAGGCTGTTGCCTTAGCTATTGATCGTCAAGCTATAGTAACTAATGTATTTAAGGGAATGGCCGTGCCTGCCGTTGGCGACCAATCGCCTTTATCGTGGGCGTACAATCCGACGCAATATTCTGCTGCCAGGAGTATTAACGGGGCAAAAGAACTGCTAATTAAAGCCGGTTGGCAGCTGGGTCCGGATGAGATATTTGCCAGGGAAGGGCGCAAACTGTCTTTTTCATTGGCAATTCCGGCCGGAAACAAAGAAAGGGAACAAGTGGCTGCCGCAATTGCTGCACAGCTTAAGGAAGCAGGCATTCTGGCGGAAGTAAGGCCAATAGACGCACCGGCCTTTTTCAGCGATGTTCTGAAAAATCGCCGCTTTGAGACCGCTTTGTTCGGTTGGGTGGCTGGTTTGGACCCTGACAACCTTGATTTGTGGCATTCCCGGAAAATACCTTTTGCAGGTAACAACTACGAGGGGCAAAATTATGCCGGTTGGCGTAATCCGGAAGTGGACAAACTTACTGACCAAGGCGCCAAAATTGTTGATGTTGGCGCCAGAAAAGAAATCTATTTTCGTATTCAGGACCTGATTAGGGAGGAAGTACCTGTAATACCGCTGTATTTTCACGTCAACATAGACGCGGTGCAAGAGACGGTGGCAAACTATCAGCCTGGTCCTTCTCCTGCTGGAAGCTTATGGAATGCATGGCAGTGGGGGTTTGTCTCCAGTCAGTAAATCAGTAAAAAATGGTATCTATTTAGGTTATCAAATGCCTCGAACTATCCTGAAAAACTAAGCAGTTCCCAACTTAAGGTGAATAGTTACAAAAATGCTTGACGTTACTTTTGCCTTATGGTAATATAACTATGTCGCTGATGAGCGGCTAACAAAAATAATTGACGCGGTCGTGGCGGAACGGCAGACGCGCTAGCCTCAGGAGCTAGTGGGGGCAACCTCGTGGTGGTTCAAATCCACTCGACCGCACCAAACTCGAAGTTCGGGAATTGAGGTTCGAGAGTCGAATCTAGATAGGGGAATTTGCAGTTCGCAAATTCCTACAAGTTGGAACACAGGAAAATTTAACAATCGAAATGCGGTTGTGGTGGAACTGGCAGACACACCATCTTGAGGGGGTGGCGGGGCGACCCGTGTGAGTTCAAATCTCACCAACCGCACCACAGTGAATGAAGGCTTCCGGACAGTCCGGAAGCTTTTTTGTAATACTAAGAACACTATCTCGTTGGGAGTATCAAAATTTTCTGTTGTTCTACCTTTTTGTCTAATTTCCACAAATCTATTGACATGATTTGCTGATCCTGGTATGATTACGATAATAATAACAAGCCTTTTAAACTAGTCCTGCGAGGCTGGTAAGGGGACGATAGAAAGTATTACGCCTTCTTGCGTGCTTTGCAGCCGTGGAGGCTTTTATTATGTCTATGAACTACAAATACTATCCTTTAAGTTGATCCCGCGAGGTCAGCAAGGATTGAAGGCAATATGCCTGCTTTAGAATGAACTTACGTGCTGACACAGAGTAGGACGTATTGGCATGGGCTCATTTATAAACTCCTTGCTGTGCAGGCAAGGAGTTTTATATTTATACAAGGGGGGAGCAGTCATGACTAAAAGCCCGGCTTCACTTAGGAATAAGGACATTTTAGGACTTGAGCACATGTCGGTGCCGGAGATTGAGTTAGTGTTGGATACTGCCAGGGAAATGAAAAACATTATCGACAGGGATATTAAAAAAGTGCCCACTTTAAGAGGAAAATCCATCGTAAATCTTTTCTTTGAAGCCAGTACTCGTACCCGCACATCTTTTGAACTGGCCGGAAAATATCTGGGTGCCGACGTAGTAAACATATCCACCAGCGCCAGCAGCGTGATGAAAGGGGAAAGCTTGCGGGACACCCTGCTTACCGTGGAGGCGATGGGGGTTGATATTATCGTTATGCGCCACGAAGCTGAAGGTTCGTCGCTGTTTGCAGCCAATGCCGTCCGGCCGGTAATTATTAACGCCGGGGACGGCGCTCATGAGCACCCAACGCAAGGTTTGCTTGATATGTTTACGATCAAGCAGTATAAAGGGCGTCTTCAGGGACTTAAAGTGGCAATTATCGGCGACATTCTTCATAGTCGGGTAGCCCGCTCCAATATCTGGGGATTACTGAAAACAGGCGCCCAGGTCCATGTTGCCGGACCTCAGACGTTACTTCCACGGGACATGGACAAAGTAGGAGTAAAAGTACATAACAGGGTTGAAGAAGCCCTTGCCGGGGCGGATGTGGTAAATGTGCTCCGTATTCAGCGGGAGCGCCAGCAAAAGGGTTTGTTTCCCTCAGCCAGGGAATATGCCCGGATATTCGGGATTAATGCCCAACGCCTGGCTCTTGCCCAACCCGATGCCCTCTTGATGCATCCGGGCCCGATGAATAGAGGCTTGGAGATTGCTCCGGACATAGCCTACAGTGAACAGTCGGCCATTCAGGAACAGGTAAAGAACGGTTTGGCGGTTAGAATGGCGCTGCTCTATTTGGTGTTGATGGGAGGGAAAAACATTGAAACTGCTAATTAAAGGCGGACGGGTTGTTAGCCCTGCTGATCGGGTGGACACAGTCAGCGATATTTTGATAGAAAATAGTAAAATAGTTGCCGTTGATAAAAATCTTTCCGGTGAAGAAGCCGAAATTTATGACGCTTCCGGACTAGTGGTAGTACCCGGTCTGGTTGATATGCATGTTCATTTGCGGGAACCTGGGCTGGAAGCCAAAGAGGATGTAGGTTCGGGTACAAGGGCGGCGGCGGCCGGCGGATTTACTACAATTGCCTGTATGCCCAACACCAAGCCGGTGGTGGATAACGCCATCCTGGTGGCGGGTTTGATCCAACGGGGACAAACGGAAGGAGTTGTAAATCTAAAAGTCATCGGGGCGCTGACTAAAGGCCAGGAAGGCAAAGAACTGGCCGAAATCGGTGACATGATTCAAGTCGGCGCCGTCGCCATTTCGGATGACGGACATTATGTTAACAGTGCAAAAATCCTGCGCACGGGGCTTGAATATACCGGCATGTTTGGCTGTCGGATTATTTCCCATGCCGAAGATGAAGCTCTGGCGGGGGAAGGATTTATGCATGAGGGCGCGGTGTCGGCCATGCTGGGACTGAAAGGGCGGCCGGCAGTAGCCGAGGATATCGCGGTAGCCAGGGATATTTTGCTGGCAGAATATACGGGATCTCCCCTTCATATTGCTCATGTAAGCACCAAGGGCGCGGTGGAACTGATACGCCAAGCCAAACGGCGCGGTGTCAATGTAACGGCTGAAGCTACGCCGCATCATCTTACCCTGACCGATGCCGCGCTAACTCATTTCAATACTGCGGCGAAGGTGAATCCGCCCCTTAGGTCCGACGAACACGTGGAAGCGTTGTTGGCAGGGGTAAAAGATGGTACAATTGATGTAATTGCTACTGACCACGCTCCCCATGCTTTTGAAGACAAGGATGTGGAATTTCGGTATGCGCCAAGCGGTTTTGCCGGGCTGGAAACGGCGATAGGGATTATACTCACCGGGTTATATCACAGCGGTCAATTCACACTGACGGAAATTATCGATAGGATGTCCTGCGCCCCGGCGCGTATATTGGGGCTGGCAGCCGGTAAAATCGAGCCGGGAGCGCCGGCGGATATTACCATAATTGACACCGAACTGGAATGGACTGTGGATAGCAGCAAGTTTTACACCCGGGGCAGACATACCCCGTTCGATGGCAAAAAATTAAAAGGAAAAGCAGTGACAACAATAGTAAACGGTAAAATTATCATGAAAAATGGGAAGGTATTAGAATGAAAGGCAAACTGATTTTGGAAGACGGCAGTGTTTTTCATGGCAACCTTATTTCAGAAAACAGTGCCGTCGGCAAGGGCGAGGTAGTGTTCAATACCGGCATGACCGGTTACCAGGAAGTGCTGACCGACCCGTCTTATTGCGGGCAAATTGTCACGATGACATATCCGCTGATTGGTAATTACGGTGTGGCCAAAGTTTTTGACCAAGCCGGGCAATCTTTTGTCCGGGGCTTTGTTATCAGTGAAATCTGCGGTAACCCCAGCAGTTGGCAAGCGGAAGATTCGCTGGTAAGTTATCTTAGGTCCCGTAATATTCCTTGCATCTATGGGGTTGATACCCGGGCTATCACCCGGCGAATCCGGTCCCACGGCACCATGCGGGGCGTAATTGTGCCGGCAGGCGCCACTCAGACCGAGATTGACAAGTTGTTTGGCACACCGCCAGAGATCGAAGTAGTGAAAGAAGTCACCACGAAGGAGATTTACCGCATCGCCGGTCAGGGACCCCACGTGGTGGTTGTCGATTATGGCATTAAGCGCAATATACTCAATTCTTTAGCTAAAGCAGGCTGCGATTTAACTGTTGTTCCTGCTCATACAAGCGCGCAGGAAATTTTGGCTTTAAATCCTGTGGGAATATTTCTGTCCAATGGACCCGGAGATCCGAAAGACTTGGCGGCAGAAGTAAATACAGTACGGGAGCTAATTGGTAAAAAGCCCATTTTCGGAATCTGTTTGGGCCACCAGTTGTTGGCGCTAGCTCTTGGCGGCAATACATACAAACTCAAATTCGGCCACCGGGGAGCCAATCATCCGGTAAAAGATTTAGCTACCGGACGCGTATATATTTCTTCCCAGAACCATGGTTATGCGGTTGAAGAAGAGTCATTGGCAGGATTAGACGTGACTATAACTCACCGGGCTGTTAATGACGGTACGGTGGAAGGGATGCGCCACAAGGGCCTGCCGATCTTTTCCGTGCAGTATCACCCGGAAGCTGCTCCCGGTCCTGACGACAATACATATTTGTTTAAAGAATTTATGATGCTTTTAAATAAAGAAATGAACCAGGCGGGGGGGAACTAACGGTGCCAATCAAGAAGAATTTGCGCAAGGTTATGGTTATCGGGTCAGGCCCCATCGTCATTGGTCAGGCGGCGGAATTTGATTATGCCGGCACTCAGGCCTGCCGGTCCTTAAAGGAAGAAGGACTGGAAGTAGTATTAGTCAACAGCAATCCGGCCACAATTATGACGGATGCCAATATTGCCGACTGGGTCTATATTGAACCCTTAACGCCGGAATACCTTACGGAAATCATTGCCAAAGAGCGGCCGGCCGGTTTGTTGGCCACATTAGGCGGCCAGGCCGGACTCAATTTGGCGGTGGAACTAGCAGCAAGAGGAGTGCTTGATAAATACAGGGTTGAACTTCTGGGTACTCCCCTGGAAGCTATCAAAAAGGCGGAAGACAGGGAACTTTTCAAAGCCACTATGGAACTGATCGGGCAACCCGTGCCGGAGAGTGCCATTGTTGAAGATATAGACAGCGCTCTTAAGTTTGCGCAAGAAATCGGTTACCCGCTTATTGTCCGTCCGGCGTATACCCTGGGCGGCACCGGCGGCGGGATTGCTCATAACGACGACGAACTTAGGGATATCACCAACCGTGGACTCAAATACAGTTTAATCGGGCAGGCGCTGATTGAACGCAGTGTTGCCGGCTGGAAAGAGGTGGAATATGAGGTTCTGCGGGATGCGGCGGATAACTGCATCACTGTTTGCAACATGGAAAACTTTGATCCGGTTGGCGTTCATACCGGCGACAGTATTGTCGTAGCACCATCCCAGACGCTTACCGACTATGAATATCAGATGCTCCGTAGCGCTTCCCTCAAGATAATCCGGGCTCTCGGCATTGAGGGCGGCTGCAATGTGCAATATGCTTTAGACACCAAGAGCGCCAAATACTATGTTATTGAAGTAAATCCCCGGGTAAGCCGGTCCAGTGCTTTAGCTTCCAAGGCAACCGGGTATCCCATCGCGAAAGTAGCCAGCAAAATCGCCATCGGGTATACCTTGGATGAAATTACTAATGCTGTCACCGGTGAAACCAAGGCCTGTCATGAACCTACGCTCGATTATGTTGTGGTCAAGTTTCCCCGCTGGCCGTTTGATAAATTTAGTTTCGCCGACCGTATTTTAGGCACCCAAATGAAGGCCACCGGCGAGGTTATGGCCATTGACCGCACCTTGGAGGGTGCTCTGTTAAAGGCAATACGTTCGCTGGAAATTGGCCTTTACCATCTTCAAATTCCGGAATTGGCCAAGCTGGCTACGGACGAAGTCAGGGAAAAGCTTACTCTGGCAAATGACGAGCGGGCTTTTGTGATTGCTGAAGCGCTGAGGCGCGGTATTACTATCGACGAGATTTACCAGGTTACGGCTATCGACCGGTTCTTTCTTACCAAGATATTAAATATTGTTGAAATGGAAAAACAAATTATTGAAACGATAACCCCCAGTGTGTTGTCGGCAGCCAAGAAGCTAGGGTTTGCCGACCGGAAGATTGCTGAACTGACCGGCAAAAATGTCTTTGAAATCCGGGAGTTGCGCAAAGCGAACGGTATTTTGCCCGCCTATAAAATGGTTGATACCTGTGCGGCGGAATTTGCCGCCGAGACTCCATATTACTACTCGACTTACGCGCAAGAAGACGAGGTTGAGGCAAGCGGGGAACGCAAAGTAATGGTGCTTGGTTCGGGGCCGATTCGAATCGGACAAGGCATTGAGTTCGACTATTGCTCGGTCCATTCTGTATGGGCGCTGCGGGACATGGGTATCGAGTCCGTTATCGTAAACAATAATCCGGAAACAGTCAGTACCGACTTTGACACTTCGGACCGTCTTTACTTTGAACCGCTGACAACCGAGGATGTATTAAATATTATTGATAAAGAGAAACCGGCGGGTGTTATAGTTCAGTTTGGCGGCCAAACGGCGATTAATTTGGCGGGGCCGCTGGCAGAAGCGGGAGTCCGGGTTTTTGGCACCGGCGTAGAAGACATTGACCGGGCGGAAGACCGGGAGAAATTTGATGAACTCTTAGAACAATTGAATATTCCCCGACCGTTAGGGGTGACTGTAACCGATGCTTCCCAGGCGGTAGAGGCGGCCGCCGGTGTCGGTTATCCGGTAGTCGTTCGCCCGTCGTATGTTTTGGGGGGACGGGCCATGGAAATCGTCTATAATAAAGATGAATTGATCAACTACATGGAACGGGCGGTAAAAGCATCGCCGGAGCATCCTGTACTGGTTGACCGGTACATGCAGGGGACTGAAGTGGAAGTTGACGCCATTGCCGATGGGGTAGATGTATTGATTCCCGGTATCATGGAACACGTGGAGCGGGCGGGCGTTCATTCCGGCGACAGTATTGCCGTATATCCGCCGCAAACCCTTTCACCCAAAGTGATTGACACTATTGTGGATTACACCGGCCGTTTGGCTCGTAGCCTTAAAGTTAAAGGACTTATCAATATTCAATACGTTGTCGTTGACGAAGAAGTTTACGTACTGGAAGTAAACCCGAGGTCCAGCCGGACCATTCCTTTTCTGAGCAAAGTGACGGATATTCCAATGGTGAATGTCGCCACCCGTGTTGCCATGGGACAGAGCCTGTCCTCGCTGGGGTACTGTTCAGGGTTGCTGCCGGCAAAACCGTATGTGGCGGTAAAAGTGCCTGTCTTCTCTTTTGCGAAAATGCTGCAGGTAGATATTTCACTCGGACCGGAAATGAAGTCCACCGGCGAGGTAATGGGTATCGACTATGAATACTCCCGAGCCTTGTATAAAGGTATCATTGGCGCGGGCATGAATGTGCCGCAAAACGGGTCCATACTATTTACGGCAGCGGACAAGGATAAAACGGAAGCAGGTGAGATTGCCGCGGAGTTTGCCAAAATGGGATACGAACTGATTGCCACCAGCGGTACCGCCGAGTATCTGCGCTCCATTGGCCTGAATGTGGCGATGGTGCCTAAAATTCACGAGCAGCAGCCGCAGATCATTGAGCTTATTAAGGCCGGGAAAATCAACATGGTAATCAATACTCTCACCAAAGGGCGGGATGCCGAAAGCGACGGGTTTAAAATCCGCCGGGCAACAGTCGAGCACTCACTGCCGTGCCTGACTTCAATGGATACAGCCTGGGCCGTACTGGACATACTTAATATCATGCGCCAGGGCCGTTTTATCTATGTGCTGGCTTTACAAGACTACGTGGCCGGAGGCGAGACCCGTGTCTAAAACCGTTGTTCTGGCTAGCGTTGTACGGCAGGAAAGTATTACCGGAATGGTAAAGAAACTGGAGCTGTCAGTCCCCGAAATTGCCAGGGAGGTTCAGGCCGGACAGTTTGTACATCTGCGAGTGGCTGACAGTTTCTATCCGCTTTTACGGCGGCCGTTTAGTATTGCCGATGCTGATGCCGCTGCCGGAACAATAACGCTGATTTATAGGATTGTCGGTCAGGGAACTGCTTTGCTGGCCCGACTTGATTGCGAGGATTTTGTTGATTGCATGGGCCCTTTGGGAACCGGCTTTAGTATCCAGGGAGAGAAACCGCTGTTAGTCGGGGGCGGTATGGGACTTGCACCGCTGGTTATGCTGGCGCGGACCCTCTGTCCCCGGCCTGTGGAAGTGTTGATGGGAGGCCGTAACGAACAAGAACTGTTCTGGCCTGATATTTTCAATAATGTATGCCAACATACACATATCACTACGGATGACGGCAGTATTGGCCGGCGGGGATTTACAACCGATCTGCTGCCGGAACTATTGACTAAAGTAAAATACGATATAATTTACGCCTGCGGGCCTCAGGCCATGTTAAGCGGTGTGGTTAAAATCGCCCGGGAATTTGATATACCCTGCCAGGTGTCGTTGGAAGAATATATGGCTTGCGGTATAGGCGCGTGTCTTTCCTGTACTTGTGCCGTTCAGGGAGGAAAACGCCGCAAGGTGTGTACTGACGGACCGGTTTTTTGGGCCGGGGAGGTGATTTGGTGAGCTGCGCTAAGGATATGCTTGCTGTGGAGATCGCCGGCATAAAAATGAAGACACCGGTTATGACGGCATCCGGGACGTTTGGCTTTGGACTGGAATTTATTGATTTTATAGATTTAAAGCAAGTAGGTGCTATTGTGGTAAAAGGCACTACTTTAGTTCCGAGAGCCGGTAACAGCGGGCGGCGAATTGCCGAAACCCCGGCCGGGATGTTGAACTCCATTGGCTTGGAAAATCCCGGCGTCGAAGAATTTGTCAATCAGATTCTGCCCCAATTGGCGCAATCCCAGGTTCCCGTTATTGTGAACATAGCCGGCAACACTGTGGAAGAATATGGTGAATTGGCTGCCAGGTTAAACCTGCCGGACGTTGCCGGTCTGGAAATCAATATCTCTTGTCCCAATGTGAAACAAGGCGGTATTGCCTTCGGCACCTGCCCGGACAGCGCCGCCCAGGTAGTTGGGGCAGTAAGAGTGAAGACCAATAAACCGGTGATTGCCAAGCTTTCGCCTAATGTCACCGACATTGTTGTTATGGCCAAAGCGGTGGAGGCTGCCGGTGCAGATGCCATATCCCTTATTAATACTCTTCTTGGTATGGCTATCGATATTCATTCCTGGCAGCCGGTGCTGGGGAATACCGTTGGCGGCCTATCCGGTCCGGCAGTCAAGCCGGTAGCGGTCAGAATGGTATGGCAAGTAGCCCAGGCAGTCCATGTGCCGGTTATCGGTATGGGCGGGATCATGACTGCCGCCGATGCCATTGAATTTCTTCTGGCCGGGGCGAGCGCGGTGTCAGTTGGAACGGCAAATTTCATTAATCCTTATGCGGCGGTGAACGTTGCCGAAGGCATACGGGATTATCTAATGGAACGCGGCCTTACACATGTGGGGGAAATCGTCGGTAAAGTAGGGAACTGCTTATAAACCGTCATCTGCGTTGTTGTTCCTGCGTGCTTCACTCCAGCGTACATCCCAGTACACTTGCGTTCCAGTACTCGTCACGCCTAGACGGTCTGACTATGATAGTAGAACCGTAATTAGCAAACTCGTTGCAATAAATTTTTTTCATATGCAACGGTATCTAACGATTTCTAAGCAGTTCGCGGCCCTAGAAAGTCTGAGCAATTAGGTATACTGTAACTAACCGGTATATAGGATGTGAAAGTATATGGATAAACGATTGATCGTTGCTCTGGATTATGACAAGCTTGATGACGTTGAGCGACTTGTTGAATTACTGGGGGATGCTGTAGGATACTATAAAGTGGGAATGCAGCTCTTTTATAACGTGGGGACGGCGGCGGTTGATTATTTGCGCAGGCAGGGCAAGGATGTATTTTTGGATCTGAAGCTTCATGACATTCCTAATACGGTGGCGCAAAGCGCCGCGGCGCTGACCGGGTTGGGCGTCTCTATGTTTAATGTCCATGCGGTTGGCGGCCTGTCGATGATGCAAGCGGCGGCGAAAGCGGTAAGCGAGACGGCGGCACAGTTGAATGTGACCAGACCCAAATTAATAGCTGTCACGGTGTTGACCAGCATTAGCGGCGCGGAATGGGCAGCTCTTGGTTACCAGCGGAGTATTCGGGATCAGGTGATTCACCTGGCGCAACTGGCGCGGCAGGCGGGATTGGACGGAGTGGTGGCTTCACCGCAGGAAGCGGAGCAAATACGAAAAGTTTGCGGCAAAGAGTTCATAATTGTTACTCCGGGTGTAAGACCACAGGGAGCGGCGTTGAATGATCAAAGCCGGGTGGCAACACCGGCGGCTGCTCTTGCAGCCGGCGCACATTACCTGGTAGTGGGACGGCCAATCACGGCGGCTGATGATCCACGAACGGCGGCAATGGCTATTTTACAGGAAATGGGGGCTAAGTAAGTGGACGAAAATGAAGTGCGCCAGCTATTTATAGATACCGGCGCAATCTTGGAAGGACATTTTTTATTAACTTCGGGACTCCATAGTCCCTTATATGTGGAGAAATTTCAAGTTCTTCAGTATCCTCAACATACTGAAAAGCTATGCCGGCAACTGGCTGAACTGTATCGAAACGACAATGTGGAGTTGGTGGTAGGCCCTGTGACAGGGGGCATTATTCTCGCTCATGAGGTGGGAAAATCCCTTGGCACCCGGGCCATTTTCACCGAGCGGGAAAATGGCAAAATGACGCTGCGGCGTGGTTTTGTGATTAAACCCGGAGAGCGGGTACTCATTGTAGAGGACATTGTAACTACCGGGGGCTCGGTTCAGGAAGTTCTGGATGTAGTACGGGAGCACGGCGGGGTGCCGGTTGGCGTAGGTATGTTGGTAAACCGCAGCGGTGGTAAAGCTGACTTTGGCATCCTGGCCAAAGCACTGCTTAATCTCACCGTTCCAACCTATCAATCCGACGACTGCCCCCTTTGCCGGAAAGGCATCCCCATCACCAAACGCGGCAGCCGGAAAATATAGAAAAATACCAACTGGCAATCGTCCGGTAAGGACGCCATTTCGCCGCAATATGTTTTAGCATTACTTTGCTTGGTAGTTCACTTAGGGTGTGTAAAGTTTTTCGCAGTCCCAGATCATCTATCGGTATAAATTACCTGTCGCCAAGAAGTTTTGGGTATCACTTATATAGCATGTCTTCAAAACAAAGAAGTATCCTGAGTAATATGATAATATTTTTGAACAATAGCCGATCAAAGGTCTTGAAATTATACAGAAAGCATGATAATATTATATTCCGTCGAGGACATATCGGCCAAGCGGCCCTGTGGTGTAGCGGTCTAACATGCCGCCCTGTCACGGCGGAGATCGACGGTTCAAATCCGTTCAGGGTCGCCATTAAATGCGGAAGTAGCTCAGCGGTAGAGCATCGCCTTGCCAAGGCGAGGGTCGCGAGTTCGAATCTCGTTTTCCGCTCCAATCATAGGGGTATAGCTCAATTGGTAGAGTAGCGGTCTCCAAAACCGTTGGTTGTGGGTTCAAGTCCTACTGCCCCTGCCAGGAAACCAAGAAGCTTCGCGGGTTTGTTGCCTGCGGGGCTTTTTTTGGTTTCGTGAGTGTTATGGAAAGGGCGAAACGAGAATTCGTCAGGTAAATGCCAATAGAGATGAATAACACTGAACTGCTGAAGAAAGAAGTATCAACATATAAATGTCATCAAAACCGGGAGGTTCCTGCCGTTGTAAGCTCTCCCCGCACCGGCTGCGACTGCTGGGTTCTGGAGACATTTATGCGCATGGAACCGCAGCATAGTGTATGTTTGTTTCCTGCAATCACACGCTTCCTTCGCCAGGGATTTGGCGGTATTGTCCTAAGGAGATTTTGTTACTTGGGAATTCAGGCTGTGGCTATGTTTCCACACACTTATCATGTGGAGTCAGTCGCGGTGATAGAGGCGAAAAGCCCATAGATATTAGGGGTTCGCGGATTTCGGGAAATTTTAATAAGTGTGTTTTATGTTCTCGTGGACGTACAAAACGGGGGCGAACACTTGTTGAGGGTCGGCACCCCCTACACGAAATTAGCCCCGCCGAGGGGGTGGGGGTATAGTGGTGGAAATATATAGCTTGGCAGTTTGGGCTTGCCGGTCAATAGTTTTACACTGGAGAGAATTAAAAAAGTGCTTCGGTTCATGAGAGGATATGGGCCGAAGCACTTTTGGTATTTAAGAGCCATTGCAGAACAGTTAGTACAAGGAATTTTTGGAGGGAGTAAAAATATTTTACAACATAGAAGTTTCGCGGAAAAGTTATCTCTTCTTCGCCAGCCTTACCGCCGATCCATCCAATTCCTCGATCATCGCAGGGCGCCGGGGATACTTTGCTTTTAGCTCTTCAATGATGCGGCTCACCTCATTATTGCCACCATAATCAAACAGCTTCTTTATATTACCGCAGACCTGCTTGTACTTTATACGGTTGTCAGCTTCGGCAGCTTGTTTGCGGATTTCGTTAAGGCAGAGGTCATAGGTTTCTGCCGGAAAATCTGTGGACAGTTGCTTACCATATGTGAAAATCTCGGACGGGTGGATTATAAGTTGTTCAAGCAATCGCCGGGTTTCACCTTCTTTGGACAGAATGCCCATGTACATATTGTATGGCAGGTTCTGGGCAAGCTTTGCTAAAATCGACGGGTACTCCGTTGTCCATACGCCTTTTTCGGAAAGCAGTTGTTTAAGAATGGTGTAATATTTCGTATCGTGCTTGCCGAGTAGCAGGTCTTCCGCAAGTTCTGCTCGCCGCTCTTTGTCGCCGGACTTGGAGTACACCTCGAAAAGTATATCGTACCATTCCCGTGTCCAGTGATAGGCGCGGTCAGTAGAGTTGATTTTGTCGCGGCACAACCTTTCCGCACGGTGAAAATCGCTCTTATCCAGAGCGTTGCAGATAGCGATACGGCGTATGCCGTCGTATTGAATATTGTCGGATACGAACTTTTCGGCGGCTTGCTCTCCGTCAATCGCTGTAATCGCCGTAAGGCGGACGAGACAGTCGCTTTCCTGGTGCCAGGAAGAATACTCTTTCTGAGAGAGCTTTGCGTCAAACTCATCTAGGACAGCGTACAACTTATTGACATTCTTGGCAGTTGCCAGTTCGGCAGTTGGCAGGAGCAGGTCGTAGGCGAATTCGTCCCAACCGTCAAACGCCTTGTTCCGGCTGTCTTTCAGGGACTGGAGAAATATGAATTCAGCTTCGGCAGAGCCGCGTTCCACGCCGGAGCAAGCTTTTTTCAAAACGCCCTCAACATAACTTCGCGTATCGGTAATGCCGCCCGCGCTGTCATCGGCAGAGCCGGCAAGTTTGGCGCAGTTGACGAGAACAAGGGCGGCAACGGAATAGGCGTACGCGCAGTCGCCACGCTCGGCGGCTTTCCCTGCGTCTTCAAGAATGGCTATAAGTTCGTTGCACACGGAGGTGCAGCCGTGGTAATCAATAAAGCCGCTATGTGTTCCGCGCCGCTTCGCGGCAGCTATCCGCTCACGGACGGCGGACATCGCGGTCTTGAATTCTTCTGATTTTATGGTCATAGCCACCCTTCCCAATGGATAATTATAAATTGCTCACAAAATTATCGTTATCTGCCAAAACTCCTTTGCGGATGTTTACGCCGTCATAGCCGCAAAGCTGCATAAAATAGTATTCCAGAATACGGCGTATGACGTTTTGTAAATGGTAAAATAAATTGTACCGACGTATAAAATGAGCCAAATTCTTGCCGATGCCGGAGATTCTTATAGGGTTTGTAGGCATTCTATGGTTCACCATCAGTTCAGGATAATCTCGGCTCTGCTTCCTCCCGTGCGATCTTTGGTCACGGCGATTCTGCGTCCGATTTTCTCATCAAGCCCGAAAACGTGGGATATTATCCCGATGAGGCGGTTGGTCTGCGATATATTCATCAACGCCTGCATTGCTTGCGACAGCTTTGTATCGTCTAATGAATCAAAGCCCTCATCAACGAACATCGAGTCAAGCCGTATGCCTCCGGCATTGTTCTGTATCTCGTCGGAAAGGCCGAGTGCAAGCGACAGTGCGGCGATGAACGACTCACCACCTGAGAGTGTTTTAGCATCACGCTCCGTACCGTTGTAGTGGTCGATAACATTCAAGTCTAACCCGCTTTGTCCCTGCTTGCCGCTTACATCCCGCCGCTTTAACTCGAACTGGCTGTTTGACATCTGCAGTAGTCGAAGATTCGCCCGTGCAATTATCCTGTCGAAGTACGCAGCTTGGATATAGGTTTCCAGTTTGATTTTTTCCTTGCCGCTAATATCTCCGTTTGCCGTGTCGGAGATTTCTTTCAACCACTTGTAACGGGCTTCGAGTTCGATGATAGTTTTTGCCGTTTTGTTAATGGCATTCAGCGCGGTTTGGTTAGCGGACTTACGAGTGCTGACAACACGGTTACTTTCGCTCAAGCTACGCTGTGCGCTTTCGGTGGAGTCCTTTTCTTGTTTTAGCGCATCTAAATCCAGCGGCTGCGAATCGGCAAGCTGTGCTTGTAACGTCTGTATCTCCGTTGCCGTGCCGTCTGCCTTCATTTTTGCTGTATCATATGTGGTCTGGTAATGATTGGAGGGCATCCTCGTAGCCTTTTTTCTTTCCATTGAGCGTGGAGATTTCCGCTTTGGCATCGGCCTCATTCTTGAATTTGAGTTCCGCAGCCTGCTTTTCTCTTGCTTTGTCGTCGGAGTCTATCTGTGTGGTCAGAGCAGCGACTTGCTCCTTGGACTTGCCCAGCGCCTCACCGATTTTGACAAGGTTACTCTCAGAAGCAGGTATCGCTTTGTCAAGTTCCTTTTTACGAGCCGTTCTTTTCTCCTGTTCAGCGAGTTGTTCGATGATTCCCACAAGTTCTGTTTTAATCTCAGTTAGCGCGCTCTCCAAAACCTGCGGTATCTCGTCGAACGAAGTGTCTCCCAATAGTGTTGTTGCTGTGGCGGTGATTTCATCTCGCTTTGTGCCGCTTTGCCCTTTCAAATTGCTTGCCAAGCCGCTGGCAGTAGTTGCTTCTGATTCTGCGGGTTTCTGCGGCTTTCTTTGCATTATCAAGCACCGCCTTTGTAGGAGCCTTGACGGATAAAACCGCAGGTGTAGGATTGTTCGATTGAGCCGCAAACTGGGCAGGGTTGCCCATCTATTAGTTCTACCGCCAATATCCCAGCTTGCTCGTCCAGGTAAGCCTTGTTCAGAGTTTCATATTCATCCCGCTTAGTCTTTGCAATTGTAGACTTTGCAGTATAGTCGTCGTGTGCCGCTTTGAGTTCAGAGCGTATTCTGCTATAACCATCGAGCGAAGCGGTAAACGCGCCAAGGCTGCTCTGCTTTGCGGTCAGTTTTTCTTGTTGGCTACGCAATGTTTCGGCTTTGACTTCGGCATCCGCTAAAGACTTGAGTTCCGCCTTTGCGGCCTCAAGGGCAGATGTATCGGAGATTTGCTGCTTTTGTAAGTCTTCAACATTTTGCTTTTCGACAGATAGCTTTTCCACGTTTGCCTTAATCGTATCGATAAGATTTTGCAGTTCCTGATACTTAGGCAACGATCGTTCTATTTCAGCAATTTGCGATTTTACGACCTCACATTCGGGCAGTTTTGCTTTCCCTGCATTCAAAGCTGATTCAGCCTCGTTCAGACCCAGCGTCTCTGACGGGAGACGGTCTTGCGCCGCTTTCAAAGTGTCACGCGCTTTCTTATCTTGCTCCGCTTGTCCGACCCTCTGGTTTATTTCAGCCAGCTTAACACCGACTTCTTCCAGCAGTTTCTCATTTGCAGCGAACGCTTCATTGTCGGCAGAAATAATCTGTGTCAGCCACTCGATGACATCTTCCGCCAATACAAGCCCCGACCTGGCATCGGACAGCTTTTGCGTGCTTTCATAGTCACTCGCATCTACTTGGACATTACCAAGGGTATATTCATAGCTGCGCCTTTGCTCTTTAATTTCCGCGACGAGTCCGTTCGCGTCCTTCTTAACCCGGTCTTGAAAGGTTTTGTAAGCATCTCTGCTTTCCTGTTATCTCCGCTCGTTTCTCCGTAGAGAGCGAAGGTGATGGCATCGAATATCGTTGTCTTTCCCGCTCCAGTATCGCCGGTGATGAGGTATAGCCCCTCATTGCCAAGCGTTTCAAAATCAACAGTTTATTTGTCTGCATAACAGCCAAAGGCGGACATCGTCAGTTTGAGAGGTCTCATGAGTTCGCCACCACCTCCCAGATTTCGTTGAACAGGTTTGTAACGTATTTCGATTGCTCTTCGCTCATCGGCTGCCCGTTTTGCATTTCGAACAGTTCCCCGAATAGCTGAGAGGGCGTTTTCTTTTCCGTGGACGCTACGGTTTCGAGAGAACTCGCTGCCTGTGTGCGCCTGTTGTCGTACTCCAAGCGCATCAGGTTAGGATAGACGTTTCGCAACTTTGCCATGAGGAATATGTGGCTGTGTGCATCAAAAAGCATCGGTTGAGTAAAAACACGTTCAAGTACGTCGAGCAGGAAATTCGCCAGTATAAAAATAACCTGAAAGAGCTCAGCCGGCTGAAAAACGATATTATCCTGGAAACGCCGGAAAAGCAGGAAGGCCGGAGCAATTCCGTCGGCAACAGTACGGCCAGTAAAGCAGTCAAAATCAGTATGGATCGAAAAATTATTGAACTTGAGAAAATCCAAAAAGCGATTGAAAAAACCTATCATCGGTTATGTCACGACAAGCAGTCCATCATGGAAGAGTATTGGCAAAGCCGGTATACAACCGCCGGGCTTGCCTATAAGTTGGGTGTGGATGAGCGGACAATCCGGCGCTGGAAGCAGTACATCGTCTACTCTGTGGCGGCTGAACTAAATTATTTGTAAAATGTCCGCCAATGTCCGTTTTGGGGTGTTTTCAGGGTGTAGAATTGTATCATGGGAAAATAATCAAAATGAGAAAAGTCCTTAGAGCAAACAAGCTTTAAGGACTTTTTATCTCTTGGTATCAGTTTTTATTAAGCGCTTAAGTTCTTCATAGAAATTTTGGCGAGTGCCGGCAAGTAAGACAACTACTTTTTTGCCATCGATTTCAAAAATGGAGTACGCAATTTCGTAGTTGGTCTTGTCGTAGTAAACATCATAACCATAAATACCGGATAAATCCCCACGCTTGGCTTGACCAATATACGGGTTTTCTTTAATGAGGAGTAAGGCGCCCTTAAATTTTGTGAGCAATTGCTTGTCTTTAAGTTTCTTGAAATAGCGTTCTGCGGCGGGACTGAACAGCATTTCGTACATAGTTAGTTCTCCTTGCCAAACACGTCGTCAAAAGAAGCCGCTGGAATTTCGCCAGAAGCGATGCGTTCCGATTCCTCTACCATGATGCCGATAGCCTTCTTTATCTTCTTATTTTCAACTTCGAATTGACGAATAAGCTCATCACCAGATAGACCTTGAGCTACAAGGTCTTTTAAGATTTCCACGGAAAATTCAGCTTGGTCGTTACGAATGGGGCGAATAACAAGCGAATTATTTTGCACAAAGCATTCGACTTCGGTTTCGAGAGCAAGTTGTTTAAAATATTTAAGCGGGATAGTTATCTGGCGCTTTGGCGAAACGCTGATGATTTTTCTATCCATATGATCACGCTCCATAGTTTTTGCCAACATAATAGTCATCTCCATTATAGAATATGCAGGGACAGAGATAATAATCCCTGAAATAATAATAACAAAGAAATCAAGAAAATGCAATAAATTTGACTGAAGGTGAATCGTGTTTGGTCAGATGACTGGTCATTAGCCGGGCCGCGGGGAAGAACAAAATCTTATATGGTCATGGGTTTTCTGTGCTGCAAAAATAAATAATTATAAAATGTCCGCCAATGTCCGTTTTGAGGTGTTATTAGGGTGTAAGATTATATCATGGGAGAATAATCAAAACGAGGAAAGTCCTTGGAGCAGCAAGCTTTGAGGGCTTTTCTTTACGCAAAGGTGGCTAATGTTTATGCCAATGAAACCCAAGAAACCATGCAAACATCCGGGCTGTCCCCTGATGACCGATAACGACTATTGTGATCTTCACGCTAAACTGCACACCAGTGACAGGGCGAGCGCCCATGAGCGTGGCTACAGCAGCCAATGGCAAAAGGCCAGAAAAGAATTCTTGAAAGCGAATCCACTGTGCGTACAGTGCCAAAGAGAAGGTAAGACAACAGCAGGCACCGTGGTGGATCACATCAAACCCCATCGTGGAAATCAAACTCTTTTTTGGGACGAGACAAACTGGCAGCCGCTATGTAAGAAATGCCATGACGTCAAAACCCAGGCGAGTGACCGACACCCCTCCTACCACTATTAAGTGTAAAAGTATAGCAAACAGCGCCAACAAATACACGAAAAAACGCCTGTCAGCCCAGGGGGTAAGGGGGTAAAATCTCTACAACCTTACCCCTTCCAGACCGCCGCCCACCATCACGCAAAATTTCGCATAATAAATAGGCCGGGGGATACGAATACCCGTCGTTTTTTAGCACGCGGACCTTGTAAGTACATGGTTCCAACGTGTTTTTTTATTTTGCGAACCGGTTTAGCGGTAATCGCGAATGAGAAAGGGGCTGCATCATGACACCTACTCAAAAAGAAGACATCTATAAGCTTAGGCTGCATCATTCTTGATCCTTTCGGAGGCAGCGGCTCCACCTTGATCGCCTGTGAGCAAACGAACCGGATTTGTTATTGCCTTGAGCTGGATGAAAAGTACGCCGACGTTATTGCGAAACGCTACATTGAGCAGACACGTTCGGCAAATGATGTGTTTCTCCTGCGGGATAGCATCCAAATCAAGTATGCGGATATTGAAAAACCATAAAACGAAGGCTGCCATGACCGAAAGACGCAATACTGTATACTTTCGCGATATGATACTATTACGTCCGGCCTTAGTTCCGACCACAGTACCGAGGAAATCGTCGCGATAAAAAATTATGACAAGTGGACGCTGGCTCCCGACAACGCCGGCAGCGCGGGGACCTTCGGCGCTTGGGGAGCCGCCATGACAATTGCTGCCCCTATTAATACCACTTATTTTGGATAAAAGCCAGGACGATTGCCGGCGAAGCGCCGATCAATGAAACAAGGAAGAGGTTATTGTGGAAGTAGTTGGTGACGAAAATAATGCCGCCAATACCTTCTACAGAATTAGGGATGTTAGAAACGCCGGGTTGACAATTATAGCTGAATACAATGCGCCTGATGACTTCTTCCTCAACAATTCCCGCGATACGTTCCTTGTGTACAGTCAGAATAAATTTTGCCTGCTATCTTTCCCGGGAGCAGGGGCGGCAGTCATTCGCATTTTGCAAAACGGGGCTTGGGAGTGACATGATGTTACCCTGCCCTATGACGATGGGATTAGCGGCCGCGACGCCTATTTTGACGGTGAAGATAATTTGCACTGGGTTGTATTTATAAATTCCTTTCACTTATCGAATTTAGGCGACTATAGCGGTCACTTGGCTCTTTGCGAATACTGTAACGTTGAGCTTATTGCCAATATTAATTTTGATGCTAATGCGGTTGCCATTGTGTCGCTACAAATCAACGTTATGAATCGGGTCGAGGTGCTCCATAATGGTGAAATCTTATTAGCAATAGGTTAATTTACGTTAGTCCGAGATTGGAAGATATTGAAGATATAGAAATTAATGTCCGTAAGATAACACATTTCGTCGGATTTAGGGTTTTCCTAGTGATCCCAATGCTGCCATTGAGATCACGTATAAATTATTTTGATAGACCAGTCCACTTAGATAGGTCATCAACACCGAATCGTTTGGCTGATTTTTCAGCTACTTGCATTGTCGAAAAGAGATCCAGACCCCTTTCCTTTGGTAAACGAATGAACCGCCACTGCCCATCCATAAAACATAGTGTGGCGAGGTGTATAGTGTAAGAAAAGTTTCTGCCAAGGTAGTTTTGGTTGCTTGTTTCCCTGGAGAAAACCATTCTGGCGGTGATCCTTGTCTCCGTAGATGAGAGAACTTCAACAGCCTGCAGGGTCCAGTCCTTGGAATTGCCTAAAAATTTATTTATCTGGTCGTCTGGAAGGTATCGTGTCTCCAATTGCACAGCTCGAACCTTATTCAAATCTTTGGAGTTATAGGCTTCCATGAGTGAGACGCCACTGACAATGGCTTGTCTTTCTATACTGTTTACAACGCTACCATCAACTGCAGTTGTGCTTGGGGGAAGCTTCGTTTTTTTTTCTTTAGCAGACGTCAGCGCGGCTTTTAGATCTTGTAAATATTTCACCCGAGTATTGGCATCGTTGACGGAAGGATTGTTCAGTGAAGATACTTTATTGAGATAATTATCATTTGCCTCAATAGCTTTGTCAAAACAGTCTGCATCTTCAAAAGCATAAGACAGATAATTATAAGTGGATGGCTCGTTGGGTTTTAGTCTTATCACGTAATTGTAATCATCTGCAGCCGAAAGTGGTTTACCGGCAAGCATGTAGCTATTTCCTCGAGAAATATATCCTTCGGCCCCTTGCGGTTTCATCTGGATTGCTTTGGAAAAGTCCGCTATTGCAAGGTCAATAAGCCCCAAAGATTTATATGCGGCTCCTCGGTTGATGTAATCTGCGTAAGGGTCATATGTATTAAGTTCAATTGATTTAGTCAGGTCAGTAACAGCCAAAGCAGGTGTGCCTTTGCGTAAGTATGTCAGCCCGCGGTAAGAGTAAGCATCAGCGAAATCTGGTTTATACTCAATGGCCTTAGTAAAATCCTTGATTGCCGGATCAAAGAATTCTCGTTGGAAATATAGAGTGCCTCGATAGAAGTAGGTGAATGCAGAAGTCGATCCCAATTCTATCGATTTTGACAGGTCTGATAAGGCGCTTTCAGGGTCATGCTTTGCTAGTAGATACGTGATGCCTCTTTTGGAATAAGCTGTGGGGGAGTTAGGAGCAACACTGATTGCTTCACTGTAGGAGGCTATAGCTTGGTCAGCGCTGTTGCTGCGAAAATAAGTATCACCCTTTTGAATTAAGTCCTGCGCAGATTCCTCGGCGTGAACTACTGAACTTATTGCCAAGAGGATAATTAGAGATAGACATATCTGCGCCATTAGTCGGCGGACAGGAAACATTAACAACCCTCCGATACATTTTTTATCAATTATTCCATATTCTCTACTATGTAATATATTCCTGCAGTAATTAATACTGAGAATAATAGGGACTATGATAGAGACTATCCTCCAGAAATTACGAAAAAAATGGAAAACATTGATACGTCAGATTTACGATTTGGTATATCTCCGTCCTCCAAATCATTGGAAAGCAACGGGTTGTAATCAACGTCCGATAAGTATGTCATGCTACAACCAGCAACCCCTTTGCAGGCAGAGTCATCTGCGGCTCTTGCGGCCAGATTTTCGGCAGGAAGGTATGGAACTCAAACGATGAAAGGCTTAGAAGAATTATCTGGAGATGCAATGGCAAATATCTGGTGAAGGGGGAAAAGGGCTGCGAAAGCAGGCATATTGACGATGGGGTTTTGTATCAGGCTTTTGTTGATGTATTTAATACGCTGGTCGAAAACAAGGATTATTTTCTCGGCAAATGGCAAAAACTTCGGGAAAGCGATAATCCGCTTCGGCGCTATAAAGCAAAGCAGTTTTCAAAAATCATAACTGAAGCTGAGCCAATAAATGAATTTGATACGGACCTATATTTTGCATTAATGGAAAAAGTAGTAGCATATGACGATGACAGATTGATGGTGGGTTTGCTTGACGGTACAGAAGTCGAATGTATAATTGAATAGAAACAGAAAAGGGGCCGGTCGGGGTGAGGTTTATCACCTTGGCCGGCTTTTTGTCATGTTGAAACAGATTTATGGAATATTTTGTAGATGATTGTTTGTTTGAATTATATAATGAAGTTGATACTGGAAAACGTCGGAGATGAAAAAGCATGGGCAAGTATTCAGATTGTTAGCTTGCAAAAAATCTAATCCTTGGCCGGGGAAAATATTGCAGAATCATACGGACGAAGCGTTTTTTCAGATCCGTTCCAATTTGCTATAATATATTGCACATTACAACAGCAACGGGAGCGGATTTTTTGCAGATTCTGATTACAGTTAAAGAAACTATTACGCAATACATTACCCGATTTCAGGCATTAGAAATTGTTCGACCGGAAAAGTGTCCCGTCTGCGGAGCCGTTCACTCGATTCATCGGCATGGCAGCTATTGGCGCAATATCTTGAATGAGCAATGGGAAAAACGGATTCCGGTAGCCAGGTTCTACTGCAAAACGTGCAAACTGACGATATCGATGCTGCCTTCCTTTGCACTGCCCTATTTCCAGTATTCACTGGAGTTCATTGTGACCGCGTTGCAACAAATCTTTCTTGCCAAGGCAACCACGTCAAGAATTTGTTCAGCCCTACTGCGCTTTTATCGAAGACGATTCCATGGCAACTTGCTATTTCTGGAGATGTTTTTCCGCGACCAGGGCTGGCCTGAAGTCACTCCGCAAGATGTAAAAGAAAAAGCCACAAAAATGGTTTGTATGTTAACTGTCCCCACAGCCGAAACCCTTTCGCAAAGGTTTCATCAACACTACAAACATACTTTTATGGCACATTCATTGTACCATAGGTTCTATCTGAGCGTAAACCAGTGCGTTCCCACATAACTTTTCGCTGGCGAAGGTCAGAAAGTTGCGGTATGATGGCTTTTGTACAAGGTTAGCCGGCTAGCCTCCCCATTTACCGGAGGTGTGTTCATTGACAAATGAAGATCGCGAGCAAGTCGCTCTATTTCGTTATGGGCTGATCGCCCCGCTTTTGAATGATCAAGTCGATTCTAAACAAGACTACCTGTCCGAAATCTGCGCCAAGTTCCATGAGGTCCCCTATTATGGCCGCAAAGAATTTGCACCGAAAACTCTGGAGGGCTGGCTCCGCGATTATCGCCGCGGCGGATTTGTGGCCTTAAAACCCAAAGGCCGTTCTGACCGCGGGAGAAGCCGGGTGATCTCACCAGAGCTAAAGGAGCAGATTATTGCTTCGCGTCAGAAAAACAGGGAGCTTTCTGTTGTGCTGTTTTATGAAAAGCTGGTTAAGAACACGGTGTTGGCTCCTGACAAAGTGTCTTACCACAGCGTTTACCGGCTCTTAAAATCACAACAGCTTTTATGGCCGGAGGAGAAAGCATTAAAGGAACGCAAACGCTTTAGTTATGATAAGGTGAATATTCTGTGGCAGGGCGATATGTCCATTGGCCCTTACCTTACGATTGGCGGCAAGAAGCTCAAAACTCATTTGTTCGCCTTTATTGACGACTGCTCCCGGCTGGTTCCTTTTGCTCAGTTCTCGTTTACGGAGAAGTTTAGTCCCATGAAAGCGGTGCTCAAAGAGTCCATTCTCCGCCGGGGTGTCCCGAAGATGATTTATGTTGACAACGGCAAGGTGTATCATGCCAGGGAGCTTCATTTAGCTTGCGCCGCTCTTGGTATTACGCTGACTCATACTCAGCCTTATGATCCGCAGAGCAAAGGAAAAATTGAGCGTTTTTTCGGCACAGTGCGCCGTCGTTTTTACCCGCTCCTTGCCAACAATATGCCTAAATCCCTGGATGATTTAAATGCTCAGTTTTGGAAGTGGCTGGAGAGCGATTACAATCGCAAACCGCATTCCGCACTGGACATGTCTCCTTTTGACTTATTTTTGTCACAGCCGTCTTCTGTCCGATTATATACGGATCCCTATGCTTTGGAACGACTCTTTTTTAAGCGGGAATACCGTAAGGTGAAGCACGACGCAACGATCACGCTGTCAAACCGTTTGTTTGAAGTCCCGGCCAAGCTAGTCGGGCAACGGATTGAAGTACGCTATGATCCGGAGTCGCCCGAGCAAGTCTATATCTATGACAATGACATCCAGGTAGGTGTGGCTGCGCCGGTATCGTTTCGGGACAACTCCCAAGTCAAACGGGAACGCAGGGACTTTCCCAAAGAGACTGCGATTTCTTTTGGCAGTTTACTGGCCTGCCAAAAGGAGGATGTGTGATGTTCCAATCCTTTTATTCTCTCTCGTCGGTGCCCTTTCGCAAAGAGCTTGAAACCAAACACTTCTTTTCCTCGCAAGGATTCTCCGAAGGCACGGCCAGACTGGAATATTTAAAGTCGACTCGCGGTATGGGCGTTGTGATTGGCGAGGCTGGCGCAGGAAAAACTTCGCTGATGAGAAATTTCGCTGCCTCGCTCAATCCTTCGTTGTTTAAGGCCATCTACTTTCCCTTGTCTACTGTCACCGTATCTGACTTTTACAGGGGGTTGACCGTAGGGTTAGGACAGGAGCCGAAGTTTCGCAAGGTCGACCTGTTTGCTCAAATCCAGCAGGCCACGCTTCATCTGTTTCACAACCAAAAGATGACACCGGTTTTCATTCTGGATGAGATGCAAATGGTCTCCAATCAGTTTTTAAACGACATTAGCTTGTTGTTCAATTTTGCGATGGATTCTGCCAATCCGTTTATACTGATTATGGTTGGCCTTCCTCATTTTATGGAACGGTTACGGTTAAGTCACAATCAGCCCCTGGCCCAACGGGTGGTGATGCGTTATCAGATGAATTCCCTTTCGAAAGATGAGGTCAGGCACTACATCCTGCATCAGCTTAAGTTGGCTGGCGCTCTTCATGATATTTTTTCTCCCCAGGCCATTGAGGCCATTACTTCACGTTCTCGTGGGTTTCCTCGCTTGATTAACAATCTGGCAACCAATTGCTTGCTTTACGGCTGTGCCAAAAAACTTGAATTAATTGATGACGAGGCCGTTTTCGCAGTCGCTTCGGAATCCGGATTGTGATTTTACTTCTCTATTTTCCCGCAACCACGTTGTTGCGGGCTTTTTTCTGCGGATGAATGAATGGGCAAACTCACGTTGTATCAATTTGCAAAACCGCTTTTTGCTCTGCTGCATGATTCCTCTTGGTTTGTAAATTAGACCAAATTTCCGGCTCTTTTATTCTGCTATATCACGGATGATTTATTTTGCAAATTAACATTCAGATGATGAAATAAGGAACTGCAAGAAAATCACATGCAAAATAGCAGCGGATTACCTGGGAATTTCTCCTATGGCCGTCAGTATTGGCATGAGAAACGATTTACTGCCGATCGGATTTGCTATCAAGAATGAAGACAGATTCTCCGAAAGCTGGAGTTATCACATTATTGACGAGCGGCTGATTGCGTATAAGCATGGGAAAATAACAAACGTTCAAGTTCAAAACATTGAAAAAACCTGGAAACTATCATTTCTAAGTTCGAGGAAGTGAAAAAGGACCTGCTTTTTATATTAAGCGAAAGCGTGGAGTAGGCGATATAAGACTGTTTGAATACGCGTTTTCGCTTTCCCGGGACGATGATTATGCGCAAGATGATATGCAGCAGTACCTGCACTCCATCAGAACCTCAGATTCGCAAGTATGACTATGTATTCAATGGAAGGCTGAGAATAAGCGTTCGTCAGGGGAGATATTTCAGAGACATGGATAAAGTCAATGTGGAATCAAGGTTGGGAGAAATCCTAATCGAACTCTATGAGGAAGCTGAAGCGGTTCGCCTTGACCGAGAAGCTAGAGAGGAAGCGGCTCGTAAACAGGCAGAAGCAGAACGCCGGAAGGAAGAACGGAGAAAAAGATATAATATAGAAGTTGAGCGGACAATGGCATTGGAAAATGAAGCACTTGACTATGAGACTGCGTGTAGAATCCGAGCTTATGTCAAAGCGGTCGCGACTTCCTGTGGTTCAGACGAAATAGATGATGAAACAGCGGCTTGGATTGAATGGGCAATGAAGAAAGCTGACTGGTTTGATCCAATAGTGGCCAGAGATGATGAGTTTTTTGGTGAACGGGAGCATGAAAAAAGCTTGGGCGAGAAGGGGATTAAAAAAATTGGACAATATTGGTGATTGGGCCGGTTATATTAAAGTTAGACTGTGTTGATATTATGGAGGAAGCTACGAAAGACTATTATGTTTCATATTAGTGTTAATCAAGGCAGAGAACGATTAAATTCAGTAGGTCTACACGATACGGCTGTCAGAGGCACGGAGGTGGTTACACTCAAGTGTCATTATCCGTCCATCGGACATGATGCAAACGAGAATAAGAAAGGTATTTTTTGGCAATCAGCAATATATTTGGCAATCTAAAACTTTTAAAAAAAGATATGGAGGATAAAGGATGGTGGATCGATTCTTTTCTGTTTAACTATAACCAACAAGTTTATATAGTATTAATTAAATTGTATACAGAGAATGAAGAGAAACCTGATTATGCTCTTTTAAAAATAGAATTCTTAAAGCGGGAAAATCATGATGATAGTCTGCTAGTTCCAGCAAATTCACTAAAACTTTTTGTTGATGCTAAAACTCTAAGAGAATATTTTAATATTCAGTACAGCGAAAATCTCGGAGATATTCTTCAACAATTTAACAAGCATTTTGCATCATTTATTCCGACAGAAGTTATTGATAATAAAACTGAAGTTCAAAAAAGAGCAATGACTAAATCATTAAGTATAAGTGATGCAGAAGACCCTGATAAAATTTATTGTTACAAAGTAAGAAGGAATCCTAATAAACCAGATGGGTCTTTATGTCAAAGAAGTAAATTCAACGATAATAAAACTAAAATTTTACGGCCAACTTTATATCAAAGGCTCAAAGATGAGACAAATTTAAGTTTTTGTTTTTCTAAAAATCAAAGTGAAGAGAATTCAGATGAAACAATAATTTATAATTGGACAAAGAATAAATAAAATGGGGTAATTTCATTAGCGGTGGCCGCCTAGCTTGAAATAGAAAGTGGAGGGGAACTTATGCCACTTGAAATAATACGTAATGATATAACGAAAGTCTATGCTGATGCTATTGTCAATGCGGCAAATTCATCCTTGCTTGGTGGCGGAGGGGTTGATGGAGCAATACATCGAGCCGCAGGACCGGAATTGCTTGCAGAGTGCCGCACCCTTGGTGGGTGCCAAGTTGGACAAGCCAAGATAACAAAAGGATATAAGCTGCCTGCAAAGTATGTAATACACACTGTAGGGCCGGTTTGGCACGGTGGTAAAAATCACGAAGAAAAACTGCTGGCTGATTGTTATATGAACTCACTTGCATTGGCCAGAGAACATAATTTTGAGAGTATTGCCTTTCCACTGATCTCCTCCGGTACTTTTGGGTATCCCAAGGATAAAGCATTGAAAGTAGCGATTTCTGTAATTGGCGACTTCCTTCTGGACAATGAAATGACGGTCTATCTGGTAGTGTTTGACAAGGCGTCTTTTGCGCTGTCCGAAAAATTATTTTCATCAATTGCGCAATACATTGACGATAATTATATAGAAGAACATCCGGTCGCTAGCTACAACAGGCTTAAAGAAAGGCGTCTGCTGAAAGAATATTGTCTAGAAGAGCCTTGGCTTTCGTCTATCGAAGCACCTGCGCCCGTAGCAAAGCGCAAACGTAGTCTTGATGATGTAGTAAAGCAGATGGATGAAACTTTCTCCCAGATGCTATTGCGCTTGATTGACGAAAGGGGCATGACAGATGCGGAAACCTATAAAAAGGCGAATATTGACCGAAAGCTGTTTTCAAAAATCCGGAATGACTTATATTACAAACCGAGCAAACCTACCGCCATTGCCTTTGCGATAGCACTCAGTCTGAATCTTGATGAAACCAGGGATTTGCTGCTCAAGGCCGGCTTTGCCCTTTCCAATAGCAGCAAGTTCGATGTTATCATTCAGTACTTTATTGAAGATGGCAAATACAATATTTTCGAAATTAACGAAACCTTGTTTGCCTTTGACCAAAACCTGCTGGGGAATTAGCACGATTGCCAAGTCTAGGCAATTTGTCGCTTGCCATGCGACCAATCTGCAGATCCAAAATGTTATCCTCAAATCACGATAAATGATGATTTGGAGGATAACGATATGAAAAAAGGTTTGACTGAACTGGTATTTATTCTTGACAGAAGCGGATCGATGAGTGGGCTTGAAAGCGACACTATCGGCGGCTATAACGCCATGTTGGAGAAACAAAAAAAGGAGCCCGGAGAGGCTGTCATAACCACAGTTTTGTTTGATGACAAGTACGAATTGCTGCATGACCGCATTAACCTACGGGGCATTGCACCCATAACGGACAAGGAGTATTATGTGCGCGGTAATACTGCGTTGCTGGACGCAGTGGGTAAAACAATCAACAAGATAGGAAATGTCCAGAAACACACTGCCGAAGAGGAATGCGCTGAGCATGTGATGTTTGTGATTACTACTGACGGCATGGAAAACGCGAGCCGTGAATTCAGCTATGAAAAAGTGCGCGAAATGATTGAACATCAAAAAAGCAAGTACGGGTGGGAGTTTATCTTTCTTGGTGCAAACATTGACGCTGTTGCTACCGCAGAGCGTTTTGGGATTAGTAAAGACAGGGCGACAAATTATAATGCAGACAGTGAGGGAACATTGTTAAACTATGCCGTAGTAAGCGAAACAGTAAGTTGCTTGCGAGCCAGCCGCCCCATAACAGAGAATTGGAAAGACCGCATAGAAGAGGACTTCAAAAAGCGCGGGGGCAGGAGATAAATATTATTGGCGCTATCATTGTAGATATAGTAGGATGATACGGTGATGATTCTAGCAATAGCAGCAGGGTTATTAATGGCGGCGTTACAAAATTCATGTTGCAGACGTAGGGATTATTTTGAAAGAAGTAGAACAAGCATATGGAAGAGATTATAATCTCTGGTAAGAATGACTGGAGGATTTAACATGTTAAATAAAGCCATAAAAATAGCGACTACCGCACATGACGGGCAATTTGATAAAGCTGGGGCACCATACATATTTCATCCTCTTAGGGTGATGATGGCAGGCAAGAGTGAAATTGAATGTATATGTGGGGTTCTGCACGATACCATTGAAGATAGTGACATTACTTTGGAGTTTCTGCAAAAAGAAGGTTTCTCGGAAGAAGTACTGGCGGTTTTAGATTGCTTAACAAAACGTTATGGAGAAAACTACGATGATTTTATCAGCAGAATTCTTGAAAATAAAACCGCATGTTTAGTCAAGCTTGCTGATTTACATGACAATATGGATTTGTCAAGGATTAGTGATCCTACCGATGAAGACAAGGCTCGAATTGAAAAGTATAGCAGAGCCGTTGAAAGAATATATGATGTTTTGCCGATGAGCTCTGGATTAAAAGGCGAGCGGATTATAAAAGTTGATGGGTGCATAACTATCCAGCCGTTTATGACACATGATGATTTTTGGCATAGGTTTATTCGCTTTGTAGAACATCAGGGATGGTATTTTATGGGTGTTACCGATGACGTAACAGATGAGGAAGAATAGAATTCCGGCATAGGCTACCAAATAAATATATGTTTTTTACATATGCGCTATTATCGGACTTTTTAATCCCTTAAGAAAAGAATAGTGATATTGAAGGCATCATTTTTACACTGGTGGACACAAAAGAAGTATATGTTTTAATACTTGCATAGCTAAATCAGAATCCGAGATAATAGTCGATGAGTGCCTAAACAAGGAGCGTATTATGAAAAAGAGAAAGAAAACGCGAAAAGTATCCTCTAAACCAGACGAGTATTTTCAGCTGGGGCCAATTGAAATGGCTAGGTTTGGAAATGTAATTTCTTTGAGGAGTAATATGACAGAAGCTGGTCATAAAGAATTATTGAATAAATTAGTTCAAAGTCATGAACAAAAAAAGAATGAGATAGATGAATTGATAGTTGAAATAAGGGGATTGGTATCAAACTGTTACCCCTTAAGTTTATTATGTTATGCATACCAAAATTTCTTCCTATCTATAATTAATAATACGTCCGAAGTTCAATTATCACATGAGGATGTTCTTGCTGGACGTGAATTAGAGTATATATTAAGCGTTATCGCATCAACGCAAATTGAGAAATTATCTGAGCATGAAAACGATCCAACTGAAGCTTTTTTATTGATTTCAGAAAAGATTCATAAACTATATAGTTTAGTTCAACAATATTTCATATATTTCATAGCGAACAAAAGAGCAAACGCTGGTATTGACGAAGAACTGGCAGAGTTTATTTTTGAAGCACAACTTTCACGCTTTTATAGAGGAGAACGTTATTCAATATATGAAATTGATCATTTGAAAGAATTTTGTTCACCGCATAACGATGTTTTTATGAAATTATTTAATGTTAGTATCAATGACTTTTTGGATGGGTTGAATAAGATAAGACTATCCTTGACTGTTGGAATTAGAGAAGCGCTTTCTTGTTTAGAGAAAGCAATGACAGAGTATGAAAGGATTATCTCAGAAAGGAGAGAAGACGATAATTCAATCTTCAAAATACTAGAAGAAAATCAAGACCTTAAAGACTATGCTGATAAAGGTATGGGCATGCTCTTTGGGAATGATTTATTTAATCTTTCTAAACTAACAAGCTGGCCATTGGATTTTTTGAAAAAATTATCTTGGACCATTGGTGAGTGCGATTGTTTTTTTGGTCGACCTCTTTATACTGGATGGCCGACAGTTGAGATGCCAATATCAAAAAAGCCTTTTATATGCATCAATGGCCAGTATTACTGCTTTGACTACTATAATTTATTTGATAATATTTATCGAACTCTTGAAAAACTAATAATGACAGAAGAACCAAGTTACTGAGCGATATGGTCGGAAAAGCAGAAAACGGCTACTGAAAACGCTGTTGCAAATTTATTTCAAGGCTTCAAGGGGTGTGGGAAAAGATGGTATATGTTTCCTGAGACGTGGTTAGAAAACATTAGGTTTTTGAGGTTACCGTTTTACGTATTAAACACTATGAAAACCGACTCGGAAGGATAGAAGTGGAAAGAGCTTATGAACCCTTGATCTATAAGGTTCCATAGGCCTTTTTTACACAGTATGAATAATCCGGAGCTGATTACCCCACCTGTCCGGTCACTGGAAACCGTCATTCCGGTTTAAAAGGAACCAACCATCCGGTGTTGGAAACCGTTTAAATATATTTCCTTATAATGTAACCATGCACCAAATGGTGTAAATACATTATAAGGAGGTCATGATCTATGACCAAGTATCGTGAAATCCTTAGGCTACCTAGCTTAGGATTCAGTCAGCAGAACATTGCATACAGTTGCAGTGTCTCTAAGAAGACGGTGAACATCGTCCTGAAAAAGGCAAAAGAGAAAAATATCTCTTAGCCACTTGATGACAGCCAGACAGATGAAGTGCTTGCCGGGATTCTGTTTCCGGCAAAAGGCAAGTATTCAGACACATTCACAAAGCGGATGCCTGACTTCGCCTACATTCGCAAGGAGCTTCTCCGCAATGGTGTAAGCAAAAAACTCCTGTGGACGGAATACATGGGAAGACTGTCGCCAGTCAGGCGAAGCTCCCCTTATGTATTCACAATTCTGCTATTATATCCAACAAGATGAGCAGAAACGCCGTGCAACCATGCATATCAACCGTAAGCCTGGAGAACAGGTTGAGGTCGACTGGGCTGGCGACCCGGCACAAATCATTGATCCGGATACTGGTGAAATCATTAATGCCTACCTCTTTGTCGGTGTAATGACTTACAGCCAGTATGCCTTTGTCGAAGCATTCATTAATGAGAAACAGCGGGCATGGATTACAGCCCACGTTCACATGTATGAATTCTTCGGCGGTGTGGCTAAGATTCTGGTGCCGGACAACTGTAAAACTGCCGTGATACATAACGGTGGCTGAACAGGTCGCTGATTCAGAGATTGTCAACTTGCGAATATATCTCGGAACACCGGAATTTATTCATTACCGGAGCAACAGGCAGGGGGAAGAGCTACATGGCTTGTGCCTTTGGAATGGAAGCCTGCAAGCAGTATCTTAATACCAAGTATGTGCGTCTCCCGGAGTTGCTCATTGATCTTGAGATGGCCAGGGGTGAGGGTACCTACAAAAAGGTCATGGCAAAGTATGCGAACCCAGTTCTACTCATTATTGATGAATGGCTTCTGCTGAAACCATCGGAGAATGAGCAAAAGGATATCTTTGAATTGCTTCATAGAAGACGCAGGAAATCCTCTACCATCTTCTGCTCCCAATACCGTCCTGATGGATGGTATGAGCAGCTTGGCGGTGATGCGAGTCCTCTGGCTGATGCCATTCTGGATCGTATTGCGCATGATGCCTACAGAATCAACATTGAAAGCATTGATCCTGCAAAGGATGTATCCATGCGTGAGGTGTATGGACTGGATAAGTCACAAAGCGAATAAGCTCGCACAAAGCGGTTTCCCAGTTCCGGACACTCGGTTTCCGTTTTTCCGGAACTGCGTCGATGGAGTAACTTGAGGGGCACGAAAGTGCTTCAGCATAGGGCCTTCTACCAGAAAATTAATACTTATTCGTATGATAATGCAAAGAGGTTTAAAGAACTATATAGGATGAGTAAACACATATGAAAACAGTAAACCAAGACTTGATTTGAGTTCAGGCTTGGTTTACTGCTTTTCACAGCAAGACCAGGAGCAACCGCTATTGAAGGAAGGCAGCGTGCCCGGCAGTTTGAGGGCCCGGACGATCAGAGAAAGAAGTGACGGAAGTGGTGGCCAGGGGCCTTAGGCGACGTTTATTGATTAATTGGCTTTCCGTCATCATTTAAGAGAATGTTTTTTGCGCCGGTATCCGGCTGTGCTTTATACCAGGTGGCATACATGACTGGTAATACCAGCAGTGTCAATAGGGTTGCTCCCAGCAGGCCACCACCGATAGCAACCGCCATTGGGCCCCAAAAAACACTAAATACCAGCGGAATCATGGCTAAGATAGCGGCTGCGGCTGTTAGCATAATGGGGCGGAAGCGGCTGATCGTCGAATTCACAATGGCGTCCCACAGCGAGTCACCGGCTGCCAGATGTTGTTCAATCTGGTCCGCCAGGATTACCGAGTTGCGCATAATGATACCGGACAGTGCCAGAATGCCCAACTGGACCACAAAACCCATGGGACTTCCTGTAAGCAAGAGACTGACGGATACACCGATAATGCCAAGGGGAGCTGTTAAGAGGGTTAGCAGCATTTTCGGTATGTTTTGCAGTTGCATCATAAGCAGAATCATAATGATGAGCATCACGGCCGGAATGGGTTCTGCCAGGAATTTTCCACTTTTAATACTGTTTTCCGTTGCACCGTCAAACTCGATGCGATAGCCTGCAGGCAGACTGCTGCTCAGTTCCTGGAGACTGTCGTAAACTTGGGTGGTCACGTCAGTGCCGGTCAAACCGGACGCGGGATTCAGTTCCGCCTGCACAATAATCATGGGCAGCAGATCGCGACGGTAAATTAAGCCTTCCTCGGCGTCATAACGGATGGTGGCGATTTGGTCAAGCGGAACATATTTGCCGTTGCCAATGTGGATGTTGAGGTCTTTTATGCGTTCAGGGTTATTCCGGTCCTGCTCAGCAAACCGGAAGACCATACTGACGGTTTTATCACGTTCACGGAATTCGGCAATGGTTGCTCCGGACAACTGGGCCTGGAGCGAGGCAGACAGTTGCTGAGAACTGATGCCCAAGGCTCTTGCTTTCGCCTGGTCAATCTCCAGATGCATAACTTTGCTTTTTTCGCTCCAGTTGAGGTTTACATTTTGAGTAGCCGGATGGGCAGTCATGATTGTGCGGATTTGTTCGGCAATTTCGCGGACCCGTTCATGGTCAGGGCCTTTGACACGCAGCATCACCGCATAATCGGCTGACGGTCCACCGAATAATACCTTGACATGCCCCTGAACGCTGGTAAATTCCGTGTTTAATAGCTGTTCCGCTTTTTGGGCCAGTTCATTACGGGCTTTGACATCTTTGGCCACCACAATAAATTCAGCGAAATTCGATTTATGGAACGTCGGTTCAAAACTTAGCACAAACCGGGGGGCTCCTTCACCCACGTGATAGGTGTAATAGGAAATATTAGGATCGCCGTTCAGTTTTTCAGCAAACTGGCGAGCTACTTCCTCTGCGTTGGTCAGGGATGCTCCTTCCTGTAATTTGAGCTGGATGATTACTTCTGGACGGTTGGAGGCAGGGAAGAATTCTTGTCTGACTAATCCCAGGAGAAAAATGGACCCGATGAATATGGCGGCAGTAGCAGGTTAGTACCGTTTTGCGGTGATGCATGCACCACTGTAAAATGAGTTTGAAGCGGCGATAAAACGGGGTATCATAGAGTTTATGGTGTTCATGGCTTTCGCTGGCCGATTGACCAGTGGGTTTTAGTTTGATAAGCAGATAGCCGAGCAGTGGCGTAACCGCTCCTGCAACCAGCCAGGAAGAAATGAGTGCAAAGAATACGACCCAAAAGAGAGTGCTGCAAAACTCGGAGGCAGACCCTTTGGAAAAAGCGATGGGGATAAACCCGGCGCAGGTAACCAACGCGCCGGTCAAGCGGGGATAGGCTGTGGAGGTATAGGAAAAACAAGCAGCGTCAAACCGGTTCCAGCCTTGCTCCAGCTTGACGATCATCATTTCAATGGTAATAATGGCATCGTCGACTAACAGACCCAGCGCGATAATGAGAGCGCCCAGAGAGATGCTCTGCAGGTCGATGCCCGTCAGGTACATCAAAGTAAAGGTAATGGCAATGACCAGAGGAATGGTTAGGGCCACGACCACGCCGGACCGCATACCCAGGCTGGCAAAGCTTACTAATAAGACAATGACAATGGCTTCGGCCAGGGATTCAAGAAATTCATCAATGGATGATTCCACGACTTTTGGCTGATTGACAGTTTGATTCATTTCTAGCCCGGCCGGCAGCTCCTGTTTAATTTGCGCGATGGTGGCATCGAGTTTTTTACCCAGTGCCAGTATGTTGCCGCCGGGCTCCATCGCCAGGGAAATGCCAATGGCAGGCTGACTGTTAAAGAACATTTTCGGGTCGGCCGGCTCGGCATAGGCGCGAGTGACCTTGGCAATATCCCCTAGTCGGAAGGTGCGGCCATTGGCCTGAATGGGCGTAGCGCGGATGTCTTCCAGATTTTCGAACATACCGGTAATCCGTAAATACACATTGTCGGATGAGCTTTCCAGCATGCCGGCGGCGGCCATGGCATTTTGCGCCTGCAGAGTGGCCGTAATTGCGGTTGGGTCAATGCCTAACCGGGCCAGTTTGCTATTTTCTATTTCAATATAAATTTTTTCGGTTTGTACCCCCAAGAGCTGGACTTTTCGCACACTGGGAATGCCCAGGAGAATACGGCGGATTTTTTCGGCTTTTTCCCGCATTTCTTCATAACTGTAGCCATCGCCGGTCAGAGTGTAAACTACACCGTATACTTCATCAAACCGGTCATTAAAGTTAGGCTCCAGAACGCCTGCGGGGAGGGAGCCCTTTACATCATTCACCATATTACGGGCTTCCAGCCATCTGGCCCGGATCTCCTTGGGGGGGACTTGCTCGTTGAGATTGACGTAAATCACCGTTTGCCCCGGTGCGGAGTAACTTTTTAGATAGTCAAGTCCGGGCAGGTCCTGCAGTTTTTTTTCGATTTTATCCGTAACCTGTTCTTCCATCTGGCGAGCGGTGGCTCCCGGCCAGGCAATGCTGACAACCATTTGTTTAATGGTAAAGTCAGGGTCTTCCATGCGTCCCAGATTCTGATAGGCGAAGAGGCCGGCCGCAAAGAAAATAAAGACAAGGAAATAGATGAATTGTTTATGATTTAGCGCCCAGGTAGTAAGGTTAAAATGGTTCATGGAGCATCACCGGTCGTTTTTACCCTCTGCCCTTCTTTCAATTTATGAACACCGGCGCTAACAATCTGATCATCAGGCTGCAACCCATCCAGTACCTGAATGGTGCCGTTGCCGAAGGAGCCGGTTTTGATGGGGCGCAGTGTAAGAATGTTATTGTTCACAACCCATACAGCGGGGGTATCCCCTGTCTGATACAGCGCAGCCAGCGGGATGGTAAACGAAGAGCGGGTATCGCCGCCGGCCAAGGCAACGGCGGCCGTCATGCCCAGCTTAATACTCGGTGGCGGATTGATTAGACTGATGCGCACTTTAAAGGTACGGGTGGTCTGGTCGGCCATGGGAGCGATTTCTCTCACTTTGCCGTCCAGTATCATATTCGGCAATGCCCAGAAGGTAACTTTGAGCTGTCCGGCAGTTTTGAGTTCCTCCAGTCGATTTTCAGGGACGTTGATGTCGATTTCCCGCTCACCGTCCTGGACAACGGTAATGACAGTCTGTCCGGCACTGACTACCTGGCCGGCTTCGGCGGCGATACTGGATATGACACCTGCTTTATCAGCCTTCAAGAGGCTGTAATCTAACTGGTTGGCGCCTTGTTCGTATTGGGCCGAGGCTTGCCGTACCCCGGCAACGGCTGCATCATAGGCATTCGCATACTGGTCATACTGGGCGCGGCTGACTGCGCCGTTGTCCAGTAATTGCCGGTAGCGTTTGAGGTTGCTTTCCGCTAACCGCAACTGCGACTCAGCGGAGTGTACCTGGGCGGAACTGCTGTTTACGGTTTGTTGAATGTCTTTGGCGTCAATCTGCATCAGCACCTCGTCGGCACTGACTACGCTGCCCAGTTCGACATTTCGCTTAATGATTTTGCCGGTGACCTGGAAGGCTAACTGGCTTTCATAGCGGCCGCGTACTTCACCGGCATAGGTGTAACCCTGTCCGGTGTTTGCCGCCTGGATGACATGTGTGCGGACAACGGTGAGGCTTTCGGGCTTTATTGTTGTTTTTGAGAAATGTGTTTTTGCCATGAACCCGGCAAGTATGCAGCCTATCGCTAGGGCGGTCAGGGCATAGTAGCGTTTTTTTCGGCTGAGCTTAAGTCGCATGTTGAACATAGAAACACTCCTTGTCGCATAAAATGCTGTTTCCCTTGAAATAGAATTTACGGTGCACGCCGGACGATGCCAAACAGAAAAATATCCACCAGTTCCGGCAGGCTGAGAGGCATTGCCTCACTGCACCAAGTCGATGCTTCCAGGAGAAAGGGTTCCTGGAGCATTCCGTCGACCATGCCTTGTAATAAGACAATATTAATGGGGCGCAGGCGGCCGCTGGTGATGTTTACCTGCAGTATATCGGCAATCTTTTGCCAATGGTTCTCACGGAACTGCCTTATTATAGCCCATTCTTCCGGGTAATGAAGCTTTAAGTCGAGCAGGGCTGTCTGGCTGAAAGAGGTGAGTGCTTTCTGGTATGTTGCAAACAAATACTGGAATTCGACCGCCAGAGAACGTTGAGGCGGTTTGGGGTTGGTTTGTCTGATACCGTCCAGTGTGAAACTGACAAGCTGCCTGATCAACTCCGGTTTGCTGCTGAAATATGGATACAGGCTACTGGGCGGGACAGACAGGCGAACTGCTAACCGGTCCAGAGTAAAGGCATCTCCATATTGATTGAATGCAGCCAAGGCTATAGTTAATATTTGTTGACGATCGAGAACAGGTTGTGACACGAACTATTCCTCCTTAGATAGAGTAGTAAGTAGTAGTAAGTCGGGCTAAGGGGAAGGCCAATATCCCGCTTCGGGCAAACCATGAGGCGGGCTATTTGACAATTGACGACTATCTATAATTTTTGTGAATAGTCGTCTTTGTTTCTAAAAATGTTGAGTGGCTTTTTATGCGTGAGTGCCAGGCTGGGACGCTGAAGGAAATAAGGGTTATGCTACATAAAATCAAGGTTTTGTTTGGGTTCATGCTCCCTACTCTTCTGTAAAATTGCAGGAATCGCCATGATTGACTCGGGTCAATCATGAGGTAAAAAAAGATGCATTGTTCTTACACGATTCTATAGCTGGTCAATGATATTTTTAATGCGCCTTCCTCGATTCCCAAGACTCGTTCCAATAGGGATTCGGCCATTTTTATTTTAGTGTCAACGACTTCAGGAGGTTCTTGAAAAAAAAGGGTTTCCCATATACAATGCAAGGTACTCCAGAAAAAAGCAATCGTTTCTTTCGGGCAAGTCACACGCATGGTTCCCTCCTGATTCCCCTGTTGAATTATGTCGGCGAGAAGCGGGTTAAAGACGTCTTCGACCAGGTTCTTCCAGGCTGTGTAATATAAGTTGAGTTGTTCTTCGTCCCATAGCCGTTTGAAAAGAATATTCAGCTGATTAGGAAGAAACAGGCATTCAATAAACAACTGCAGTTTGGGTAAGGCAGTTAGCTGACGGCTTTCCAACTCGAAGGAGGTGGCTATTTTGGTTGCCCAACCGTTGCAAATTGCTTCCAAGATAGCTTCTTTGGAAGGAAAATAGTGATAAAAGGTGCCTTTAGCGGCACCGGCTTTTTTGGTAATATCAATGATCATCGTTTTTTGATAACCGCCGGAACGAAATAGTCCCAGTGCTGCATCAATCAGTTCAGCCCGCCGGACTTCCGGTTCTTTAATAACTCTGGTAATGTTAAACACCCCTTAATTTGTTTATGACCATTATTGCTGGGATAAGAAAACGTATTTAGGTCCTAACGTAAAAACAGTTGACCGGGGTCAATTATGATTATAAAAAAATTCTGTACGTATTGTCAAGAAAATTTGGTATTCAGTTGAAGAGGTACGTTATTGACGTGTTTTTGGCCTGCATTAGTTCGGCATAATCTGGCTAATGCAAGCGAACCCCACGGCTTGGGCATGGGTTTAACTGACGAGCGTATCTGCGATTTCTCATAAAATTTTAAGGCATCGCCTGTTATAGAGAAAGTAACCAGCAGGGCAAGGGGTTGCTCAACTTTGTGATTATTCTTTTGTGAATATTTTAATGGCCCGGACCCTTTAAGTTGAGTAATACTACGCCGCCGATGATTAATGCTATCCCTATACCAGTGTAAATGTTGAAAGACTCTTTCCAAATCAAAATGGCAACCAATGCAGTCAAAACCGTTCCTAATCCCGACCAGATAGCATATGCGATGTTTAGTGAAATAACAGTCATGGCTTGGGAGATTGCATAAAATGAAGTTCCCATTCCTACTATAAAAGCAAGGCTGGGCACAAGCTTGGTAAAGCCTGTTGAGGCTTTAAGCATAGACGTGGAAAATACTTCGAGGGCAATTGCTATGCCTAATAAAACGTATCCGTTCATGGGGTATCCTCCTTAGTTAAAGAAATTAAATAGTTTCAAGCACAAATAAGTGTATTGCGAACGGTAGATGAAGACGGGCCAGCGGCTGCAGGGAGCGGAGCGGGTGGATGGTGCAACCGGATTTATATGCCGCCTATCCTTCTAAATAATTTATTATGCGTTATTTAGAGGCAGGATTATCATTTGCCGGCATTTTGATGAGCATACCGCCAGTAGCATATCACAGCAAGCAAGATGGCTAGTGCCACTGCGGATAGCCACTGCCAGATGCCTGGACCCAGCAGGGGAACAACCAGTGCGAATAGTGTTAGCGCTCCAAGAATAATCGGGATACTCCAAATCTGGTGAGGTGACTGGTGGGATGCAGTTGTAGAAACATGTTGGCGCTCGGGCAAATTGACTGTACGAGCATGGTGCTTCCGATGTTTCAGCAGCCAGGCATAAATACCGCTTACCAGCATGCCAATGGCGATGATATCCAGCAACGCCCAGAGTATTTTGAGAGGCAGAGTGTTGTAATTGTTAAGATGCAGCGGCCTGGCAATACCCAGTGCTTTGAGATACCATGGCGCTTCTGTTAACTCACCCGTGACGGTTTCGATGAGTATCGGCATACTGAGATAGGAGGTAAAATCGGTAGTCCCTTTAACCCAAATCAAATAATGCCTTGGGCTTCCAGACATTACGGAAGGGTATTCGATCATAAAAACCTTCCAGTCAGGCAGTGCATTTTGCACCCTATCGGCCGCCTGTTGAACCGAGGTTGTTTTTTCAGATTGCGGCTGGTTCTGATCAGCGACCAGTGACTGGTTATATATTGTCTTCTCCCAGCTTTTTTGCAGGGGACCGGACACCACCAGCAAGGCGCCGGTTAAGCTTACTACCACGGCCCACACGAGTGCAATTATACCTAACATTTTATGCCAGTCCAGCCAAACACGACGCGGCGGGCCAACGCGCACCTTGCCAAAAGCCTGGTTTTTCATAAACGGACCATAAAGTATTACGCCTGAGGCCAAAGCGCCCAAAAACAAAAGGCACATGAAGCCCAGCAGAAATTCTCCGCTTTGACCGGCGAAGAGATTGCAGTGCAAACCGCGCATGAGATCCATAAACGTCATGCCGCGTTGATTAGAGGGTTCGTCTTCCTCCAGCATCTGAGCAGTGCGGTTATCAAAGGTAAGCCAGTGACCCCGCCGGGCGTCTACGGCGGTCATTTGGACGTAGACCAGTGGTTCGTCGTCGGCAAAACGAATAGATTGGATGGAGTGACCTGGGTATATCTTATAGCTAATAGCAGCAATTGTGTCTAAGCTCACCGGCGGTGTATCGGCCGGAAGAATTGCCATTTTCTGAATACCCGTATTTGACGCTGTTTCTTCCGTTTCAAAAATCAATGGCAGTCCAGTGAGGCAAAGCAAGAGAACAAAGACAGCGCAGACGAGGCTTGTGCATTTATGAATTTGGTACCACACTTTAATGGTTCTGCTGTTCATTGTTTACCCTTTCGGCAGAAATCTTGCCGCTTACCGAAAATTTGATACAGAAGCCAATAGAGGATGAGAAACAAGATCGACGATATATACATGAGTGAATAACCGGACATCGCCGCTATGGCTCCCAGCAAAATAGTTCCTAACCCAATTCCTAAATCAAAAGAATTTAAAAAAGTGCCCATTGCGTGTTCGCGCCGATCCACCGGCACAACGTTGATGCACCAGGCTTGTAAGGCAGGAAATGCGGCCCCCATACCGGTTCCATAGAAAGCGGCGGTGATAATGAGGGCAGTCGTGGTCGAAGCCATAGCCAGCAAAAAAGTGCCGATACTACAAAGAATGGCAGAAGCGCCGATCAGAATTCCCGGTCCTTTACGATCAAATATCTGCCCCGCGGCAATGCGTACAAGTAATACTGCTATAGCATTCACAAAAAAGAAATAGGCAACATTGGGGATTCCAGCTTCCCGGGCATGTAAGGCAATAAAAGACAGGATGCCCCCGAATGGCATGCCAAATAATAAGGCTAGGCCAGACTGCAGAAATACGCGTTTTTCTATGAATAGTTCAAGCAGCGAATTCTTTTTCTGGATTTCCTGCTGGAAAGGTTTTGTTTCTTCTTCGGTTATCAGGGGACTAGCGACTGCCAAAGTAATGAAAACGGCAAATAGCAAGATAAGTGTGCCAACTCCGAAGACGCTGCCAAAACCATGCTGATCCATGAGCCAGATACCCAGAAAAGGCCCGACTGAGATACCGATGGTTTCGCCTACCCCGAAATAACCAAGCCCTTCGCCGCGCCGTCTTGACGGGATGAAGGCAGCAGCAAAGGTCGCGTAGAGAGTGGTGGCCACGCCAAATCCTAAGCCATGAAGCAGGCGGATAGCAAATGTGCCCAGACTGGAGGTGCTCCAATAATAACAGGCGGTAGCCAGCATGCAACCTGTAACTCCTAAAACGAGCAGGTTTTTTTTATTAATGGCAGGCCCCAAATTGCCGGTTATCACGCGGATAAATATCGCTGAGAATGTAAAAGATCCCATAATAAGACCGACTTGTGAACTGATTCCGCCATTCTTGGCTATGAATACCGGCAATGTCGGCATTAACATATCAAAAACCATAAATAGCAATAAATTAGATAAGGCTAAAATAATAAAGTCTTTGTTCCATAAACTTTGCCTCACTGCATTATTAGTATCGTGCATAGTAATCAGCCTTCTTTGGTTACTTTTTTTTGATAATCCCATGCCAATAAATGTCCCAGAATATGCGGAGGGAATTATCGAAGTCCTTTGGAGTCTCAAAAATGAGTTGTATCAGTAAGCCGTCCAATAATGTAATGAAAGAAGCTGGCCCCTCATCCGGATTGATGCGTAAATCTGGTTCTTCCCGAAATTTCGGTTTTAATGAATTCTTTAAATGGGTAAGAAACAAGTGATAATTTTGCAAAAAATGGTTCTGTAGATGGGCAGGGGGAATAAAGGTTAATAAGAACATGAAACCGTTGTTGTCATTGTCAAGATAGCGGCTTTTATATTCAAGCAATAAAGAATATAGCGTATCCTTTAAGGGCAAAGTTGCATTTCTGTCGAAAAAATACTGCAAAAAATTGATTTCTTCTTCAATTACTATTTTGTTGACTTGTAAGAATAAATCATCTTTGTCCTTGAAGTGGAAATAGAGCGACTGCTTTTTCATGCCAGACTCTTGGGCAATATGAGACAGTTTTGTTCCTTCATAGCCGAATTTTAGAAAATGCTGAATCGCTATTTTTACTAAGTTGCGTTCGGACATAAAGCCTCCCCAACAATTAAATCACCTGACTGCGGTCAGGTGATTTAATCTTATCATAAATAAAATAATATATCAATTTAAGAAAAAATGTTGCCCCCTTAAGGAGCGGCCCAATATTTTAGGGGGTACACGGCAGGACCTTTTTCTCACTGGGAGGTACTAAGACGGCAGCGGAACCAGACGATACCAGTTTATTAGACAGCTTACTATGAGCAGCCACCAAAACCGTGTGGCCGCATATCATAAATCCATTTTGTATTCATGGTCAAGTAAGGTTCGTCCGGCCTCGTGGCCAAAACCACGTCGCGCCGCACCCGTGCGACGGGCCTGTTGGCAGCAAGGACACGGCGGAATGACTGGCAGGAAAAAGACTACCCTCAATTTCAAGGCGACACAGAATCGATACCAACTGTGTGCTCATTTGGTATTTTTTTTCTTGACATTAGACATAATAATTTTGTAAAATTGAATTGACCTGGGTCAATGATGTGTTGCTACTAAATATTTCAGCTTCTCTTTATCTTTAGTAGCAAGGGAAATCAGGGAGAACCCATGCGGGTGGTCTACCCGAAAGAAACTATTGCTTTCTTCTATTGTATGAGGAAGGCGCATTCAAAATATCATTGACCCGCTATAGAGTTGTGTAAGAACTATGCATCTTTTTTTACCCTATGATTGACCGGGGTCAATATGCCGGTTTTTACAATTTCACAAAAAGGAGGTGGGATGAACTCAAACAAATGTTTGATTCGTAGAAAATCTGTCAACTAAAAAAGGAGGCAATCCATTATGCAGAGTGAAATTGCGCAGAGGCTAAAACTCAAGTATCCCCCTATAGCTATTTTATTTACCAACGAGAAACCTGAAGGTGCTCTGGAATTTAAGGAAGGGCGCTGGGGTTGTGTTGCTGCCATGTTAACAGCGGCTGCCAAGGGGCGCCGGGTCGTTTTTAGCCGTAAGACTTTTGGCTGTGAAGGTGGCGGAATCGGCTTAGGACTGTTAAAGCAGTTTTCGGAGGGATTCGAGTATTTTCTGTCTACAGGAAAAGAGGGATTACCCCCGGTAGAGGGAATACCCGAGCCAGAGGCTTTCAAAAAGAATCCTGAACTGGCAAGAGACTGGATGGGGTCACTTCCGCTTGTTAGCATACCGGAGCAATACGTTGTATTTACATCGCTAACAGAAGTAGATGCTGCCGAAGAAGAACCGAAATTGGTTGTGTTTTACGCCAATCCTGACCAATTGACTGCGCTCATTGTTTTAGCCAATTATGGTCGTCCTGGCTATGATAATGTTATTGCACCTTTTGCGTCAGGTTGTATGAGTGCCTGTTTGCTGGCCTGGGATGAGGTATCCAAGGAACGCCCACGGGCTGTGATAGGCATGACGGATATTTCGGCACGTCCTCATATCGACGCCGATTTACTGTCGTTCAGTATGCCGTATGCCATGTTTCAAGAGATGGAAGGCAATGTGCCAGGCAGTTTTCTTGATAAGCATGAATGGAAGAAAATCGCTGAGCGCATTCAGCGCAATAACTAATGTATTTTATAAATGGCAATAGAAAAAAGGAGATGATCTTATGCCTATTATTACAATAGAAGGTCCGCAAATAAGTAAGGATCAGAAGCGGAAACTTGTTGGAGAAATTACTAAAACTGCTAGTGGTATTATCCAACTTCCAGAAGAATGTTTCACAGTCCTAATTAAAGAGAGTGACCATGATAATGTGGGCGTTGGCGGAATTTTGTTATCCGATAAAGAATCCCATTAGCTCCAAACATCTCCTCATAATTGAGAAGCTCTAAAAGAGCATTGCTCTGGTGGAGCTTCTTTCTTGATTAAAGGAACTTTCTTTATAACTGGGCACTTCAACGATCTGGGGATCTGGGTATAAAAGGAGTAAAACCTGACGATTTGTATTCCGGGGTGGGACTACTGAGCGGTTTATCCCCGGTACATCCTAATACAATTGGAGCGGCAGCTAAGCATATTGAGCAAGAATATGATTCATTGGATGTATTAATCAATAATGTGGGCGTTTCTTTAGACAAAGGTTTACCTCCTAGTCAATTGGAGTTGTCAATATTGAAAGAAACATTTGAGAATAATTTTTTTTGCATGTTTTCAGTGAAAGAGTCAAGGGACGGTTCTGTGACTCATACTAAACAGAGCGAAACGACGTAGTGTACCTACGACAACGCCGGCAATGTCATCGAAGAGAGAAGACACCTGGACGAACAGGACGAAACCAGCGCCAACGGCCGGGTCTTCAGCCTCCGCTTTGCCTACGACAAGCAAAACCGGCTCACCGAAGTCAAAAACAACACCGGCGCGGTCATCGAATACGGCTACAACTGCCTCAACCAGCGAACCTATGAAAAGCGGAAAATCAACGACAACACCCATCAGCTCCTGCGCTACCGCTACGACGCGGCCGGCCGGCTGGTGGAAATCGAACAACGGGCCGACCGGGAAGTAGAGAGCCACTAAAGCGAGATTATATTTAACGCCTGTTGCCAGGAAGGTAGCGGGCATTTTTCATAAGTGCATTTTGCCGGACTGATATTGATTAATTTGCAGCCTTGCAATAATATACTATCTGCATCTATTTTTCTTGATGTATAATTTATGATATTAACTTCCGAGGAGCTTATACATGAATATTACATCTTTTTTAATATACTGCGTTATTGTAACATTTACACCTGGACCTACCAATATTGTTATATTGTCTACGGTGCAGGGGTTTGGAATAAAAAAAGCTATGGGATACTCGTATGGAGCAACAATTGCCTTTGGGGCCTTACTTGCCATCTCTGCCATATTAAATACCATGCTTGTGGCCGTAATACCGAAAATATTGATTGTAATGCAGATAATAGGAACCCTTTATATTTTGTATTTAGCATATCAGATATACAAAATGGATACATCAGGGTCAACTGAAAAACAAGTTACAACGTTTAGGTCGGGATTTATCATGCAGTTTGTAAATCCCAAGGTAGTGTTGTTTACAATGACGGTAATCCCCAGTTTTGTTATGCCATACTATACTGACCCCCGTTTATTAGCAATATTTGTTGCGATTATTACTGCTATTGGCTTTTTAGCATTTGTCACTTGGGTGCTTTTCGGGGCGATTTTCAAGGAAATCTTGATGAAGTATCAAAAACTGGTTAATGTAAGTATGTCACTTTTTCTGATATATTCTGCTATAATGGGCTCAGGATTGGTTGAGCTTATTGGGAGATGACGGACATGGAAAGATTCATATATAAAAAATCATCAGATATCACTGCGTTATCAGCTAGTTTTACAGATTTCACATATAAGAAGCATTGTCATGAGGAATATGCATTAGGTGTGACCCTGCGTGGCATTCAAGAGTATAATTTAGATGGCAGTTTCCATGCGTCATATGAGAATGGGGTTATGCTTTTCAATCCTGAACAGATACATGATGGTAGGGCACATGATAGTTCAGGTCTTGATTATGTTATGCTATATATTGAACCGAGACTGTTTTTGGATATACTAGGAAAAAAGGATATGGTTCGTTTTGCATCTCCAGTTGTCTATAATCAGGCTCTTAGGAATAGTATCTTAAATCTTTCAAATGCAATTCAGAGTGAAGAAGATGAAGTCTTGTGTAGTGAACTGCTCCTATCCCTCGTAGACAACTTTAATCCAACTAATATTTTTATAGATTATTATAAAAGAGATAATAATCTAATTCATAAAGCAAAGGAAATGATTTATTCTAAATTAGATGATGTAATGAGTCTTGATGAAATATGCAAAGAGCTTTCTATCTCAAAGTACCAGTTTATCAGGTTATTTAAAGCTAATGTCGGAATTTCACCATATCAGTATTTTATATTTTGCAAGGTAAATCGTGCTAAGCAGTTACTAGAAAAAAACAAAGATATTTACTCGGCTGTAGCAGAATGTGGATTTGTTGACTTATCTCACTTAAATAAGCATTTTAAAAGAATCTATGGAATAACAGCGTTTGAATATAAGTCACATTTGAATTAGAGAGTATTTAAACTTGTAAGAAAATTGGGTAATATGGCGGAATCAAAAAGTGGTTTTTCCCCCGCAAACTTCTGATTTTGCAAACCGTGTAACCTTCTTCGATGAGGAGACGCAATCGCCAAATTTTGCGAGCTTGCTGTCCGATTCGCGCCAAATGGAAAGATGAATCGCTGCAATAATGTACTATGCTGCTTCTACTATCTGAGTTGTAAGATAGCGCGGGCGCGAAAAATCATCGAAAAGACACGAGATGTCTATTCGACGGTTGTGACGTGCGGTTTTGTCGATCACTCACCTAAGTCGACAGTTTAAAAGCGTTTATAGCGTTACAGCCAACGAATACTTGAAGCTGATACCTAGAGGAGAGGGTTATTGATGAGGTTTGACAATAAAATTGTAGCAATACTGCGGGAAGACCTTTTGATGTGGCAGAAGCTTAATGTAACTGCGTTTATCATGAGTGGGATCGGCGGACGGCAGGATGTACTCGGCGAACCATACGTGGACGGCACCGGCAATACTTATCTGCCGATGTCGAAACAGCCAATCATGATATACGCTGCAAATGGCGAACAATTAAAAGAATTACTGCTGAAAGCGCTGAACAAAGAAGTAAATATGGCAATTTATACCGAAGAACTGTTCAATACATACAATGACGCTGACAACCGGGCAAAGGTTGCCGAGTTTGATACCAACAACCTTAATTTGGTGGGTATCGGAATGGTAGGCAAAAAAAATCATGTCGACCGCTTGACTAAAGGGTTAAGTCTGCATGAGTAAAAATAGCTGTTGGCTTTGAAAAGGGCCGGCGGTTACAACCGTTTTATAAAAAAGCCACAAGCAAAAAAGAAAGGTGGCGGGGTATGCTGAGGAGTAAATTTTTTCGACGGATGTACCAAACTCAGTGGAGTCGAACCTTTCTGCAAAATTCCAATTTCGCGTATCAGTATCATGTTTCTATCAAATAACATGTGGAGTGTTGTGTTCTAATGAAAAGAAAACACAGCCCATGAAACCAGGAAGTATCTGGGTTCATAGGATGTGGGAAAATATGGTATATATTCCTGGACGTAAGGAGAAAACACCAAAGCTTTTGGGCTTGGTGTTTTTTTTTAGCCAGCGTCTTTAGGCGCTGGCTGGTAACTGCCCCTTATAGGGGCGAGCAAACCACCCGTTAGACGGGTGGTGCTGATTCATCGCCAATATCTCCTTTTAGTTAGAAAATGAAACTACTCAATTTTAATTTCCTCGTTCTCCAAATAATTTTATATACCTGCAAACAGTGTTAAACGTCTGATGAGAAAGCCTTGCGTAAATACAACAGTCAGGATTTCCGCACCTTAGCGGGAGTCTGGCTTTGGTTACCTTCCCTGGACACTATTCTGTCACCGGTGTATAATTGTAATTGCAATTAACAAGACAATTGTAAAGACAGAACCGGATAAGAGCTTACAAAGGATAGTTGTATTTTTCACATATTCTCGCTGAACCCAGAAACACTATAAATGTTTGCAAGTATTTAGGTGTCCCCCGGCGATGGGAGGAAATTTTAGCTATTCACTGTGTTTTTACGGCTAATGAGATTAATGGGAGGAAGGAGTGAACCCTAATGAAGGATTTAAAGCCGGAAGTTCAGCGGCTCAAGAAGGAGCGTAATGCCGTCATCTTAGCTCATAACTACCAGTTGGATGAAGTCCAGGAAGTAGCTGACTATGTCGGAGATTCATTCTATCTAAGTAAGACGGCTGCCAATACCAATAGCGATGTTATCGTGTTTTGCGGTGTTCACTTTATGGCGGAAACAGCCAAAATATTGTCACCGGATAAAACAGTGTTATTACCGGAGAAAGATGCCGGTTGTCCGCTGGCGGACATGATTACCGCTGGCGGCCTGCGAGAGCTTAAGGCCAGATATCCTGGTGTACCGGTGGTATGCTATGTGAATTCACCGGCTGAGGTGAAGGCCGAAAGCGATGTATGCTGTACATCGGCAAATGCAGTGAAGGTTGTCTCCTCACTGCCTGACAACAAAGTTATATTTGTGCCTGACGAGCATCTCGGCCACTGGGTGGCCGGACAAGTGCCGGATAAGCAACTTATTTTGTGGCAAGGGTGTTGTATAACTCATGCGAAAGTCAAACCGGCAGATGTGGCAACTGTCAGAGACAAATATCTGGGAGCAGTGGTTTTGGTACATCCGGAATGCGAGCCGGCGGTGGTTGAACTTGCCGACTTTGTGGGCAGTACTTCGGCGATTATTAGCTACGCCGGGAAGTCCGAGGCCAAAACCTTTATCATCGGCACCGAGATGGGCGTGCTATATAAGCTTAGAGCCGATAACCCGGATAAGCAGTTCTTTTTGCTGCATACCGGCTTGGTATGTCCTAACATGAAAAAAACCAGACTGGAAAGCGTATATGAAGCTTTAGTTCATTTCCAGCATGAAATTACGGTGGAAGAACGGCTTGCCACCGCAGCCAAGCGGGCGTTGACCAGGATGCTGGAGCTGGCGTGATGAAGAACAGGGAATATATTATAGCCGCCAAACTGGATGAATTGGACAGAAAAGCATTCGATGTCGTAATTATCGGCTCAGGCATTGCCGGGATGAGTGTGGCCTTGACATTGAATTCCCGGCTGCGAGTATTGCTGGTAAGCAAGACAGCAGTGACCGATTGCAGTACTTACAAAGCGCAAGGGGGTATGGCGGTGGCGGTCGGGGCTGACGACACCTGGGAAAGACATATGGCGGATACTCTCAAAGTTGGGCAGGGTTTATGCCGGCAAGATGCGGTTCAGGTTATGACTGAGGAGGGGCCTGCCGCTCTGGATTTTTTGGAATCATGGGGAGCGAAATTCAACCGCTCGTCAACCGGCGGTCTGTACCTGACCCGGGAAGCCGGGCATTCCTGTAATCGGATTATTCACTATTACGATTATACCGGGCGTCATATTGCCGAAACCATGGTGAGGGTACTCCACGGCAAGGAAAACATTGAGCGGCTGGACAAGGCTTATCTTCTTGATATCCTGACTACCGAAAATGGATATTGCTGTGGCTGTATTGTCTGGTATTCAGGGCGAATGGTAGTGCTTGAGGCTGCTGCCGTGGTGATTGCCACCGGCGGATACAGCGGGTTGTACGCCCGGTCTACCAATGCCGCTTCTGCCAGCGGTGACGGGATTGCCGCCGCCTATCGGGCGGGGGCGGTACTTGCCGATATGGAATTCGTTCAGTTTCATCCTACTGCTTTTACCACCCAGTCGGGTGAGGTGTTTTTACTGACTGAAGCGTTACGCGGCGAGGGGGCGGTATTGCGTAACAGTGAAGGTAATAGGTTTATGCTTGACTATCATGCCGATGGAGAACTGGCGCCCCGTGACACGGTGTCGCGGGCGATGCGCAGGGAGATGCGGCGGGAGCATGGCTCATACGTTTACCTGGATGCTACCAGCCTGGATAAAAACTATTTGTCCAGCCGGTTTAGACAGGTATATTCGACATTGGTGGACAATGATCTTAGGATGGAAACAGACTTGATTCCGGTTGCACCGGCGGCCCATTACACCATTGGCGGCGTGTGGACGGATTTGTGGGGACAAACATCCGTACCTCAGCTATATGCCTGCGGTGAAACGGCGGCAACAGGGGTGCATGGCGCCAACCGGCTGGCCAGCAATTCTTTGCTGGAGGGCATAGTTTTTGGCCGTAGAGCGGCTTTAGCCATTGATGGCGGGTTGTCCTCGCCCTTATTTCATCACAGCATTACGGGAATTGAGGCCGGCCGGAACGAATGTTGCGCCGATCTTGAGCTCTTAAGAGCGGCTTTGGATAGGGATGCCGGCGTTGTCCGGCGGGAGGAGGACATGGGCAGGCTGCTGGCGGCGCTGCCACAAAATTCCCGGCCGTTAAAAAATGTCGAAGCATTCCAAAGTTGTAATGCTTACCAATTGGCGAAATTAGTTTTGGAAGCGGCAATTTTGCGGCGGGAAAGCCGGGGGACTCATTATCGTTCCGACTATCCGGAAAGAGATGATATGCATTATCAAAAACATATTGAGCAACAATGGGAAAGGCAGGCGATATGGCGATGAATCAGCTGACTGTTGACGATATATTGCGTCGAGCGCTCCAGGAAGATATCGGCTTCGGGGACCTTACCAGCGAAGCCATTTTTGCCGAAGGACACTATTCCCGGGGGTATCTTTTGGCCAAAGAAGATTTGGTGCTGGCGGGAATGGAAGTATTTACCCGGGTTTTTGTGCTGCTGGATGACCGGATAAAAGTTTCATCCCGGTATGTAGATGGTGACCGGGTATCTGAAGGTGAGAAGTTTGCAGCTTTGGAAGGGCCGACCCGGGCTTTATTGATGGGAGAACGGGTGGCATTGAATTTTATGCAGCGCTTAGCCGGGATTGCGACTCAGACCAGCCGGTATGTTGCCGCGGCCAGGGGGTATGGGGCGATTATCACCGATACCCGCAAGACCACGCCGGGGTTAAGAATGCTGGAAAAATACGCCGTTGCCGTGGGTGGCGGCAGCAATCACCGTTTTGGTTTGGACTCAATGGTAATGATTAAAGACAACCACATCAAGGCGGCAGGCGGCATTTCCGCTGCGATAAACCAGATAAGGGAGCGAGTAAGTCCGTTTATTAAGATTGAGGTTGAGACGGAGACCTTAGAGCAGGTACGGGAGGCTGTAGCTGCCGGAGTGGATGTCATTATGCTGGACAACATGCCGATTGCCGTAATCAAGGAGGCTGTTGACATGATTCGCGGCCGGGCGCTGATTGAGGTTTCCGGCAACGTAACTCTGGAACGGATAGGCGACCTGGCTGCCGCCGGTGTGGACATCATCTCCAGCGGCGCATTGACTCACTCGGTAAAAGCGGCTGATATCAGCATGAAGCTGGAGTAATTTTTGTAAAATTTCGCAGGAAATAACGCCCCGAAAGAGAAAGTACTATAAACTTACCAATTGGCAAGTCGTGGTATTTTTTTTACAACTTTTATTCTTTTACCTTTAGTACTGGGATTAAAGCTAAATCACAGATAAGGAAAAAACAGCGAACGGAATTTAAAAAGAGCATATGATGTAAGGCCTTTCTCAGAAAAAGTATAGGAAAACTATACTTTTTTTTTATGGAAGACTATACTTTCGTCTAGTGTGGTTTTTCCTACATTCTGGTAAATTGTATACAGAAATACTAAAAACTCTGAGAAATCGAAGAAAGGGTAATCGTAAACCGGAAAGAAGTGACGGGTACGGCGACATAGTTGCACTAAACAGTAATCAAAAACTAATTCATATATGGTGGGACGACAGAAATAACTTGAGGTCCGGCTGCTGCGCTTACCGTTTTGTACCATTACGGGAATACAAGTTGGGACGAACTGAAAATTGCCAAAGTAATGGGAACAAAATCGGCGGTTGTTATGGATACAAAGGGAATGGTAGTCTTTTGCGCCCAAATGTCCTTTTACTAGCGTTTCGATACCCTTAAATATGAAAGGAGAAATGTCAGAGATGAATAATTCGATTTCAGACACAGTTGAGGTTGCGCCTAACCGCAAAAAAAACAGGTGACAGATTTAATAATCCCTATCCAGATTCTTTCGGATACTTGCGGATCGGTACCCCTGTCAATGTCGATATTGGCAGACCCAACGTGTATGCATCCGCTTTAGATATGGAGATGCTCGAAGCAGCAGGTCTGCTTCTCGTTGATTCAAATAAGACAAGTGAAAAGAATATTCAGGGCGGTGGTTTTGATCAGAAAGCCCAAGCTGCTTGGGGTACAAGTGGAGCAGTGTCGGGCGGCTACCAAGGTAGCTTTCTAGATATCACAGCGGAATTTCATTGGGCTGTTCAGGAAAATATTTCTAATGGTTCTGCGGCCCAATACATATTGGCCTGGTCGAAGCAGAAGGCCGGGATTACGCTTGTAGGTAATCCTAATCAAACACAAATTTATCAATGCGGAACAAATGGGTTTCGTGAAGCCATTGACGCGATTATCAGCGCTGTCAGCGAAGCTACCATCGACCCTGGCAAAGTATTGAGGGCAGTTAACGAGTTTTACCGTGTGTATGGCACTGGCTTTATTTCCAAGCTGGAGCTTGGGGCGATCGGCGTGTTCGAGGGTTCGGCTCAATATTCATCTAGTTCGGTCGAGGACCGGCTTGATTTAGGCGGAAGCTTGTCAGTAAGCGGATTTAAAGGCGGAGCAAATGCAGCGGTGGAATTTGCTAAAAAGAATATTGCACAAAATGCTACTGGGAATTTTGAAGCGCACTCGTTTGGAGTACCAGTAGGCTCGGCTTCCGAGCAGTGGGCTGACGGATATATGAATGCATTTGCCGGGACACAACTGCAAAAGCTGGCAGATTTGAATGCATGGAGTGCGGCTTTCAATATGAATATTCCCGCCCCTACTCCGCCGAATTTGAAGCCGAAACCGCCTAATCCCGAACCTATTCCAACAATACCTGCAGGCAGGGTGGAAGATATTGAAGGAGCAATTCGGAAGATGCAGCTTGATGTATTTGCAGACGATTATAAGAGAAATAATGGTCACGATCCTTCACCTAATGACTATTCTAACTATCTTGATGAGCTTCGGGGAGTTTCGTTAGCAACTATGAACCAAATTAATTTAGGTATTCTTCCTCCAGTAAATGCAAAAGTGAATTCTAGAGGCAGTCGAGTGCATCCCGGATATTTTCAGCCTCCCGCAGGCATAAGCGGTCAAATCGACTTCGGCGGATACGCAGTGACAGGCTTTGATTATAAACCGTGGAGTGAAGTTCTTCCCTTCTTGAAAAGCATTGAGGAAGCAATTACAGGCAGTCAGGTTTGTTTAGGACTTGCGCTTGTGTGGCTTTCAATTAGGAGAACGATGGGGCAATATCTGAAGTACTGCTCACGCTATGAGGTGCTTGTTCCGGAAGGAACTGATATCGCTGCGAATGCCTACGTGCTGTCTATCCAGAAAATGTCGGAACAAATCGTTACCGAACTCAGAGACCCGCAGTCTGACTGGTGGGATCCGTCATTGGTATTGCAGAAGCTTGAATCAGAATTTCAAGACATTCTGGTGCGTAATGGCTTCGACTTCTTTCCGTATTACGAATTAATTAAGAACAACTACGAATGGTTGAAGCGCGTGCCGTTCGGTGCAGTGCCCGTCGTTCCCTACGGTAACGCTTTGTATTACCAGCCGTATGGACCTAAACTTCAAGAAAAAATTGAAACTGCTCCCCAATCGCCGTCCATTGGTCAGCTTGTTGTATCTAAAGATGCGTTAAGGTTTTATCCCATTATTTCAAAGGACAAAAACGGAGACCCTTTTTTTGCATGGATGGGAACATATCGACGGGATGGTAGTGAAGTAATAACTGCCGGGACTTTAACCTATTTTCCCGGGGAAAGGTATGGGTACGAACGTTTTAAAACATATGTATCGCTTGGGATGGCTTATTCGTATTGGGACGGCGAATGGGAAATTACAGCAAATATAATAAAAGATTGGAGTGACCGAGTTCATATTGTGCCGAAGGAGCCATATAACGAACCTAGTTGGGAGCTTCAAAACACAAAATCAGGCAAGCCCCCTGATTGTTTAGTTGTTTATGCGCCTGGCGATGATCCTACACGGCAAATGTGCTTATCAGGCGTAAACCTGGATATATCATTCGATAGGAAGGTTGAACAGGAACACTCGCCAATTTGGTTAGTTCCTATTGACTATGATGTCATGCGTCCATTCGCGGAAACGAAATTTGAGCACGGCGGCATGCCCATGTGGTTTGAGCCGATGACCGAGCAGCTACTGGATAAATTACACAACCTGGGCGAAAAGCTTTGAGCAGTGTAGCCTTTTGTTGAATAACGAAATACTTATGTACGCTGCCATGCGATAAAATATAGTCTTTTAGTCCGGCCCGAATATATCTTCACCAATGGGATATGTGGCATGGAGGACTCTTTTAGAAAAAGTATAGGAAAACTATACTTTTTTTTATGGGAAACTATACTTTCGTCTAGTGTGATTCCTCACATATTTTGTTAAATTGTATAATTGTATAAAAGAAGATTTGGGGGCTCCGCAATATCAGAGAAGGGATGAAAGCATGAATCGGATTATGATTCGCTTGTGGTAGTTGCTGACAGAGCGCCTTGGAACGTATCAGTGGAAGAACTGGCGTGGGTAATTTTGCAGTATGCGGACATGAAACGGATAGATTTTAATTTTCTAAAAAGCATTTTTGCAAGGAGGAATTCCCTTTGCTTCAAGGAAGAAAAGCACGAAAAATACTAGCCAATCTGTTGATAGGGCTAATGCTGCTGACCAATCCGGTGGTTATTCCGGCGGTACAAGCCGTGAATGCTGCGGAACAAACAGCGGCAAAAGAGCGGCAAACGGCAACGGCACAGGGCTCTCCAACTCAGTCCGTTACGGATACCGTGTATACAGTGGACAAATCAGCAAATCGGCAACCTGCTGTTCAATTAGCCACCGGCTTTGCAGACGGCGACGGTCAGCTTAGTAATCAGCCGACAACCAAGGATAAAGCCTTTCGTTTTGGCAACAGCCTGTTATCCTACTATCTCAATCAAGGAAAGAACCATGGGCCGCGATGGCTGAAAACCACATCCCTGAACTTCTTCGTCAGCGAAGACTTTAAACCGGTCTATTCCTTCGAAACCATCCAGCCGTTCGGCGAGGTAGACGGTCGCGCTTCCCTTTGGTTCTGGCAAGGCCGTTATGCGCACGGTGGTGACGCTTCCACCGCCAACATTGGTCTGGGCTGGCGCAAACTTTCCGCCGATAAACACAGCATGGTCGGCTACAATCTGTTTTACGACTATGGTTTTCAATACAACCTCGCCCGGGTCGGTCTTGGCGGCGAATACTTCAACAAACAGGCCGAATACCGGTTCAATGTGTATCATCCCGTATCCGGCGACAGGCAAACCAATGTAAGTTATCGCGATACCGGGACCTTGTATTCTTACATCCGGGCCGTAGACGGACTTGATTTGGAAATGGGCACATCCTTGCCCCATGCCCAGTGGATGAAATGGTATCTCAAAGGCTACTTCTACGACAACAAACACAACGACGACGAGTTGGGTTATCAATTGCGTACAACCATGCAAATATCACCCCGGTTCCGGCTCGAACTGGGTTATCGTTATTCCAATTTGAGCCACGAGCCTTACGCAACCTTCAAATACCAACTGGCCGATATACTTTCGCCATCCGTCAAGGATGATAAAAAGACCGGCGACAATAGCGACCTTAGCTACAAGCTGCTGCAGCCGGTAGAACGGGATAACGACATCAAAACCGAAACCTATACCCGTTTTGTCGCCTATACGGGAAGTATTCAAGTTACGGTGAACAACAGTCTTAATTCCACGCCCATAGTTGGCGCAACCGTGCAGGCCTATCAAAACGGGGTGGCGGCAGGCCCTGCAGTTGCAACTGATATCAGTGGTAAAGCCCTTATTAACGGTCTGACAGTCGGAAACTACACCGTCCAGGTAATCTATAGCACCATCAGCGCCACAACGAACGTTACCGTCGTCAAAGATCAAACCACGGCAGCGGCAGTGAATCTGGCCGTGCGGGGCGGCAGCACCAGAATCACAGTCCTCGACGGACAGTCACAGCCTGTCAGTGGAGCCAGTGTCACGGCGACCTTGAGCGGTACTACCGTGGCGCAGGCGGAAAAAAGCTGGTTCGATCGGGTATTGGGAGTTCAAACTGCTTATGCCGCTACAGCACTCTTCAATGTTACAGTGAATGCGGATGCTAATGGGACAGCCGAGTTTACGAATTTACCGTCGGGAACCTATGTATTTACTGTCAGTCACAACGGGCACACGATTATGAGCCAAGGAGTTGAGATAGCTACAAGCGGCTCCAACAATATCACAGTGATACTACCGACAAGCGGCGGCAATATTCAGGCTGTTGTCAAAGATAGCAGCGGCACGGCAATCAGTGGCGCTACCGTTCATGTACTTTCCGGTACGACCGCAGTGGCAACCTGCACAACCGACAGCAATGGGGTAGCTGTTATTGGCGGTATAGCAGCCGGGAGTTATACGATATCGGCTGCGAAAACGGGATATACAAGTTATGAGTTGCCCAATGTGAATGTAATAGAAGGTCAAACAGCCAGCGCTATAGTGACATTGACCCGACAAACCGGCAATGCGCAAATCACAGTCACCTTTAGCGACGGAGCGACCAATGTAACGCCGAGCTTCTATGTAGACGGTTCAACGACGCCCTATGCCAATGTCTCCATGACGACAACGCCGACCAGTACAAGCCCGGGCGTGTACACCCTGACCGGTCTGACGGCAAACATAGCGCATAGTATCACCTGCAGCGCCGCCAATTACTCCAGTACGACGGCAACTACTCCCTTGACGGTGACGCCGACCAGTACAACCCCGGCTACGGGTACAGTTACCCTGACCCGACAAACCGGCAATGCGCAAATCACAGTCACCTTTAGCGACGGAGCGACCAATGTAACGCCGAGCTTCTATGTAGACGGCTCGACGACGCCCTACGCCAATGTCACCGTATCGACAACGCCGACCAACACGAACCCGGGCGTGTACACCCTGACCGGTCTGACGGCAAATGCAGCGCATAGTATCACGTGCAGCGCCGCGAATTACTCCAGTACGACGGCAACCACCCCCTTAACGTTGACGCCGACCGGCACAACCCCGGCAACCGGTGCGGTTACCCTGACCCGACAAACCGGCAATGCGCAAATCACGGTTACCTTTAGCGACGGAGCGACCAATGTAACGCCGAGCTTCTATGTAGACGGCTCGACGACGCCCTATGCCAATGTCACCGTATCGACAACGCCGACCAGTACAAGCCCGGGCGTGTACACCCTGACCGGTCTGACGGCAAACGCAGCGCATAGTATCACGTGCAGCGCCGCGAATTACTCCAGTACGACGGCAACTACCCCCTTGACGTTGACGCCGACCAGTACAACACCAGCTACGGGTGCGGTTACCTTGACCAGGCAAACAGGCAATGCACAAATCACGGTCACCTTTAGTGATGGGGCGACTAATGTAACGCCGAGCTTCTATGTAGATGGTTCGACGATGCCATACGCCAATGTCACCGTATCGACAACGCCGACCAGTACAAGCCCGGGCGTGTACACCCTGACCGGTCTGACGGCAAACGCAGCGCATAGTATCACGTGCAGCGCCGCGAATTACTCCAGTACGACGGCAACCACCCCTTTAACGTTGACGCCGACCGGCACAACCCCGGCAACCGGTGCGGTTACCCTGACCCGACAAACCGGCAATGCGCAAATCACAGTCACCTTTAGCGACGGAGCGACCAATGTAACGCCGAGCTTCTATGTAGACGGTTCAACGACGCCCTATGCCAATGTCGCCATGACGACAGCGCCGACCAGTACAAGCCCGGGCGTGTACACCCTGACCGGTCTGACGGCAAACATAGCGCATAGTATCACCTGCAGCGCCGCCAATTACTCCAGCACGACGGCAACTACACCCTTGACGTTGACGCCGACCGGCACAACCCCGGCAACCGGTGCGGTTACCCTGATCAGACAAACCGGCAATGCGCAAATCACGGTCACCTTTAGTGACGGAGCGACCAATGTAACGCCGAGCTTCTATGTAGACGGCTCGACGACGCCCTATGCCAATGTCACCGTATCGACAACGCCGACCAGTACAAGCCCAGGCGTGTACACCCTGACTGGCCTGGCGGCAAACGTAGCGCATAGTATCACCTGCAGCGCCGCCAATTATGACAGCAGTGCAGCATTATCGGTAACGCCAAGCGGAACGGAAACAGTAAACGCGGGCAGCGTAACGCTGACCAGACAAACGGGAGGTGTTAAAATCACGGCGGTGAGCCAAGCAGACGGAGCGACTTTGCCAGCACTGCAAATGAAGTTGGCTAATACCACAAACAGTAGCTTGACCGTCACGAAGACTACCGACGCTTCTGGTACTGCAACGTTTGATGACTTGTTTTCTGGTCAGTACGAAGTTACATTGTACGATACCCAGGGTACGGCCGTTAATAGTAGTACCTTGGCTGTAGTATCCGGCAATGTCCAGACTAACGTTGGTTGTTCATTCCCAATTGTCAAAATAAAAACAATAACGATACACAACTCGGGTCCGGGCACTACTTTCGCAGTAACTATAGCAAATGTTCAGGCAGCAACAAGCATGGCAGTCGGTAACTTTACTACCGACAGCATTGCCTGTACAGCTAATATTTACGTATACTACTCTAGCATGCCTCAATACACCGTATTGATAGGGGATGGACGTACATATGCGTCGCCAGTGCCGGCAGAGACTACCCGCGCTTCCGGTGAAAACCCAAGCGGTACATTTGAAATAAGCAGTAATGCTTCGGAGCACATACTAAATATTAAAATGTATTGGTAAAGTAGGCACTGTTGAAAAAGGAAACCAAAGTACAGGTAAGGAGTTTCTTTAGGAAAATCTGAATAAAACATGGTAGCCTTCGACTTTAGCTAAGTCAAAACCGAAGGTTAATCGACAGTCTGAAGATGTACAAGAAAAGAACCGCAACATGCGGTTCTTTTTTAACAAACTCCTGTAATGGTCGAAGAAAAAAGACCCGAGCTAATTCTTCGGCAGCCACTTTGTCTGTTTTTACTTTGCGAATCAAAGAAGATTTGATAGAATGAGAAACAAGGAGCCACCCGTTTTACGGGTGGTTGTGACTCTTGACTCTATCTTGCAACAATGAACTTTACTTATTTCCCAGTACTTCTTCCTGCAGTGTCAGCCAAATCTTCTGGTATAGCTCATTATACCGTCCTGAGGTACGGATGGTAGAGATATCACGTGGCCGGGGCAAGTCGATGTCAATAATGGTTTTTACCGTGCCGGGATGAGCGGTCATAATCATGATTCTGTCACTTAGGCACAAAGCTTCGTCAATGCTGTGGGTGATAAAAACGGTTGTCTTTTTCGACATGTCCCATATTTTCAGCAGTTCCTGCTGCAGTATGATGCGGTTCTGTTCATCTAAGGAGCCAAAGGGTTCATCCATTAAAAGAATCTCCGGATTATTGGCAAAGGCCCGGGCTACACTCACCCGCTGCTTCATTCCGCCGGACAACTGGTGCGGGTAAGCAGCAGCGAAATTAGTCAAGCCAATCATTTTAATGTAGTGGGTAGCAATGGTATTTCGCTCTTTTTTTGGTACTCCCCGCAAACGAAGACCGTAGGCAACATTATCAATTACAGTCATCCAGGGGAAAACTGATTGTTCCTGAAACACCATTGAATTTACCGGCCTGTCTTTGGACGTCACGTTGATTTCAATGCCGCCGCCGGAGGCGGTTTCAAGCCCGGCCAATATGCGAAGCAGAGTGGTTTTGCCACAGCCGCTCGGACCAACAATGGAAAAAAATTCGCCGCTGCCAATTTCAAGATTTATATTATGCAGGGCTGTTACGGAGCTATGTTGGCTGCGAAATACTTTACCGACTTCTTTTAAAACAATGCTATGTTCTCTAGCCATCATCAATTTCTCCTCCCTTTAATTGGACTGTTTCCACGGCAATACAGCCTGCTCCAGCCAGTCAAGAATAAGGGAGAAGATATAACCAAGCACCGACAAGGTGATAAGTGCGACAAACATTCGTTCAATATCAAACATATCGTAAGCCCGCCAAATCATCCAGCCGACACCGGCTTTGGCGGCCGATAATTCAGCGGCAACGATTAATATTAATGCCATGCCCATACCTAATTTAAGCCCGGCGAAGATCATCGGCAAAGCTCCCGGCAGGGCTACTGTCAGATAGAAGTCTTTCCGGCTGGCGCCGAAGTTTTTCGCCACTTCCAGATAAATCTTGTCAATGTTGAGCACACCGGCCATGGTGTTAATGACAACTAGGTAAAATACCCCAATTGCCAAGGTGAAAATTTTGGATGTTTCTCCCAGCCCAAATATGAGGAGAATTAATGGCATGATGGCTAGTTTGGGTATCGGATATGTAGCGGCAATTGTCGGTTCAATTGCCGAGCGCACCCACGGCGATAACCCCATTGACATGCCAAGCAGGATACCGGGAATGGCTCCGGCCAGAAATCCCCAGATTACACGTTGCACACTGACAGCTGTGTTGTATAGCAGTTCACCGGACAGAAGCAACGGCAAGAAAGAGTGTAATATCAGGGTAGGACTTGATAGCAGCCTGGTGTCGACTAAGCCGGTGCGGGCGCCTGCTTCCCAAATGAGCAGCAGCGTTACCGGCGATAGCACCGAGACTAAAGTTCGCATAAGCATCAACTCCCTAATCTAACTGCCTTATTGATATTTACCCAACGCTTCGTTGGCGAAGTCGACGTATTTATGATCGTAGGTATCTTCCAATTTAATGTCCGATTTTAATAAACCGTTTTCTTTGTACCACGTCAAGTCGGCGGCCAGGCCGTTAATTCTCAGGTATCCATCCGGGTTCAGTCCGGTAGGATACATTTTTTCGTAAAGAGCCGGGTCTTTAATCACTGAATACTTACAAAGTATTTCAATGATCTCCGACTTTCCCTTGTTTTTAAAGAAAGCGTCATTGTAGTCGCGGAGCGATTTGACGTAAGCGGTCATAAATCTGTTGGCTACGTCCTCATTTTTAGTCATACTGGTACCGTAGACCAGCAGGGCGATTTGGGCATCCGGGTCGTATTCGGCAGGATCTTTCCAAGGGTCCAGTACCCCTTTAGCCATGCCTTGCGTTACAAAAGGTTCAATGACCATTGCTGCATCGATACTCTTATTGCCCAGAGCAACCAGCATGTCGGGAAAAGCGCGGATAACTTGCATATCAACGTCTTTGGCCGTAAGGCCGCCTTTATTGAGGATACGTACGGCACAGATTTCATCAAGGGATGCGGCGCCGACTATCGCAATTTTTCTGCCGCGAAGATCGGAATAATCTTTAACAGTGTCAACTAAGTCTTTCCTAATTACCAGGCGATAGTAACCTTGGCCCGGGACGTTGACTCCTTTATCAGCTACAATTTTAACGGGAATATCCCGGGACATGGCATTCAAGAGACCTGATGCCGTTACAGTAGCCCCCACATCCAACTGGCCGGCGGCCAACTGATTGATCATTTCCTGACCGGAATTAAATTGGACAGGTTCAATTTTAATACCCAGATTCTGGTAATATCCTTTGGCCATACCGATGAGAATGCCAGCGTCGGATACCACTTGTTTCATACCGACTTTTACTACCGTTTCCTGCCGCAGCGGACTTAACAACGGCGCCCACCCCAGGCCGGCGGCAGGGGATTTTTGAATTGGCGGGGTTTGCGCGCAGACTGCAATCAGTATGACAATTGCGAGTAGCACGGCCAGCACTCCGAGGAGTTTTCTCATGTTTTCCCCTCCTTAAGATCAATTGCTTTAGAATTACTTCATAATATTCATACTCCTTGGTTCCGGTCACAACTTTGCAGGTTTTTTCAGATGCATAAAGAATATGGATAAAAATTAATACTTTGCTGAAGAGGTAACCAGCCACATGGAAAAAATAATAGACCAAGTCAAACAGTGGGAATTTTTGCGCCAACTGCCTGAATCCATTCATGGATTTGTATTAATAACCGATTGTATGGCCTGCGAAACTCAGTACCGGATCTTTACATATCAAAATTCTGAGCGTTGCCGCAGTTTTTCCGTACTATATGATAAGGCTACCAAGGAATATATGGTGCGAATCATTGTTGGGTTGACGGAGTTTTGTGATATCACTTTTATAACGAGTAGCTTGGAAGGGCTGGAAAAGCTATTGCGCGAGCGAATGGAAAAAACCATTAGCGGTCTCAACGAATCCGACCCGAATTTTATATGTACCCAATTTAGGCAAAAGAAGATTATTGAGTGGCCCTATATTGAGAAATTGCCCAAATTGCTGGCTGGGTTTGAGCTGTATATACACCCTAAGGCACCAGTGAAAGTAATTAACGGCTCTTATATCATAATTGACTACTGCGACTTTTTGGCGCAAAGCAATCTAATGGTTTACTATAATATTTTCCGGGATGAGTTTTTTGGTGAATTTCGCATTCGTAAAACTCCTCTGATGACAACTGCTTTTGACGCTAAGAGTCTGAACGAGCTGGAAATGAGGCTGGAATCTAATCTTGTTGCTTCCCTGGAGTCATTGAGAAATAGACTATATGGAACGCATTAAAGAATTGAGAATATTCCGGATGTGTCAATTTTTTAATGCGACATATATAAAAAGTCAGTTAAATATTAGCCGTAATGGCAGTTGGGTGAGTGAATATGGAATTATGGGAGATTACAGGAGAAACAAGGAAAGTAGGATTGTTGGGATGGCCATTGGGTCATTCTGTGTCGCCACATATACAAAATGCCGCATTTCGCGCGGCTAATATTGACTATATTTATCTGCCCCTGCCTGTTGAACCTGACGTTTTGCCGCAGGCCGTCGCAGGATTAAAAGCCTTGGGTTTTGTTGGTGTTAATGTTACCATTCCTCACAAGGTAGCGATTATGAAATATTTGGATGCCCTTGATGAGAGTGCAGAAATGGTTGGGGCAGTCAATACCATTGTTATCTGTGACGGCAACTCTGTCGGATATAATACAGATGCCGAAGGATTTATTAATTCATTGTATGCCAATGGTGTGAAAGTCGCGGGTCAAAACGCTGCTATCTTGGGGGCAGGCGGCGCGGCGCGGGCTGTCGTGGCAGGTTTGCTTCAACATGGCGCTGCCACAGTTATTATCGGAGCGCGAGACCGGCAAAAGGCCGAGGAACTGGCTCAAAGGTTTGATCCAAGTAAAGTACGGGGCGTTGAGTGGAACGATGCCTGCTGGAATGCATCATTACATGAAGCCGATATTTTGATCAACAGTACGCCAACAGGCATGTTTCCCAATGTGGAGGTTATGCCGCCGGTATGCTGGGAATGTATTCCCCCGGCTACAGTTGTCTATGATGTAGTTTATAATCCTTTAATTACCCGGTTTATGACGGAAGCCGGCAGACATGGCATGAAGACGGTTGGCGGCGCAGGAATGCTTGTTGAACAAGGAGCAATAGCTTTTCATCTCTGGACCGGAATCAGCCCGCTAAAAGACGTGATGTATCAGGCGGTAGAAGAAAAATTAAATAAAAATAAGTAAAAAAAGTGTAAAATTCTGCTAATTTCGCAGGGATTTTGGAATTTAATGCGAATATAACTACACCAAAAGTTAGATTGTATTTACTGCCGGAGGTGTAATGACCAACAACTGATCACCATGCAAAAATATAATTATTTTGCGGCAGTGGCGGTTGTTTTTTATTAATATCAGGATACCTATTTAGAAAAGGAATGTTAGCTGTGCTTGAACATCAACCCGGATTTTCCCAAATCGACTTATCCAGTTTTAACATTGTTAAGGAAACTATAACGCTGGTACCGATTTCCATTGCTGAACGTTATCGGGTGATGCCAATTAAAAAAGAGGGTAGGACACTAACCTTGGCAATAGCTGATCCAACCAACTTTTTTGCTCTTGACGCTGTTAGACTGGTTTCTGGATGTGAGATAATTCCGGTTATTGCGACAGAAAAGGATATCAGGAAAGCAATTAACCAATTTTATGGCGTAAAAGATTTAGTCGAAAAAGCAGTTAACAAGCTCAAAAGTGAGGATATCGCCGGACTGGCGGAAACTCCCGTGGTAGATGATACTCCAATTGTAAATATCGTAAACTCTGTTATCAGTAGAGCTATAAAAGAGAGAGCCAGTGATATTCATATTGAACCGATGGATAAACAGCTTAGGGTAAGGTACCGTATTGACGGTGTGTTGCGGGAAGTGGCGTATTTCCCGCGTCAAATCCATGCCGCCCTTGTATCCCGGATCAAGATTATGAGCGAATTGGATATTGCCGAGAAACGTTTACCTCAGGATGGGCGTGTCGTAATATTGGAGGCTGAAAGGGAAATTGATCTTAGGGTCTCCACTTTACCAACAATTACCGGCGAAAAAATCGTTATTCGCATCCTTGACCCGGAAACGGTAATTCTAAATGTGACTGGGTTGGGATTCTCATCAGTTAACTTAACAAAGTACCGGGAGCTTTATTCTAAGCCGTACGGGATGATACTTGTTACCGGCCCGACAGGATCAGGAAAAACGACTACATTATATTCCACTTTATTAGAAATAAATACGCCGGCGAAAAATGTCATTACAGTGGAAGATCCGGTTGAATACCGGCTTGATGGCGTAAACCAGGTGCAGGTAAACCCTAAAGCCGGACTTACTTTTGCCAGTGGGCTCAGGTCAATTTTACGACAGGACCCCAATATTGTAATGGTAGGTGAAATAAGGGACACGGAAACAGCCGATATTGCCATCCGGGCGGCGTTAACCGGACACTTGGTTTTGAGCACATTACACACTAATGACGCTCCCAGTGCCATAACCAGACTGGTTGACATGGGAATAGAGCCGTTTCTGATCGCATCTTCAGTACTGGGGGTAATTGCCCAACGGTTGGTGAGAATGATCTGCCCGAATTGTAAACAACCTTATACGCCGAATTTATCCTTACCGGAAAATAAACTATTAGGTTCTCGCATCGATGATATAACTTATTTGTATAGCGGGGAAGGATGCCTCCTTTGTGGACAAACAGGATACAGAGGGAGAATGTCCATTCATGAGATAATGCCAGTTACTCCAGCCATCCGTGCGGCCATCAATAAACGCTCCTCCAGTGATATTGTCAGAGACATAGCTGTTAAGGAAGGGATGCTGACCATGTACGAGGATGGTATTAACAAAGTCTGTGAAGGGTGGACTACTGTCGCGGAAATTATGAGGCAAGCTTATTCGGAAGCATAATGGGGGAATAAGACGGATATGGATATGAATTCTTTGTTAAAACAGGCGGTATTACTACAGGCTTCCGATATCCACTTTACGGTAGGCATCCCGCCTATTGCCAGGCTTAAAGGCAGCTTGACGCCAATAGAGCATCCGGTACTTACCGGTGAAGACATGGAAGCACTATTTTCCCAGATAGCCGATACGGATCAGCAATCCCGATTTCACCAACTGGGTGAGTTGGATTTTTCTTATGCGTTATCAGGCATAAGCCGCTTTAGAGTAAATGCCTTTAAACAAAGAGGAACTATAGCGATAGCCGTTCGGGTAGTGGCTGAGAGGATACCTGCTTTAAAGGAACTGGGATACCCTGAGATTCTCAGGACTTTTACCCGTAAATCTCGTGGACTGGTCTTGGTTACCGGACCGACAGGGTGCGGCAAATCTACTACCTTGGCTGCCATGCTTGATCTTATAAATAATGAACGGTCCTGCCATATTATTACCTTGGAAGATCCAATCGAATATTTGCATCACCATAAGAAGAGCATAGTTAACCAGAGAGAAATAAACACTGACACTATTTCCTTTGCCAGTGCCCTGCGGGCAGTGCTGCGGGAAGACCCTGACGTGATTATGATCGGGGAGATGCGTGATGTTGAAACCATTGGCATTGCTTTAACCGCTGCCGAAACCGGGCATCTGGTATTTGCAACTCTACACACCGGCGATGCTGTGCAAACTGTTGACCGGATTGTGGATGTTTTTCCGCCGCACCAACACCGGCAAGTACGTATTCAGTTGTCTTTAACTTTACAGGGAGTTATCGCCCAGCAGTTAATTCCACGTTGCGATAATTACGATAGGGTGGCAGCCCTGGAAGTCCTGGTGGCAACTCCGGCAGTGCGTAATCTGATCCGGGAAGGCAAGACGCATCAATTGGCGTCTGTTATTCAAACCGGGGCAAAAATGGGGATGCAGGCTATGGATATGTCACTCAAAAATCTTTATCACCGTGGAATTATCACCTATGATGAGGCGCTGTCAAGGGCTGTGGATCAAGAAGGATTTATCCGGACAATCAATGATAAAGACTGTTAGGGGGTGAGTTAAACGGTTGGGCAAAACATTTGCATATAGGGCCAGGGATTCTAAGGGCCAAGCCCTGAAAGGAAGTGTTGTTGCAGAAAATGAGGCTGCCGTCGCCGCTTATATTCGTGAGCTTGGTTGTTATGTAACTAAAATCGAAGAAAAGAAAGATCATGCTTTGCTTGTTAATATCATAAGCGGTTTTCAGTGGGTAGGCACAAAAGATTTGGCAGTGTTTTGCCGGCAAATGTCAGTGATGATTGATGCAGGGCTTCCTTTAACTTCATGTCTAAATATCTTAATCGAGCAGACGAATAATTCAAGGCTGAGACAGGCTATAAGGGATATTTATCGCAGCGTCCAGGCTGGAGACAGCTTATCCAAGGCTATGCAAGCTCAGGGCAATGTATTTCCCAAAATCGTGATTAATATGACGGAAGCTGGTGAAACGGGTGGGGTTCTTGATGATGTTATGGCAAGATTGGCCACTCATTTTGAAAAAGAAAATAAGTTAAATGAGCGATTAAAATCAGCCATGGTCTATCCCACCGTACTTATGGCAATGGCGATGGTCTCTTTATTGTTCATGTTAACTTTTGTTATACCAACATTTACAATCCTATACAAAATTGTCAATGTTGATTTACCTTTGCCCACCCGTTTTTTACTCAGTGCAAGCGATATTATGCTTAACTATGGAATGCTGATTTTGCTGGTACTGTTAGCTGTTGGTACCAGTATTGGTTTGGCACTAAAAAAAGAACGATATCGTCTAGTATTGGATCTAGTCGTTTTTCAGATACCTGTTTTTGGTATTTTGTGGCGCAAAGCGGCAATTGCCAGGTTTAGCCGTACTTTATCCACTCTTGTCCGCGGTGGCATACCAATCGTGACTGCTTTGGAAGTAGTGATGAAGACGAGCGGAAATCTAAGTATAGTACAGGCCCTCACAAAAGTTCAAAAAGATCTTCGCGAAGGGGTTGGGATTGCTTCTTCTTTACAGAAAAGCTCAGTTTTTCCGCCTATGGTGGTACAAATGGTGGCTGTTGGTGAGGAAACGGGTGAACTTGACGCAATGCTGGAGAAGCTGGCGGATTTTTTTGAAAGTGATGTTGACGATATGGTGACCCGGTTTAGCAGTTTGCTGGAACCTGTACTTATCGGGACAGTCGGAATTGTTATCGGACTTATTGTTGTTTCCGTAATACTGCCCATATTTGATGTAATAACAAACTTGAATCTGCATGTTTAATTAAGGCGGTGAAAACTTGTTTTTAAAGCTTAAAGCAGATGAAATCAAAATCAAAATCAAAAGCCAAAAAGGATTTACATTAATAGAATTAATCATTGTCGTGTCGATTATCGGGATATTAGTGACAATCGCGATACCTAAATTATCTGTTGCCGCAGATGCGGCTAAAGTTGCCAAAATTCAGGCGGATTTGCGCGTCATTGGCGGGGCTTTGGAGATTTACCGGGCAGATACCGGCTCTTATCCTGCCGGCAACAGTTTAAGTAACTTAGCGAACCTAGTAAACGGCAAGGGCCCGTGGTTAGCAGCCGTACCTTCACCTGAGCCGGGCCAAAACTATCAATACTCCAGCGGGGTTGCTTCTTATAATTTTAAAGGCGTGACTTATTATTCCGATGGAAGGAACCCGTCCACGACGCCCTAGTACCTGGCAAAGTAAGCTGGCCTTTGCCGATGCGGCAATGTTATGGGTTTCATACTTTCATTCCGGTTGCTGAAATATTTGGAATGAGAAAAATTTTGGGGAAGAAGGGTTGTCTTGTTTGAAACATTTGTTTTCGCAATTGGCCTCATTGGGCTCATTGGTCTCTTTGTAGGCAGCTTTCTTAATGTTTGTATTTACCGTCTCCCTCAAGCCAAATCGGTTATCCGGCCGCCTTCCCGGTGTCCGGTATGCGGCCAAAATATTAAAGTCCTGGATTTGGTTCCCGTGCTAAGCTGGCTTTTGTTAAGAGGGCGCTGCCGCTATTGCAATACTTCGATTTCTCGAAGATATATATTTATTGAATTATTGACGGCAAGTTTGTTTTTGTTTATTTCCTTGGTAATAGGCCCACAGCTTCAATTAATCATGGTGTTGCTTTTTGCAAGTTATTTAATAGTAATTTCCGTAATCGACTATGATCATCATCTAATATTAAATAAGGTTCTGCTGTGGTTTGCTGCAACGGGTATATTCGTTAATAATGTATTCGGGAATTTGGGTTTTAATGATTCAGTAGCGGCCGTTTTAACCGGTGGCGGCTTGATGCTGCTGATTGCCGCAGTAACCCATGGCGATATGGGAGGAGGCGATGTGAAATTTATTGCCGCTTTAGGAGTTTGGCTGGATTCAAGTTTGATTCTGCTAACACTATTTTTATCTTTTCTTTTAGGAGGTAGTGCCGGCGGCCTATTGATGATATTCAGGATAAAATCCCGTAAAGACTTTATCCCCTTTGGACCATTTATTGCCATCGGGGCGCTTGTAAGCATGTTGTACGGACATTCTATTATAAGATGGTATCTGGAACTGCGGTTTTGAGGTGATAAGGATGCGGAAAGGCGGTACCCTTATTGAAATAGTGATTGTTATTGCAATACTGAGTGTTTTAGCGGGCATTCTGGTACCCAAAATAGCCAACTCGGTTGCCTTGCAAGAATTAGATATTGCCGCGCAGGAGTTGGCGGCGGATATTCGCTTGGTGCAACAGTTTAGCATTAATGCCGGTTACGGTTCCGGCGCGTTACGGTATACTATTTATTTTATGCCTGACAGTAATCCGTATTACTGGATTCATGACGGACAAAAGATGATAAAGCAAATTTATCTACCCAAGTCGGTATGCTGGTCTAATGTACCAAGCACAATTCGATTTGGCATTAAAGGTATACCAGAGGCAGGAGCAGCGCAGACAATCCAGTTACGCAGCACTACGGGCAAATCCCTTTACATTATGCTTGCTCCATTTACAGGCCGGGTGAGGATAACTGATGTTCAAACCAGTACATAGGAGTAATAAGGACGGATATTGGCAGTATGGCTACCTGTTGATGGATACGTTATTGGCAACAATCATTCTATCAATAGCACTAACCGCAATTGCCGGAATGTTTATTCAGTCTATTGATCTTAATGTTAGTGCGTCAGATTATACTGTGGCGGCAAATATAGCTAGAGAGAGAATTGAAGATTTAAAGGCAAACTGGGATGGAAGCGCGAGTTTTCCTTCAGAGTCTGTCAATTTGAATGGAAAAGCTTATCAGAGAAATACCAGGATTAATCTGCGGAGTGATCTTGATAGCAGTAATAGGCTGTACGAATTGGCAGTAACCGTAGATTGGAATAACCATGGACAACATCAGGAAATTACATTGACGACATACTTATTACCTTTATAGTTTGTCATGCTGTTAAGGGGGGATTATTATCAATCAGGCTGATAATCAAGCTGATAATCAAGGTGGGTTTACTTTGGTAGAATTGCTTGTTTGGATGATGGTTACCGGCATAATTCTAGCTGGTGTTGCAAACTTGTTAACTGCTTCATTACGCATATGGCATACCGGTAAAGTGAGAAACGAGATGCAGCAAACCGCCAGGATTGCGGTTGATGTAATAGTCCGGGAAGCACAATATTGCAAAAGTATAAGTGTTAATGCTGACGGCAGCATTTTGACCCTAGTCAATGCCGATAACCAGAATATGATTTTCAAGATCAATCCGGTTACTAACGCACTGGGAGAATCAATAAACGGCGGTCCTTTGGAGCCGTTCGCCGGTGATGGAACAGACCGTCAGGAAGGTAAAATCATTGTTACTGTAAACGCCGATAATACACCGATGTTTTTGCTTGAAGGATCCCGGACGCTGAAAATAACTATTACTCTAAAAAATAGAATGTCGGCAATTAGTGAAACAGTTCGGACGCAAGTGGTTTGCATGAATCTATGATAAAACATAAATCTGACAGGTGATAGGTGGTTGCGGTGAATATATCTCGCTTGGTCAACATACAAAGCGGATCAGCCGCTTTATTGGCCGTCATTACTATGGCTCTTCTACTGACAATCGGAGCAGGTTTTTTCACTATTACCCGTACTGAATTTACAGCAGCCGTCAATTATGGTGACGGCATAACAGCTCAATACGCGGCTGAAGCAGGAGCAAACAGGGCTATTATTTCTTTAGCTCAAAACCAGACCAACTGGACATGGCTGAAAACTGATATTGCCGTGTCCGGAGCCTCAGCGGCTGTATATAACATTGAAATTAATTCTACCGGAGTGGAACCGGAGTTGACATATGGGAGTTCGCCAGTAGCAGGAGGGACCTATCAAATTATAGCTAAAGGGAAATACCACAACACCCTGCGAATTGTCAATGTTATGGTAAAAGTAGGCGCCGCGGGGATGAACACCGAGGCCTACAACTGGAACTGGAAATAGAGGAGATCGAAGGTTGTACAGGATTTTTGCGGGAGAGGTCGAATAATAGCTAAATATTTTATTCGGAGCATGAAAGGAGCTGAGAGAATTATGAAGCTAAAAAACTATATGGAAGACTTAGTCTGGCAATATTTTGATGAAGTTGCTTCGAGACATAAAAATATTTGTACTTGTGAAAATTGCCGTTTGGATATCGTTGCCTTAGCTCTGAATTTCCTGCCGCCTCGTTATATAGTTACTAGCAAAGGCGAAACTTATACGAAAGTAAATGCTCTTGAGCAACAGTTCCGCATCGATATTATTACGGCTTTATCTCATGCGATACAAATTGTTTCGAATAAGCCGCACCATGAACCTCAATGAATCTCGATAGTCTACAGGGAATAATCCGCAGAATCAGACACTGGATAATCCCCCCGCCGGCGTCTATAGTCGGTATTGATATCGGGTCAGGTTTCATTAAGGCGGCGGAGGTATCTTTTACTGAGCCTGAGCCGGTTCTTAAAGCCGCCGGTATTGCTAAGCTGCCTGATGAAACCATTGGGGCGGGACATCGCCGGCAACAAAGGCTACTTTCCGATTCAATAAAACAATTGCTTTTAAGTAGCGGCATAGCGGCCAGGGAGGCAGTCGTTGCGGCAAGCGGGCGCTCTATATTTGTCCGGGAAGTTGCTCTGCCGATGATGAGCAAGGAGGAATTAAAAGAAGCAATTAAATGGGATATGGAGAAGTATGTCCCTTATGAAACGGGAAGTTATTATTATGATTATGTACTTCTTGGCCCGGGGAACGACGCAATTGAAATAAATGTACTGATAGTAGCGGCGCCGCGGGAAATAGTTGATAATCTTGTTCCAATCTTAAAGGATGCAGGTTGCCGGATTCTTGCCGTCGACATAGAACCTCTTGCCGTTGTACGAACACTTCCCCAATTAAACCACTCCCTGGTTATAGATATTGGTGACAGAGTTTCCCAGCTTACCATTTTTGATAGGGCTGTTCCGGTTATTTCAAGAAGCATTCCTCTTGGTGGACAAAATTTTACAAATCCTATTGGCCAGGCATTATATCCAGATCCAGGGGCTGCTGAAAACCAATACATCCGCTCGGAATTATCCCAAACAACGGAATATATGCCAGGTCGAAATCCCATGGAAAAAGGTATGAGACTGATAGCCGAAGAATTAGTTCGCGAAGCGCGACGCACATACGAATATTACCGGACTCACATTCGGGAAACCAATCGCGAAGAGATATATTTAACCGGGGGCGGAGCAAGATTGTCTCAATTCTATGATACTATTGCAGAATATGTTGGTGATACCCAGGTAACAGTTCACGATCCTCTCAAAAGTATTAAGGTATCTTCTTGTCTTGATGAGAAATATATTCAAAGTGTTGCATCACAGTTAACAGTAGCCATTGGGCTGGCTTTGCGTGGCTGTTATGATTAAGATTAATCTGCTTCCGCCTTCCGAACGTTTAGTGCGATGGCCGTGGCGCCGTTTATTGCTGATTATTATCGGCATATTATTCGTTTTTTTCTCATCACTATACAGTCATAATCTGTATAGTATATGGATTTGGAGTAATCAGTTGAAAGCTACCCGGCAACAATACTCGCTGCTTCGGCCCACTCAGGACAAGATGGAATTGGCCAGCCTGAAACTTGCGGAAATTGATAAAAGGAAAACACTGCTACTAAAACTAACCAATGAACGTAAGTCTTGCTATGCAATACTAGCCGGTCTGGGTACGATTGTTCCTCCCGAAATAAAGTTGACGGGAATGGAGACTCTTGGTAAAGATGTTATCCTTATCAAGGGAATCGCGGAGAAATATCCTGACTTAGCCAAATTCATGCAGTTAATGGAACAGAATGAAAGCAATATATTCATCCAGCCTATTTTAATAAAAGCAGAAACAGATACTACAACTTCTTCAATTTCTTCTATAGCAACTAAATTTGAATTAAATATTAAGCTTAAAGGGCTGTGAAAGTGAAAAATATGTTATTGACCCTTTCCCCCCAATACAAATTTGTCCTGGCTGGGTCAGGAATATTGTCGGTAATAGTTTTCTTGTGCTTAGCGATCATCATACCGCAACAGAAAAAGATAAATGAGCTTAAGTTGACACACAATTTGGAGCAGCAGAAAGTGCTAAATATAGAAGCCTATGCCCGCAAGCATCCTGATGCGGATCATTATTTAAAAGAGCTGGATAAAAAATTGACTCAGCTTGATGAGATGCTTCCCCGCCAGCCTGCAATCGGCGCCTTTATGACAGCGGTAGAAGCAGCGGCTGACAGCAGCGGGGTTCGATTGATAGAAACAAAACCTTTATCCATAGTTAAAAAGTCTGAGTACAGAGAAATTCCGTTAGAGATAACAGCCAGGGGAAGTTATTGGCAAATGCTTGCTTTCCTGAAAAGGCTGGAAAACATGCAACGGTTCAATTCTATGACTAACGTTACGGTTCGGACGGTGAGTGGAATTCCGGAATCAGACGACCTGCTTGAGTGCAAATTACTACTTGTCGTCTATACTTATGACGGGTAGAATACAATTGGGTAACTATTTTCAGGCAAATTATCTGTGAAGCAGGATTTGACCCATCAAGACTGAAGAACGGAGTGAAAATATGTTTAAATTTATAACCACAGGCGAATCGCACGGACCAGCTTTAACCGCAGTTATAGAAGGACTGCCGGCCGGTCTTTCACTGGACATAGATTTAATCAATGCCGATTTGGCACGGCGTCAAAAGGGATATGGACGTGGCGGCAGAATGAAAATTGAATGCGACAGGGTTGAAGCTTATTCCGGGATTCGTTTTGGCAAAACAATAGGAAGTCCCGTAACTTTTGTTATTCACAACCGGGATTGGGCTAATTGGCAGGACCGCATGGCCCCGGTTGGAGAACCCAGAGGAGAAAAGGTCACTGCTCCCAGACCGGGTCATGCCGATTTACCCGGAATGTTAAAATACCAGCGGGAGGATATCCGGGATATATTGGAGCGGGCCAGTGCCAGGGAAACTGCCGCCAGAGTGGCTGTAGGAGCGGTGGCCAAGCAAGTACTCGCCCTTGTTGGTATTCAAGTTGTTTCCCATGTCACAAACATTGGCGGCGTGAGTGTAGCGGCAGACTTGTTGCAAAGGACTAATGCCAGCGATATTATGTCGTTAATACAATCTTCTGAACTGGCCTGTATTGATCCTCAGGCGGAGAATTCTATGAAAGAGGCTATACGTAATGCCCGCGACGAAGGAAATTCCTTGGGGGGTATTTTCGAAGTAATTGTCACCGGAGTATTCCCGGGATTAGGCAGCCATATTCACTGGGATCGGCGTTTAGATAGCCGTCTTGCCGGAGCGCTCATGTCGATTCAGGCCGTTAAAGGTGTTGAAATTGGCGACGGATTTGGTTATGCCGGTATGCCCGGCAGTAAGGCGCACGACGAGATTTTTTATCAGCAGGGCACAGGATATTATCGTAAAACTAACCACGCTGGCGGCATTGAAGGGGGTATTAGTAACGGGCAGGATATTGTTGTCCGGGCGGTGATGAAACCCATTCCGACTTTAATGACGCCACTGTTGTCGGTGGATATTTGTTCAAAAGCTCCGATTAAAGCCAATACGGAACGGAGTGATGTGTGTGCCGTTACAGCAGCCGCAGTTGTTGGCGAGACTATGGCTGCTATCGTGTTAGCGGGGGCGATTCTTGAAAAATTTGGCGGTGATAGTATTGACGACTTTCTTCAATCCGTGGACGCTTACCGTCAAAGAATCCGGCTATAGCCACTTATTTCATGCAGGAAACTAACATGGAAAGATCATTATTGGGCAAACGGGTGCCGGTTTTTATTAGTACCCTACTATTATTGATAATTTCTGTCGCCTTTCTTAAAATTACATTTTCAGCGGAAATGCTGCAGGCAAATGCAGTTAGCAAGAAGCAGGCGCCGACTGTCGAATTACAGACTCAACCTGTCATGCCAAAAGGATACCGCCCGGATATGAGCCTTCGCGATCCCTTTGCTCTTGCAGCTAACTTCAAAGGCGATACAGGCGATACAGACAAACCTGTTCCGGTTGCATCAACCCCTAACAATTCCGGTGCTACAGATGTTACCACCAAGGCTGAACAGGTTTTTGCAAAAAAATTACCAATATTGGTTGGGGTGATCAGCCAGGGCGACAGTAAAGCTGCTATTCTCAAATTTGAGGGGGTTAGCCGTTCTTATCAACTGCAAGACCGGATTGGAGCCTTCCAGGTGGTCGAAATTAGGGATGCTACAGTTATGCTTAGTGGCCGTGGCGGCACGTACGAGATAACGTTTGAAAGGTAACAGGGCATGCGATATATAGTAGGTCTTAGCTTGATATTTGTCCTAATTTCGAATTCTCCGCCTGGTATTGCGGGTGCTGCTTCACCGGTAAGTATGAATGTCATCAACGGGGAAGTAAGAGATGTTCTGACAGCTTTGGCAAGTGTCGGGCAGGTCAACATCGTAGTAGATGACTCGGTAGCGGGGACTGTTACAATAAAGCTGCAGGATGTTCCTTTCGAAACCGCCTTGGATTTAATTGCCAGGACAAAAGGACTGGCGTACCAAAAGATTGGCAGTGTTATTGTTGTTGCTGATTCTCAGCGTTTGGGCAAAAATTTTGGCTCTATTCATTATTTTCAGCTTAAGTATGCCAATCCCCACGATATAGTAAATGTGCTGTCTCTTATGCTGTCAGGTAAGCAAGCACAGTTTAATTCCGGCGAAAGCGGGGTGCAGGTTAAGCTAAACGGAAAAAGTACAACTGAGACTCAGTCAGCTACAATTGCCGGAAGCAGTTCGGCCAAAAGTAGCGGCACCAACAGAGAAAGTGAGCGGTTTGTAGTGAACGATTCCATGAATGCCATTATATTTTATGGAACTCCGCGGGAAGCGGAACAAGTCCGTCAAATATTAGATCACTTGGATGTTGCTTACCAGCAAGTATCTCTGGAAGCTCAGGTAATTGCTGTCGCCAAAGACAAGGTTAAAGAACTGGGAATAGAGTGGATGTGGGAAAAAACTCCTCAATACGCTGAATATGATGCTCCGAAGCTCTCTCCCATACAAGACCAAGACGGAAACACTACAGGTTACTATGTTTCTGACCCGGGTAAGGTGACTCGCCGTACAAATAGCGGCATCATTCAATACGGCAAGACCCCGGAAGGGCACCCTTACGAATTTTACTTTCAAGCTCAGCTTAACGCATTAATAAGTAATGGAAACGCCAGAGTTTTGGCCAAACCCAAAATAACCACTCTTAATGGGCAGCAGGCTAGAATACTGATAGGGGATCGAATTCCGGTGCTGGTAGAAAAAACCGAGAACGGCCAAACTTCCACTTCCGTCGAGTATATTGACGCCGGCATAAAACTGACGTTTACGCCCCGTATTAATACCGACTCATTGATTACTGCCGCTGTTCGTACCGAGGTTAGCAGCCCCAGTCTTGTTCCGGAAATAAAAGCCTATCGCATTACGACCAGGGAAGCTGAAACAAACGTGCGGATGAAAGACGGGGAAACAATGGTTATTGGCGGCTTAATCGGTTCGACTGAGACAGAAACGAAAAAATCTGTCCCGTATTTGTGCGATTTGCCTCTTATCGGCTGGCTGTTCAAGAATTCAACACATAGTAAAAGCGATACAGAAGTGGTGATCTTCCTAACAGCAAGAATTGTCAAATAACAGAGTCTGGTTCAAAACGCCCATCTGCGTTGTTACTCCTGCGGGCGTTCGCTGCACGTACTTCTCTGTACTGTTTCGCTCACGTCCTCACACTTTGAACCAGACTCCTTAAATTAAGGTTGCGTGTTTTTTGAAACATGCTCTAACAGCGGAATTACCGGAGGAATGCGTGAATGAGAAATGTAGTGCTAATCGGTTTTATGGGTACGGGAAAGACCAGTACCGGTCGCTTGCTGGCCGGCAGACTCAAGCGGCCGTTTATTGACATAGATAAAAAGATTGAGCAGGAAAGCAGTATGAGTATCAGCGAAATATTCCAAATATACGGTGAGACTCATTTTCGTCAATTGGAAAAGGAGGCTATTTTTCGGGTATCCCGCCACACCAATACTGTAATCGCTACCGGCGGCGGAGCGGTACTTTTTCCTGAAAACATGGTGCGTCTTAAAACCAACGGGGTTATTATTGCTCTTAATGCATCAGTTGAAGCTATATTGGAACGGACGTTCCGCCCAGGAGTCCGGCCGCTGTTGGATGCTGACGACCGGAGAGACACAGTTGTGAAGCTATTGAATGAACGAGATCCGTATTATCGGAGAGCCGACTTTATGGTAGACACATCAGATTGTTCACCGCATGATGTTGCTGAGAAAATTATTGACTTTTTGCGACAAGGGGGTTATTTACGTGGCCGAAGTAACAGTTAATTTAGGTAATGATTCTTACCTCATTGAAATTATTCCCGGTTCTATCAGTCAAATAGGAAAGTCGCTGAATAGGATGCCGTTTACACGGAAAGCATTGGTGGTAACAGACGACACAGTGGGCGCTTTATATGGCAAAGATGTGTTGGATTCATTGACTGGAGCAGGTTACACAAGAGAAATTATGTATGTCCGTCCTGGTGAGAGTTCCAAATCCATAAAAGTTATGGAAGAAATATATACAAAAGCTATTGCCATGGGGTTGGATCGCAAATCCCCGATTATCGCGTTAGGTGGTGGAGTCGTAGGCGATTTAACCGGCTTTGCAGCCGCGACCTATCTTCGAGGAGTTCCTTTTATTCAAGTTCCCACTACTCTTTTGGCACAAGTGGACTCCAGTGTGGGCGGCAAAACAGCAGTCAACCATCCGTTGGGGAAGAACATGATTGGAGCGTTCTACCAACCCAAGCTGGTTCAGATTGATCCGCTGGTATTAAATACTCTGCCGGAACGGGAATTGCTGGCCGGTATTGCCGAAGTCATAAAACACGGAGTCATTGCCGACGAACAAATGTTTAATTTTTTATTTGAAAACGTTGAGCGCATTTTGGCGCAAGATGCCAATGTTCTGACCGATGTAATCAGTCGTAATTGTCGAATCAAGGCTGAGGTAGTTGAGAAGGATGAACGGGAAGCGAACTTACGTATGACATTGAATTTCGGCCACACAGTAGGGCACGCTATCGAAGCCGCCACGGGCTTTTCGCGTTACAATCACGGGGAAGGTGTAGCCATAGGGATGCATGCCGCTGCTCTTATAAGTCAGTACGTGGGGCAGTGTGAAACAGCAGATGTCGACCGCTTGAAAGATTTGCTGCAACGTTTTGGATTGCCGATCAGAGCGGAGGGCTGTTCTGTTGAGGAATTGGAAGCATTTTTGAGTAGAGATAAAAAGTCAGACGGCGGAAAAATAAGCTGGATCTTGCTTAACAAAATCGGTCATGTTCAAATTTGCAATACCGTCCCGGCAAACATTGTGCATCAGACATTAAGAGCAATAATTTAACACACCTGGAACGACTCTTTGAATTGACCTACGCTAATTCTTAATCTTCATTGTCCCCGAACGTGACATAATAAGATGTAACTGAATACTATACAGTACGATAAGCCTGATTGTGTTGCGGGGTGATGCAGTGATTAGCTGGGGAGATGAGCTAAATACCTTATTGGCATTATTAAAAATTCAAAATACGAATATACACCAAATGAATATCATAATCTTAAGTTTGGCAACTGATTTATCTCTGACCAACAATTCTGAATATCAGGAATTTATATTTCATTTTGAGGAGTTTTCCCGCTGTCATTATAATAGCGAAGGGTACAGTCAAGCAACTGAATCGGTACAAGCGTATCGATACATATTGCTGGAAAGACTGCTTGATACTCAGATCCTGGCGGCGGCAGAACAGATGGAGATGGCAATCAGCCACTTGGAATCAGCAATAAGGGAACCTTATATCCGAGTAAATCCACAAATTTTGTTGCTGAATCAGGGGATATTTCAACTGGAAGAAACTCAACTTAAAATCATAGAAAGTCTGGAATCTATGTTGGAACATCACCGCTCAGCCAAGATTCTGCAAAATTAAGGAGGATGATAAACGTTTTTCCAAAATGAACAGGAGTTTTTAATTTTGTGTTAAATAATTACACTTAATATATTATTACTTTTTGTTCACTGCCTTATATTTGTTGTCGTCCGTGGTTCTTTTTGTCAGTAAGCAGATTAGCAATGTCAGACATTAAGACATAATATTCCTGCCGGAAGTTATGTCTTTCTATTTTTCGTTTACTATTACTATAGGGAACGCATTAAAATTACTCAGGAATGAGGTGGACAAGTGGATATCGGCAATATGGCAAGCATACTGCAGGCGTTTCGCGATGGGCATGTGTCTTTAGAAGAGGCTTTAAACAAGTTAAGGATATTACCTTACGAAAACCTTGAATTTGCGAAGCTGGATCATCACCGCTCCCTCCGGCAGGGATTCGCAGAGGTTGTATTTTGCGAAGGAAAGACTATTGATCAGGTGGTAACTATCATAAAACGGTTGGGCGAACACAGCGACAACCTACTCGCAACCAGAGCCAGCCAAGAAATGTTTAATGCTGTGCATGAATTAATACCTGATGCTCAATATCATGTTTTACCCAAATTGATTGTTATTGAACGGAAGTGTTTGCCTAGAGATGAAGAGCGGTTCATTCTTGTAATAACCGCCGGAACCAGTGATATTCCGGTAGCGGAAGAAGCTGCCGTCACAGCGGAAATCATGGGTAATTTGGTAAAGCGGGTATTTGATGTTGGTGTTGCCGGGATACACCGCCTTTTTGACCAGCGTTCGTTAATTGAACAAGCTAATGTTGTTGTTGTTGTTGCCGGAATGGAAGGAGCCTTGGCAAGTGTAGTCGGCGGTATGGTAGCAAAACCGGTAATTGCCGTTCCAACCAGTGTAGGATATGGCGCCAGCTTTGGCGGTTTGGCGGCATTGCTCAGTATGTTGAACAGTTGCGCCGCCGGTGTGGGCGTGGTCAATATTGACAATGGATTCGGAGCGGGTCGGCTGGCAAGTATTATCAATCACATGAGGTGATGGGAAAATGAATGCAAACGGTACAGCTATAAAAACTAAGGCTGCTTTTTGTGATTGTTTCGCAGGAATCAGCGGCAATATGATGTTGGGAGCTTTGATTGATATAGGCCTGCCGGAGGAGAAATTAAAAAAAGAACTTGCCAAGCTTCCGGTACATGGCTACGAAATCAAAACCGCCCGCGTGGATAAGTGCGGCATAAGCGCGGTGCATGTTGATGTTATCGTTGGACAAGATCAGCAGCACCGCCATCTGTCCGACATTTTGGATATTATCGAAAACTCGACTTTATCCGATGCGGTTAAAGAGAAAAGTACTTCTGTCTTTCGGCGTTTAGCTGAAGCAGAGGCCAAGGTTCACGGAGTAGCGCTGCAAGAAGTTCATTTTCATGAGGTAGGCGCTGTGGACGCTATTATCGATGTAGTAGGGACAATTTGGGGTCTTGAATATATGGGTATTGAAGCGCTGTACACATCAAAGCTTCATGTAGGAAGCGGCTTTACTGAGTGTTGTCATGGAACTATTCCTGTCCCCGCGCCGGCAACTGTAGAGTTATTAATTGGAATTCCGTATTATCAGGGAGATATTAAGAAAGAACTGGTTACTCCAACCGGTGCGGCGATAGTAGCATCCTTAGGCCAAGGTTTTGGCTCTATGCCGGAAGCTTTTGTAAGTAAAAAAGTAGGGTATGGAGCCGGCACATGGAATCTTCCCATCCCCAATATTTTGCGACTTTATATTGGCGAAATTGTAGGTATTGATCCTAATCTTGAACAATATAACAAGGATGAACAGGCAGCTTCTGGTTCGGTAACGGTAATTGAGGCCAATATCGACGATTTAAATCCGCAGGTTTATCCTTTTGTGTTGGACAAATTATTGGCGGCCGGAGCCTTGGATGCCTGGATTACTCCCATTATTATGAAAAAGGGACGCCCCGCTGTCAAGCTTTCGGCCTTGGTTGAAGGCACAAATAAGACTAAGGCGGCTGAGATCATTTTAACGGAAACTTCTTCCATCGGCGTTCGCTTTTATGAAGCAGGCCGATTGGTAGCTGATCGGGAATTTCTACCTGTTATTACGCCGTGGGGCCAAGTGCGGGTTAAAATCAGCTCCTATCAAGGCAAAATAATTAATGTGGCTCCGGAATACGAAGATTGCCGTAAACTAGCAACTGAACGGGGTGTGCCGCTTAAGGTAGTACAACATATTGCACTTAAAGAGGCTATGCCTTTTGTCAGATAGTCAGTTATTTATATCGGACTGGAACTGTAGGTGAAAAAAAGAAATGGATAATGATAAAATACGTAAACGTATAGATTCATTGACTTTGGATTTTAGGCAGCTGAATCTTCAAGTAGTAGGGGAAAAGATCATAAATTATGGTATCCAAATTCAAATATCCGACGGCACTACAACCATTCCCGTCAATATTTATTCTGGGAAAAAGGGTATCACTGTTACTGTCGGGGGGGCGGAAAATCTTTTAAAACAGAAAATTTCCGCAGTAATTAAAGGCGAGCAGGTCGAACTGTTTAATACGCCTGCTGACTCAAGCTTGAATCGTCCCTATGGGTTTGAGCATTTGCCCGATTTTGACGGCAAATGGATTGGTATCGATGAATCCGGCAAAGGGGATTTCTTTGGACCGCTGGTGGCCGCGGCCGTTCTTGTTGATCAGGCTACGGCCGAGCGTTTAGCTTTGCTGGGGGTTAAAGACTGCAAAACCCTAACAGACGAAAAAAGCAAAGCGTTTGCTAATCGAATCCGGGAAGAATGTGCCAATCGATATATTGAGCTTGAGCTTATTCCAGTTCAATATAATAATCTTTATTCTCAATGCAAAAATGAGGGTAAGAATCTAAATCATCTTTTAGCCTGGGCGCATGCCCAGGTGTTGGAAAATTTACTGGAAAAAGAAACTTGTAACTACGCGTTGGCCGACCAATTCGCTAATCCTCATTATACCGAAGGACAACTATTGACTCGCGGGAAACAAATTACTCTAATACAAACTCATCGGGCGGAACGTAATATAGCCGTTGCTGCGGCATCTGTTTTAGCTCGTGACCGTTTTCTAAATCGAATGAAAGACCTATCGGAAAAATATAATCTGTCTTTCCCTAAAGGGGCGACGAACGTTCTTGATGCTGCAAGATTATTTGTTAAAAAATACGGAAAAGATGCACTCACTGAAGTATGCAAGACTCATTTTAGAACGTACGAACAAATTTAGACGCGAAACGCGTTTTAAAAGCGGGATTAAGCTATTATATTCACATTTTCTGTCCGTTCTTTGCAGGAAAAAACAGATAAATGTAAAATTTAAAAATATATATTAATTTTATAACATTTTTGTTTTTCTTTTTTCTTAGTCCATTTGCCGGCAACAAGCTAGACAGGATACAGCCCCTTTGATGATGTCGCTCTGGATATTGGTGACAACGTCTAAGAGAATTGAGGAGAAGAAATATTATGGCTAAGTATCGACTGAAAAATTATCTTCTTGAAGATCTATTGCCTGGAATGGAAATTGGTAAACTTGTACTCACTGATGATAACAAGGTTATATTAAGTGAAGGCACTGTTTTGACCCAGAGCATGATCGAAGGGTTGAACTTCTGGGAAATTACAGAAGTGTGTATTCGCGAGGAACTCTTGAAAGCACCGTCTGTTAACTTTGCTATCCCTGCGACCGAGAGCCAGAAAAAATTCTATCAAGGCTATGAAGATACTGTTAGCGTTATAAAAGATTCTTTTTCTAAAATGAGGTTTTTTAAAGAAGTTCCGCTAGCAGCAATGCAAGAGTTGGCCGATCAGTCAATAGATCCTTTGATTTCCTCAATCGGCGTACTAAACCATTTACACATGGTACGTCGCCAAGATGACTACACATTTCATCATTCGGTAAATGTATCTATAATTTGTGGGGTGCTGGGTAAATGGCTGGGTTATTCCGGCCAAGAGTTGAAAGACTTAATACTGGCCGGGTTACTGCACGATGTTGGTAAAACGCAAATTCCGGTAGAGATACTAAATAAACCGGGTAAACTTTCTCCGGAAGAAATGGAAACTATGAAATTACATACTACCCGTGGATATCAGATGGTGAGAGAAATTTCTAATATTCCACCGGGAGTGGGTTATGGTATACTTCAACATCACGAAAAAGCCGACGGAACAGGATATCCGTTCAGAGTCAAAGATATTCAAATTCATGCTTATGCCAAAGTAATTGCTATTGCTGATATTTACGATGCTATGACTTCAGACCGGGTGTATCATCGTAAAGCAACTCCTTTTGCCGTGGCGGAGATGTTGTTTGATGAAATGTACGGCAAGCTTGATCCGGCTATATGCACAGTGTTTCTCAATAATGTAAGGGATTATTTTATTGGCAATATCGTCGAATTAAGTGACGGCCGGGAAGCTGAGGTCATCTATCTGGGACAATATTTGGCTTCTCGCCCCGTGGTTTATGCGCAGGACGGAGAAAGTATTGATTTGGAGAAGCGAAAAGATGTCAGTATTATACGCCTTGTGCGGGCATAGTAAGATAGGACAAGCAATTATTTCTTTGTTGCAGGAGGAACTGCATAAGACATGAAAGAAAAAGCAGTAATTTTGCTATCAGGCGGGTTAGATTCAACTGTATGCATGGCGGTAGCCAAAAACCTGGGGTTCGAGCTTCTGCCACTGAGTTTTAACTATCACCAGCGCCACAAGCGGGAACTTGAAGCGGCGGCCAAGGTAGCTGCGTATTTTGATGTGTCTAAACATCTGGTGATTGAAACCAATATGGAGTCAATCGGCGGTAGCGCTCTTACGGATGATGACATGAGCGTACCTGCAGGTAATATAGAACGGGACGATATTCCCATAACATATGTACCGGCGCGCAATTTGATATTCTTAAGTTATGCATTAGGGTACGCGGAAGTCAGCGGCTCAAACCGTATCTTCATTGGTGTAAATGCCCTTGATTATTCAGGATATCCTGATTGTCGTCCCGAATTTATTCGAATGTTTCAGCAACTGGCTGATTATTCCACAAAAGCGACGACTCAAGACGGTCGGCGTATTGTCATAGAAACGCCGTTAATCAATTTTACCAAAAAAGATATTGTACTATTAGGTCACCAACTTAAGGCGCCGCTCCAACTTACAACTAGTTGTTATCAGGGGGGAGAGGCAGCTTGCGGCCAATGCGACAGTTGCTTGCTGCGGCTTAAAGGATTTGCCGAAGCAGGCCTAACCGATCCCATCTTGTACGATGATAGGAGTGAATAAATTGAAACTAAAATCTCAGGAAACGAAAAACAACATAAAAGATGTCCAAAATTCTTGTGATGAGAGAGGTATTGCCATTCAAAAAGTAGGTGTAAGTGACGTACACCTGCCTTTCCTGATTCAGACAAAAAACGGATCGTTTCAATCCGTACTGGCCAAAATCAAACTTACTGTCAATTTGCCGCAGGAATTTAAAGGTACGCACATGAGCCGATTTATCGAGGTCTTGAGTGATTGGAGCCAGAAGCCGGTTTCAGCTAAAGAGATGGAATATATCTTAATTGATACTATTGATCGGCTTCACGCCCAAAGTGCAGCCATTGATATCAACTTTAAATATTTTATTGAAAAGACCGCTCCGGTCAGTGGTTTTACAAGTATGTTAGATTATGACTGCGCTTTTTCCGGCAGTTTGACCAGGGGGCAGCATTTGAATTTTGTTCTGGGTCTTAAGGTCCCTTTTACCTCATTATGTCCTTGTAGTAAAGAAATTTCATGTTATGGAGCGCACAACCAGCGGGGTATAATGCGAGTCAAAATTAAGCACCAGCCCGGCAGCTTCATCTGGATCGAAGATTTGGCGGAGTTAATGGAAGCTGAAGGAAGTTGCCAGGTTTATCCTTTGTTAAAGCGGGAAGACGAAAAATATGTGACGGAAAAAGCTTATGAAAATCCAAAATTTGTTGAAGATGTGTTGCGGGACTTGGTACTCAGTCTTCGCAAAGTAGAAGGCGCTCAGTGGTTTGAAGTGGAATGTGAAAACTACGAGTCTATTCATAATCACAGTGCTTACGCTGCTCATGTGGAAACACTGAAGTAGTGTGAGGAAAATGAGCAACGCCGGAAAAATTTGTTTTTCCGGCGTTGCTGTTATGCTTATAATACAATCAATTCATCTGTTTGTAGATTAGCTGTTATAGTCTGCGTTCGCGTCCTTTTTGGCAGTTAAAGTTTGGTTTGCCAGGCTGGCAGCAGTATTTGCGGTTGCTTGACCAGATGGTTGGCTGGATTGAGTAGACTGTTTGGCCAATTGGCTTAATTTGGACAAGTCTGCAGAAGTATTTGTTGTGGAAGTCGCCGACGTTGCAGATGTTGAATAATCCCCATTGGCATCGTATTGAGCAGTCAGTGTTCCGGCGCCTGTGGCTTGCGGATTGTTTTGTTTGCTGTTTGCCATTCTTTCTACCTCCTAGTATTTTAATAGAATTCAGGCTATCGACCAATATTATTATCACAAAGAATTGACCTACTGATACGAGGGATTTTTTACCCAGGATGGGAAAATCCAAGTCTTTCAATAAGAGGAAACTGCTTTCATGAAACGGATAATTATAAATGCAGATGACTTCGGCCTGCATGAATGTGTAAATGAAGCCGTTATTTTGGGCCATACTTCCGGTTCTATATCAAGCACGTCGATAATGGCTTGCGGCGCGGCGTTTGAACATGCTGTATCTTTAACTTCCCGTTATCCCAAACTTGGTGTAGGCGTTCATCTAACTTTAGTGGCGGAATATCCTGTTGCGCCTAGTTACCTGATACCTTCACTCGTTAATCAAAAAGGGCGGATGGCAGAAAAATATCCTGTGTTTTTGAAGCAATATCTAGCAGGAAAAATTAAGATAAAGGACATTTATCGTGAGTTGACTGCACAGGTAGCCAAAGTTTTAAACTATGGTGTTAATATAACGCATCTGGATAGCCATCAACACATGCACGTTGTGCCGGGAATTATTGAAGTTGTCATTGATATCGCCAAGGAGTTCAATATTCCTGCCATACGGATCCCGGCAGAACCAGTTTGGTTTTTTGGTGGCTATAAGTCTTCTGCAGGTAGGATAATAGGACGTACAGGCCTGTCTTTTTTATCGCTCCTGGCCCGAAGAAAGGTAAGAAAAGCCGGAATTATTTCACCGGATTATTTTTTTGGTATGCTGGCAGGCGGCAAGATGGAGGAGAAACTGTTGGTCAATATTCTAAAGGCTCTGCCTTCCAACGGGGTTACTGAAATTATGATTCATCCTGGCGCTTGCGACGCGATACTCAATGATGCTTATGATTGGAATTTTAGCTGGCAGGCGGAATTAGGCGCTGCTATGAGCAGCCAGGTTAAGCAAATTTTAAGCGGACAAAATATTGAATTGATATCATTTAAGGATTTAACATAATCAGAGGAGGAGTCGATAGTAGTATGAAAGTACTAGTTACCGGCGGAGCAGGTTTTATAGGCTCACATGTTATTGATATCTTGCTTTCTAAGGGTTGTCAGGTAGTCATTATTGATAATTTAAGTACAGGTTTGCGCGAAAACATAAATAACAGGGCAAAATTTATTGAAATGGATATTTTATCTGATCAAATCCTTAATGTTTTCCAACAGGAAAAGTTTGATCACGTAATACATTTGGCTGCACAGACGACTGTAGCTTATTCCCTTGAACATCCAGATGAAGATTGTAATATCAATATAGCCGGTACGGTACAAATTTTAGAAGCTTGCCGTAAAACTCAAGTCCGCCGGGTTGTATTTGCATCCAGTGCCGCCGTGTATGGCGACACTACCCAACTGCCAATTACGGAAAATGCGCCAATTCAGCCTAGCTCTTTTTACGGCTTGAGTAAATGGACTGTTGAGTGTTACCTAAGTCTTTACCATCGGTTTTATGGCCTGAATTATGCTGCTTTGCGCTTCGCGAATGTTTACGGAGAACGCCAAGGCGATAGGGGAGAAGGCGGCGTCATCAGCATTTTTATCAGAAAAATTCAACAAAATGAGCCGGTAAATATTTTTGGGGACGGAGGTCAGACGCGTGATTTCATTTACGCCGGTGATGTTGCCGAAGCTATATATCTGGCACTTATTAACCCGCAAATGTGTCTCAACCGGGTATACAATATCAGTACGCAAACCCAAACGTCTGTGAATACCCTGGTAGAAATACTGTCGCAAGCTTCGGGGAAGACTGTTAAAAAAGTTTATGGTCCGCCGCGGGATGGCGATATTTACCATTCGATGCTTGACAATAGCGCTGCGTTGTACAATCTTGGCTGGAAGCCGAAATTGAGTCTGGCGGCAGGCTTGCACAGAACTTATCTGAGTAAAATAGGTAAAATGAGTAAAAATTAAAAAAAACTATTTACATATGCCGCATTGAATTGACATCCGGGTATTAGGATAAACTGAGGATAATTTCAATTCTTTAATACGTTCCCTATAGCTGCCTAAAAGATCGGAGGCTTGACTGTGTTCAGGTATACAGGAACGGATATTCTGATCCTAGCAATTGTTTCGTCTGTCATCATGTTTACCAATTTAGGCGGGACGCCGTTGCTTGACCCTGATGAGCCGGTATATGCTCAGACTTCTAAAGAGATGATACAATATAACGACTATATTTCTCCCCAAATTTTTGGTGAATACTGGTATGATAAGCCCCCTATGTATTACTGGCTGGTGGCGGCAGCATATAATATCTTTGGCATCAACGAGTTTTCCGCCCGGTTTCCTTCTGCTTTCCTCGCCGTGGCCGGAGTATTGGTACTGTATCTATTCGGCCGGGAGTTATTTTCCCGGCGGGCGGCGATGACCGGAGCACTTGTTTTGGCGACAAGCATCGAATATTTTTATTTAGGAAAGGCAGCCGTAACCGATATTACTTTTAATTTTTGTTTAATGGTATCCTTGCTATCTTTTATTACCAAAAGATATTATTTGTTTTATATATTTGCCGGATTGGCTACAGTTACCAAGGGACCTATAGGATTACTGTTTCCGGGAATAATCATCTTTCTGTACCTGCTTTGTAACCGGAGTTTCCGGAAATTAGGCGATATGAAGCTTTCCGCCGGCATTATTATATGCAGTGTCGTTGCTTTACCATGGTACATAGCCATGTATCAGATTCACGGCAACGCTTTTATTGAAACTTTTCTGGGACTTAACAATGTAATCCGGTTTACTTCGCCTGAGCACCCCGAGGGAATGTTGTGGTATTATTTCGTTCCGGTACTTATTATTGGTTTTTTTCCCTGGACAGCCATTTTGGTCCAGTCAATTTGGGCATCTTTAACGAAAAGCAATTATGAACAGCGGACGAAATTAATCTTTCTTATTATCTGGACCGCCTCTATCTTTTTGTTTTTTTCTGTTTCCCGGACCAAATTGATTTCCTACATATTGCCGATGTTTCCACCATTAGCTCTTATCGTCGGTTGGTATATAGATACCTTATGGGCGCATTGGTGGGAACGAAACACAGGTTGGGCCATCCTCCTGGCGGCTTTGTACCTGCTACTTAGTACCGGAATGTTTTTGGTTATCAGGCTTATGCCGGAACTAACCACTGGAATAATTGTTTCGGCAATTCTATTCGGTATTATGACCATTGTTTCCGTTTCATTTATTTGGCAGGGGAATTATGGACGGGCTTTAAAAACACAGGTTATCGGGATGACGTTATTTTCGATTGTCTTGATAACCGTGGTGTTCTCTGCCGCAGCGCCAAGATTTGCAACCAAAAACATTGCCCGAGAATTTGCCATGGCTTATGACGGACAATCGCCGGTTTATATCACTAAATTTTTACATCCGGGATTTACTTTTTATGCCGGTATTTACGGGCGGGAAATCAAAGACGGCGGTGAGCTGTCAGAAGCGCTGAACTTTCCCGGTAAGGCTTATTTTATCGTGAGACAGCCAGAATATTTGCGGTTACCGGCAAATGAACAGCAAGTGCTGTCTATTATGGCTCAAACGGATGAAAAAATGGTGCTTATGAAAAAATAATGGAAGGTGGGGAACGAGTCAGAGATGCCAAGCAGCTATTACAAGACGTTAATTTTCTTTCTGGCGCTATGTTCTTATATCATTTTTAATGGCAATGTACCGATCACCGATCCGGTGGAGTCGAATTATGCCCTTACTGCCAAGGAAATGGTGGAAAGTAATAACTGGCTGTCACCGCAAATATATGGTCAGTACTGGTTTGATAAGCCCATATTGATTTACTGGCTTATTGCCTTAAGTTATAAAGTATTTGGCGTAGGAGAATTTGCGGCTCGTTTCCCAGCCGCAGTTTTCAGTGCCGCCAGTGTCAGCTTGGTATACTGGTTTTCAGTGAAAATTTACCAGAATCGTCAAATAGGTTTATTGGCGGCGCTGGTTTTAGCCACATCCCTTGAATTTTGGGTATTGGCGCATATGATTATTACTGATGCGGTACTATTTTTCTTTACCAGTGCAGCCATGTCTACATTCTTTTTTGGTATGACAGAAAAAAGAACCAAATGGTACCTGATGGCCTATGCGTCAATGGGATTCGCGGCACTGACAAAAGGTCCGGTTGGTATCGTTTTGCCGGCACTTATAGTCTTAATGTATATCTTTGTCCGGAATCAATGGCAGCAACTTCGACATATGCATATTTTTGCCGGTATAGGCGTGTTGTTGGCTGTGGCGGCCCCGTGGTATTTCACAATGTACCTGCTCCATGGGCAACAATTCATAGATACATTTTTGGGACTCCATAATTATATAAGGGCTACTGTGGCGGAGCACCCGAAAGATAATGTACTTTACTATTATTTTGTATTATTCCCCGTTAGCCTAATGCCATGGACCGGCATATTCTTCCTAATGCTGGGGAAGGCAAAAAGGTCTTTAAGGTCACCGGTGGAAAGCTATTTATACATTTGGCCGGCGGTAATTTTAGTTTTTTATACCGCCATGGCAACAAAATATCCTACCTATGTATTTCCAGCGTTATTTCCCGTTGCAGTACTAATAGCCAGTTATTTGCAATCTTTGCATCAGAGAAAAAACAGGCGGACTTGGCTCTGGCTTTCCGTACCGGCAATAGTACTGTTCGGTGCGGTTGTGTATGGCACAACTCTATTGCCGCCGGAAAAGAATTGGCTGCCGTTGTATGTTGCCGTTTGCGTGAGCATAATCAGCGTTATTTGGGTTCAAACAAAGGGAAATATCTGCCGGTTGCCGCTAACGGTAGCTGTAGCCGTGATTACAATAAGCTGCGTGGCGATCGGAACGGGTCTAAGTTCTTTGGCTAATTCCAAATCAGCCAAACCGTTAGCTTATATTTTACCTAGGAACGCAATCATTGGCTCATTGGGAGAATATGCCACTTCCATGGTTTTTTACAGTGGACATATTATGCCTCGCCTGGTTGTTGATGAACAAGAATTGGCACAACGGGGGACTTGGTCTGGTAAATATACCATGCCCACCGAGCATTTGGACAGCTTTGTCGCCCGGAATAGCGGTGATTCCCCAATTTTTATTTTAGTAAAATCAAAGGATTTGTCACAAATTAAAGACTCGGCATCTTTTGCCAATTTTGTTCCTGTTGCCAGTCATGGCAATATGACTCTTTACCGCAAAAAGGATGAAATATAGAATTGTTGAAAACAAATTTCGCATTAATTGCAGACACCAGCAGGAAATTAGTAATTAAGATGGAATATAAGTATGTTATAAAAGTTGATATGTGTAAGGGAATAGGTGCTTTGCGCTTAATAGGGAAGTCCGGTGCAAAACCGGCGCGGTCCCGCCACTGTAATGGGGATGATGCCTTATATATGCCACTGGGATGACTGGGAAGGCTTAGGCAATTGATGAACCAGAGTCAGGAGACCTGCCTGTTCTACGACACGCCGCTAGTAGTCCGTCAAATGTTTAGACTTGGCGGATTACCGGAACCTACGGAAGATAGGCAGGTGTGGGGAGAATAATCAGACAAATGTGAAATGTGATTTGTTGAGTTTATTTACATAACCCCCTGCTATAGGGGGTTTTTTGTTGTCAGATAAAACAATGCGTCCGGGTATAACAACCGGCACTTGTGCGGCGGCGGCAGCCAAGGCAGCTGTTTTGGCTTGGCAAGGGAGACTTGATACTCACGTTGAGGTCAAAACACCGCAGGAAAAATTGATTCGGGTTGCCATTGAGAAAAGCCTGGCGATGCCCGGGGGAGGCTTAGCCAGTGTAATAAAGGATGCCGGCGACGATCCTGACATTACCAACGGCGTGAGAATTGACGTTCAAGTTAGGATTTCCGACTGCCCGGACATCATAATTCAGGCCGGCGAAGGGGTGGGAGTAGTAACAAAACCAGGGTTATCCGTGCCGGTAGGGCTGCCTGCGGTGAATGAAGGACCTAAAAAAATGATTATAACTGCCATAAGAGACGTACTACCAAGGGATAAAGGCGCCATAGTCACTATATCCATTCCAGGCGGTGAAGAACTGGCGAAAAGAACCTTAAATCCGGTATTGGGAATTGCCGGGGGGTTATCCATTATCGGCACAACCGGTATTGTTGAGCCCATGTCGGAAGAAGCTTTCAAAAACTCGCTGGTGCCCCAAATAAGTGTGGTAAAAGCATTGGGATATCAGGATATAGTCTTTGTACCGGGAAAAATCGGACAAGATATAGCTGTTAATCAATACGGTTTGCCGGAAGAAGCCATTGTTCAAACCAGCAATTTTATCGGCCATATGCTGGAAAATGCTGCCAAGCTGGGTGTGAAAAGGGTGTTGTTGTTCGGGCATTTAGGAAAAATCGTAAAAGTATCTGCCGGTATATTTCATACTCATAATCGCATGGCGGACGCGAGGCTGGAAACCATTGCCGCTTATCTGGCGGTTGAAGGCGCCCCGCAAGCTGTGATAAAAGAGATTATGGAATGTACGACTACAGAGGCTGCTATGCCGATTATAGAGCGATATAATTTTAACGCGGTTTACAATCTACTGGCCACGCGGGCAAGTTTACGGGCCGAGCGGTATGTTTTCAGCGATCTGACGGTAGGGACGGCAGTTGTGACACTTAAAGGCAAAATATTGGGGCTTGATCAAGCAGCTCGGGACATTGGAGGAACACTAGGTTGGAACATGACAGAGCTAACCACAGGGTAATAGTAGTGGGCATTGGTCCGGGAGCGCCGGACTATGTGCTGCCTGTAGCAAGCAGGATAATCAATAACGCCGCAGTGCTAGTGGGAAGTAATCGGGCCCTCGCTACTTTCGCGAAAAAAAATGGTCAAGAAACCCGGCAAATTGATAAAGACATAGGAGGGGTGCTCTCTTTTATTGCGGCAAAGCTTGCTGCCACGGATGTGGTGGTCATGGTATCCGGCGACCCGGGATTTTATAGTTTGCTGGCGGCACTAAAACAGGAGTTCCCGGAACCCAGAATTCAGGTCGTTCCCGGGATCAGCTCGGTTCAGCTGGCATTCGCCCGCATTGGTGAGTTATGGCAGGATGCAGACTTAATTAGTATGCATGGACGCCTGCCGGAAGATGAAAAACTATCCTACCGCCAGGGGAAAAAGCTTGGAATACTTACAGATCAAAAGCATAATCCAAGTTATATTGCCAACGTACTGCTGACCGGCGGCTGGCCGCCGGCTAGCTTGGTGTGGCTTTGCGCCGCTCTGTCTTATCCGGAGGAAAAAGTATTGGCTCTATCTTTGGAAGATACAGTTGATATTAGTGGGTTTGACCACTGTGTAATGGTGGTGAGAGGATGAGAGTATACAATCCCGGTATTGCCGATGATGATTTTATTCGGGGCGATATTCCTATGACTAAAGCGGAGATAAGGATACTTACATTATCTAAAGCTAAAATCAGGTACAGTGATATCATCATTGATATTGGGGCAGGTACAGGCTCATTATCGGTGGAGGCGGCTTTAATGGCGCCACAAGGGCATGTTACTGCCATTGAGAGAAAAGAAGAAGGAATCAAACTGATTAAAGCCAATGCCGTCCGCTTTGGAGTTGAAAACCTTGAGCCGGTATTGGGGGAAGCCCCTGAGGCTCTTAGCGGACATAAAGAAGCTGATGTTATCTTAGTTGGCGGCAGTGGCGGACGTTTGCCGGAAATACTGGCAAAATGCGATAAAATCTTGAAGCCTGGCGGCCGGTTGGTAATAACAGCCGTTACTGTAGAAACTTTGAGTGGCTCTTTATTGGCAATGCGGCAGCGTATAGACTATTCCGTGGAGGCCGTTGGCGCCCAAATTACCCGCATACAGTCTGTTGGGTCAAATAATATGTTTCAAGCATTAAACCCTATCTATATAGTTACTTGTACTAAAAAACCATAAAGAACTTCGGGAGGAATACACGTGCAAGTTTATTTTGTCGGCGCCGGTCCGGGAGATCCCGAACTGATTACAGTCAAAGGTCAACGGTTGCTGAGCCGGGCAGATGTAATCATTTATGCCGGCTCCCTGGTAAATCCGGCTTTATTATCATTGGCTCAAAGCGGAGCTGCCATTTATAATAGTGCTTCCATGACGCTGGATGAAGTCATTGCTGTAATGAAAAAAGCGGTGGCAGAGGGGAAGACGGTTGTTCGTCTGCACACAGGAGACCCCAGTATCTATGGCGCCATTCAGGAACAGATGGATGCTCTGGATAAAAGCGGCATTCAATATGAAGTAATTCCGGGTGTAAGTTCCTTTTTAGCCACGGCGGCGGCACTGAAACGGGAATATACTTTGCCTGAGATATCCCAAACAGTGATTATTACCCGCATGGAAGGCAGGACTCCCGTGCCGGAGAAGGAAAAACTGCAAAGTCTTGCCAGCCACGAAGCCACTATGTGCATATTTTTAAGCGTGCATATGCTGGACAGTGTGATGCAAGAGCTCATTGACGGCGGTTATTCCCCCGATACACCGGTTGCCATTGTTCAAAAAGCATCTTGGCCGGAACAGAAGATTTTCCGCGGAACACTCAATACAATTGGGAAAATTGCTTTAGATGGCGGCGTAGATCGTACAGCCATGATCGTAGTAGGGAAGGTTCTCGATACGGAATACGCCCTGTCCCGCTTGTACGCTCCCGAGTTCGGCCATCTGTTCAGACCGGCCCGGGAGGATAGCAAGCAGTGAAACTGGCGCTAATCTCTGTTACCAGAAAAGGGGCGGCACTTGCTGAGAGGTTGGTTCCTTTTCTCGGTCCTGATGTTGATGTTTATGCCAAAGAGGGCCGAGATAATGTTACAGGTACTTCGCGTACGTATGATTGTTTGAGTCAATTAGTGGATACAATTTTTCACAAATACGACGGTTTCGTGTTTATCATGGCCGCTGGCATCGTTGTCCGAATTATCGCTCACCATATACGGGACAAAAGGTTTGACCCGGCCGTAGTAGTGGTGGATGATGGCGGAAAGCACGCTATAAGCCTGCTTTCCGGGCATATTGGCGGCGCCAATGATCTTACTTTGGCAGTGAGTGAGGCGATCGGTGCTTCGCCTGTCATTACAACCGCCACCGATGTTGCCCAATTGCCAGCCGCAGACGTGCTGGCAGTAAAACTAAATCTTCTGATTGAGCCTTTCCCGCGGTTGAAGGTAATTAATGCCGCTATTGCAAATGGGGACAGAGTAGTTTTTTTTATCGACAAGTCGCTGGCCGATTATGAACACTACCTTCATTTGGCCGCGGAATACGGCATAATATTGCAAGATGCAGGTGAATTGGAAGAGATTGATCACTATGATGCCGCTGTTATCATAACGGATCAGGAGTATGATACGGCAAAGCCTTGCCTCTTTCTCCGTCCGGGAAGCTTGGCGCTTGGCATTGGGTGTCGCCGTGGTACCACCGATGCAGAATTATTTGGGGCAATCAGTGATGCTTGCCGTAAAATCGGCAAAAGCTGGCAAAGTGTAGCTGTACTTGGGAGTTCCGTGGTAAAGCAGGACGAGATCGGTTTGCTGGCCTTAGGGCAGCAACTGGATGTTCCTGTGGAATTTTTTTCCAATGAGCAACTGCGGTTATGCATTGCCGAGAAGAATTATATATCATCAAGCTTTGTAGAGCAACAGATAGGAGTGGGAAATGTATGCGAACCAGCAGCAATTCTGGCGGGACAATCGGACAGGCTGCTACTGCCCAAGACAAAATATGCCAAAGTAACTGTAGCTATCGCTCCGGTCAAATATCGGTGGTGGGAATAGGACCAGGCAGTTTAGAGGACATGACGCCGCGAGCCCGTGAGGCTATTGAATCGGCGCAGGTGATTGCAGGTTATGATACTTACTTGGAACTTATCAAAGATTTACTTGGCAAGAAAAAAGTTATCGGCACCGGCATGATGCAGGAGATTGACCGCTGTCAGGCTGCGGTTGAGGAAGCTTTGGGCGGTTACGATGTAGCCGTAATATCCAGCGGTGATCCGGGAGTGTATGGGATGGCCGGGCTGGTGCTGGAACTGACTTTAAAATATCCTGAAAGTGTTCAGCCGGCAGTCAGGGTGATCCCCGGCATCAGCGCCGTCGGAGCTGCCGCCGCCATTTTAGGGGCGCCGTTAATGCATGATTTCGCTGTCATTAGCCTAAGTGATCTTTTGACACCTTGGGAGGTGATCGAAAAGCGAATTGAGATGGCGGCAGCAGGAGATTTCGTCATTGCCATTTATAATCCCAAGAGTACCCGCCGCACAATGCAAATTGAAGCAGTAAGGGAAATTGCCCTGAAATACCGTCACTCTTCTACTCCGGTAGGGATTGTCCATCATGTCAGCCGGACTAAGGAACAGATGGTACTATCCAATTTGGAGAACTTTACCCGGGAGCATATAGATATGTTTTCACTGGTGATTATCGGTAACAGCCAAACCTATATTGCCGGCGGGCAGATGATTACGCCCCGGGGTTATCAGGTATGATCCTGGTACTGGCCGGTACCCAGGACGGACGTGAATTGGCAGCTCAAATAGCCGGATGCGGTTTGCCGGTAATTGTATCGGTTGTAAGTGACTATGGCCGAAGTCTGGCTGAGTTGGGAAAAATGCAAGTTAATACCGGACAACTTAGCGCCTATGAATTAGCCGAATTTATTGGCCAAAGGGATATAAAACTGGTTATTGACGCCAGCCATCCTTACGCGGTAAATGCATCACGCAATGCCATGCAGGCCTCTTTGGCCACAGGTATTCAATATATACGGTTTGAACGGGAAAAAACGCATTTACCCGCGTATGAACGCCTGATTGTAGTCCCGGATGCTAAAGCAGCGGCAGAGGCTGCGGCCGGTTGCGGCAGGGTCATTTTCCTTACTATCGGCAGTCGCAGTTTAATAACTTTTAAAAATACCCCTGCTCTGCGTGAACACAGGTTGGTCGCAAGGGTACTGCCGCAGCCAAATGTGTTGTCAGAGTGCTTAGAAATGGGGTTTAGTCCCAAAGATATTATTGCTATGCAAGGACCTTTTTCATATGAGCTGAACGTAGCCTTGTTTACAGAATATAACGCTAATGTCATAGTAACCAAAAACAGTGGCGAAATTGGCGGTACTGATGCTAAGTTTACCGCGGCTATTGCATTGGGATTGACGCTAGTTGTGATTGACCGTCCCGTTATCGAGTATACCTGTATATTTCGCACCGTTGAAGAAATTCTTTCATATTGCTTAAACGGCAGCGCCTGGAGGTAGTAAAACAATGGAATTTATCACTGAGCCACATGCAATTGAAGCCCGCAGCATGGAGATTATCGCCCCTTATCTTTCAAGACTGAACTTGGATGAGAAGGCAATAAAGGTTTATTCCCGTATCATCCATGCAGCGGGCGATCCTGATTATAAAGACGTGATACGAATTCACCCGGCAGCCATAGCAGCAGGTTTAAATTCTTTGAAGAGCGGGTGTGATATCTATTGCGATGTTGAAATGGTCCGGACTGGTATTAATCGCCGTCGCCTTGCGGAATTCGGGGGACAAGTGCATTGTATGATCGGCGATGAAAAAATAGCCGTAAAAGCTAGGGAGTCCGGGATTACCCGGGCTATGGCCGCCATGCGGGAATTTGGCCAAAAACTGGACGGGGCGGTGTTGGCCATCGGCAACGCTCCTACGGCACTGGTGGAAGTCATGAAGATCATGCAGGAAAGTGAAGTGCGTCCTGCTTTAATTATCGGTGTTCCCGTAGGTTTTGTGGGAGCCAGCGAATCAAAAGACTTACTCTTTAGTACCTCACCTGTGCCTTATATAACGGTACTGGGAAATAAAGGCGGCAGCCCGATTGCCGCCGCATCGGTCAACGCCCTGTTATATATGCTTGAGAAATAGATTGACATGTTAGAATTTGACCATATCGGTACGACCATCCGCCGCGGGATTGGCGGTTCAGGCAGCGGTACAAGGGAAGGTCTATAAGATTAGTAATGGGGGATGCAGGTGGCACAAATTACTATTCCTCGCATAATCATAGCGGGCACACATAGCGGTGTGGGTAAAACCACTATTGTTACCGGTTTGCTGGCGGCTTTACGCCGGCGGGGATTTGCTGTCCAGTCATACAAAGTGGGTCCCGACTATATTGATCCCGGATATCATCGCCTGGCTAGCGGCAAGTGCGCCCACAATCTGGATACCTGGCTAGTTCCGCCGGAAATGATTGCCGGTATTTTCGCCAAAACGGCGGTAAATAATGATCTGGCCATTGTGGAAGGGGTCATGGGTTTATATGACGGCGGCCGTTCCGGGGTCAGCAGTACAGCTGCCATTGCTAAACTGCTGAGGGCTCCCGTTGTATTGGTGGTCGATGCCAAGTCTATGGGTGAAAGTGTGGCGGCTACCGTCCTGGGTTATAAAATGTACGATTCTGAAGTAAACCTGGCGGGAGTAATTGTGAACCGGTTGGGATCGGAAACTCATAAAACTCTTGTTTGTGAGGCGCTTGAACGTATTCAAATACCTATTCTGGGCTGTGTTTTCCGCAATACGAATTTATCGGCGCCAGAGCGGCATTTAGGTTTAACCCCTGTCACCGAGCATGATGCTCAAGCCATAGTTGCGGAAATGGCCGGACAAATCGCCGGTGAGGTTAATATTGAACAGCTGATTGAACTGGCTCAAGCGGCGCCGGTTCTGGAAATAGGCGAGACTGTGAAATTAGCTGCTGAGCCTGAACATGTTCGTATTGGCGTGGCTCAGGATGACGTATTTACTTTCTACTATCCAGCCAGTCTGGATGTTCTGGAGAATTACGGGGCGGAATTGGTTCCGTTCAGTCCGCTAAAGGACGACCGGCTGCCGGAAGTGGATGGCTTAATATTAGGAGGAGGGTTCCCCGAGATGTTTGTGGAACAGCTCGCAGCCAATTCCGCAATGCGGCAAGCCATCCAAACTGTTATCAGTGATGGCATGCCTGTTTACGCCGAATGTGGAGGTCTTATGTATTTATCAAGGCAAATTGCCGATTTTAGCGGCAATTTGCATGATATGGTAGGTGCCATACCGGCAGTATGCCGAATGCAGTCCCAATTAGAGACAGTCGGCTATGTAGAGGTAACCACGTTACAGGACAATGTTTTGGGGAAAAAAGGAGATACGCTGCGTGGTCATGAATTCCATTTTTCCAGGATGATCCCGGATATACCGGAGGAATTATTTCCCTGGGCCTTTCAATTTTGCAAAATGAGGACTGGTGCGGTCTATCGTGGCGGCTATGCCAAACGGAATGTTTTGGCATCTTACCTCCATATGCATTTTGCCGGCAATGAACAAGCCGCTCACCAATTCACCAAAATGTGCCGGCAGTATAGAATCACGGAAAATAAAAAAACGGAACCGCAGAGACGCTGAGGGCATAGAGGTTTTGTTTGAATATAGGTTTATGTGGAGTGAGCTGAAGATGGCGGGAAAATTTATTTTAGTCACGGGCGGTGCAAGAAGCGGAAAAAGCTTGTTTGCCGAGAAACTGGCAGAACGTATAGGAGATGGTAGGGTCGCTTATATCGCAACTGCCCAGATTTATGATGACGAGATGAAAGACCGTGTTGCTTTGCATCGCAGTCGTCGACCACAAAACTGGCGAACTTATGAGGCGCCTTATAATGCTGAACAAGCTATGACGGTAGCTGTAGAGGAAGCCGGAGCCGTATTATTCGACTGTCTTACTCTTTATACCAGCAACCTGCTTTTGGCGCCGGATGCCCCCCAGGACAAAGAACTGCGTTTTCACTATATCATGGATGCTATGAACAAGCTGTTTGCCAGGGCAAAAAGCGGCCCGGCTTCCGTCATATTTGTGACTAATGAAGTAGGTATGGGCATAGTTCCGGAAAACGCTCTGGCAAGAGAGTACCGCGATGCGGCAGGATCAGTAAATCAAATGGCGACCCAATACGCCGACCAAGTATACCTGGTTGTCAGCGGCCTGGCGGTTGATATCAAGAAACTGGCTGCCAACTGGGGCAAGGAGGATGCCAATGGCTAAAACCATTATGCTGCAGGGGACCAGCTCCCATGTAGGTAAAAGTATCATTACTACGGCTTTTTGCCGCATATTTAAACAAGACGGGCATAAGGTTGTTCCTTTTAAAGCTCAGAATATGGCGCTCAACTCCTATGTCACCAAGTCCGGTGGGGAAATGGGGCGGGCGCAAGTCGCTCAAGCGGAAGCTGCCGGCCTTGACCCAACGGTCGAAATGAATCCGGTCTTGCTTAAACCGACCGGTAACTCCTGTTCCCAGGTAATCATACTTGGACACCCGGTTGGTAACATGTCGGCCCAGGAGTATCATGAAGGATATAGTTTAAATGCTTTGGCTACGGTGAAGGAGTGCCTGAATACGCTTCAGCGACGGTTTGATACCATTGTTATTGAGGGCGCGGGCAGTCCGGCCGAAGTCAATTTGAAAGACAATGATATTGTAAATATGCGTATTGCCAAGATGGCTTCGGCTCCTGTGCTTTTAATTGCCGACATTGACCGGGGGGGAGCGTTGGCGTCTATCGTAGGTACACTGGAACTCTTAGAACCGGAAGAGCGGGATCTGGTAAAAGGCATCATTATCAATAAGTTCCGCGGCGATATTAATCTTTTAACACCTGCTCTTGAATTTCTGGAAAAGAAAACAGGCAAACCGGTTATTGGGGTGGTGCCGCATCTTGAACAATTAGGAATTGACGATGAGGATTCCGTCTCTTTGGAGGATAAACGCGATGGCGGGAAAAAAGACCTGGATATCGCCGTCATCAGGATACCGAAGATTTCGAATTTCACCGATTTCGATGCTCTTGCCAATGAGCCGGATGTTTCAGTCAGATATGTACGTCAGGGCGAAAGTATTGGCCAGCCTGATCTCATCATTTTACCCGGCAGTAAAAATACGACTGAAGATTTGTTGTACTTAAGAGATAACGGGTATGAACGGGAAATATTAGCTTTAGCAGCCAATGGAACGCCGATTGTTGGTATCTGCGGCGGTTACCAGATGCTGGGAGAAGAGATACAAGACCCGGAGCATACCGAATCCGACTACGAAAAAGTTCCGGGTTTGGGACTTATTAACAGTGTTACGATTTTTGAAGCCAACAAGTTAACTCATCAAATATCAGCCTGCTGTAACAACCATGGTTTTCTTGGATTGAATTTCAGCGGTGGTGACTTAAAGGGCTATGAAATACATATGGGGCGTACTCAATTTTCAACTCCTGTGAATCCCGCGTTTGTTATAACCAACCGGTCGGGTGAAGCAATCAATTCCGCTGACGGAGCGGTATCCGACAACGGTTTGGTCATGGGAACCTATATTCACGGTATTTTTGATAACGACCAATACCGGCGCGCCGTGCTAAATGCCCTTCGTGTTCGCAAGGATTTAGCCCCTCTTAATATGACCACAGACACTCAGGCACGAAAAGAAGCTAGTTATGACCGTTTGGCTCAGGTAGTGCGGGAGAGCCTTAACATGAACTTAGTTTATTCGATTATGAACGATTTCCCCCGAGGTTGATAATGGAAAAATACTTAGTGATAGGTGCGGTTATTGCTGACCGCTTCATTGGCGATCCACGTACATCCTTACATCCGGTGGCGATGATTGGCAATCTTATCAGCATTTTGGAAAGGCTATTATTAAAGCCTGATTATTCCTCTAGCCGCAAAAAGACTGCCGGCGCACTATTGGTTGTTGGTGTACTGGGAATTGTGTACGGTCTCGTTTGGCTGGTTATGTTCCTGTTTTATAGTATCCACTCAGCAGTTGCGCTGATCGGTGGAATCGTTTTATTATCTTTCACCATTTCGCCCCGCAGCCTGGCGGAAGCGGGGCAAGAAATTAAGGGCTATTTGCTTGCAGGAAATATGGTAGAAGCGCGATATAAAGTAGGTTGGATTGTCGGCAGGGATACCGAGCGGCTCGACACCGGCGAAGTTACCCGGGCTACGGTAGAAACAATAGCAGAGAATATTGTGGACGGAATTATTTCACCTTTGTTCTATGCAGCTATTGGCGGAGTACCACTGGCGTTTTTGTATAGGGCGGTTAACACCCTGGACTCAATGGTGGGCTATAAAAATGATAAATACCGGGATTTTGGCATGGTTGCCGCCCGGGTTGACGACATTTTTAATTATATACCTGCCCGTGTCACCGGGCCCTTAATTGTGATTGCTGCTTTCATACTGCGGTATGATGCTTACGGGGCGGCCAGATCTATCCGGCATGATGCGGCCAAGCATCCAAGCCCCAATAGCGGTATTGCAGAAGCGGGGGTGGCCGGTGCTTTAGGAGTACGTTTAGGGGGGCTTAATTACTATGGCGGCGTTTCCTCCCACCGGGCGTATATGGGTGAAGCGAAAAATCAATTAACTCCCCGGCATATCGACCAGGCTATACGGATTATGTATTTGGTTACCGTTTTATTTGCAGTATTATGTTTCGGACTGCAACGATTTGGGGTGGCTTGGCTGCCTGTCGGCTGGTGATATTAATGACAGTTTTTCAGGATTTTTTTACAGGGCTTCAGTTTTTGACCCGCTTTCGTATGGTGAAACAATCTGACTGGTCGCCGGCAAGTTTTGGCCGCAGCGTCAAATTCTTTCCTGTTATCGGGGCAGTAATTGGTGTCAGTTTAGCCGGCGTCAACTACCTGCTGCATGACTATTTGCCGCCCCACATACTAGCTGCAATAATTGTATTGGCTGGAATTGTAATTACCGGCGGACTTCACTGTGACGGATTAATGGATACGGCGGACGGTATTTTTTCCGGCCGTTCCCGGGAGCGCATGCTGGAGATTATGAAAGACAGCCGAGTGGGCGCCAATGGCGTCGTGGTTTTTGGCCTCTTTATCCTGCTAAAGTGGTCGCTCATTCTTGATATGAATACTGCCATATTATCTACGGCCCTTTTCGTTGCACCTGTGGCCGCGAGATTGGCAATGGTTATCGGGATTACCTCTTTTCCTTATGCCAGACCGGATGGTATGGGAAAAGCTTTTGCCCAATATGCCGGACGTCCCGCCCTGTATTTGGCGTTTTTTTTCTCATTCATTCTTATTGTCCCATTGGGGAAATTGGCTATAATTAGTTTAACTGCAAGCGTTCTATGTTGTATGGTCGTTGCGCGTTACGTTACCTCCATTTTAGGTGGTCTTACAGGCGATGTATATGGAGCCATCACCGAGCTTGGTGAGCTTGTCACTTTAGCTGTATTTGGTATAATAGCATATATCATGATTTAATCGAAAGGCAGATAAGCCGATGAATATTAAAGTAAGAGCGCCAGGTTCATGCGGTGAACTGGTACAAGGGACCTTGGGCGGAGTAAATTTTCTCATTACCTGTCCCATTAATTGGTACTCTGAGGCCGAAGCATCAATTGGCGGAACTGATACACCCGTCAGTAAACCTAAAGTCGTCAAGGCAGTAAATCAAACTTTACAATACCTGGGGAGTTCCTTGTCGATAGGCATAAACATCACATCGGATTTACCTGAAGGCAAAGGGATGGCATCAAGTAGCGCAGATATAAGCGCTGCTTGTCAAGCAACTGCGATTGCAGTTACCGGGAGAATGCTAACCTGTGATGAGGTGGCCGATATTGCTCTTGACATTGAGCCGACGGACGGAATTTTTTTCCCCGGAATCACGATGATTGACCATATTAAAGGGACAATCCGCCGTGTTTTGGGACAGCCGCCTCCTATTTATATTGCCGTCTTCGACGCTGGGGGAGAGGTTGATACTTTAGCATTCAACAACAGACAGGATTTAGCCCGGCTGAATCAGGAAAAAGCGGCGCGTGTATCCCAGGCTGCCGATTTGGTTATTCGCGGCATACGGACGGGTGACGCAAGCTTAGTCGGTAAAGGTGCAACCATCAGCGCTTTAGCCAACCAGTCCATTCTGTATAAACCTTGCCTAGAGACTCTCATTCATCTGGCCGAATCTTTTGGAGCGGTAGGAGTGTGTGCCGCTCACAGCGGAACCGTTATTGGCGTCCTGTTTGATGCCGGTAAAATGAAGAGGCATACTGAATGTGTAAATGCAATATGCTCTATATGTAAGGAAGTTACCTATCTCAAGACTGTAGAACTAATTGCCGGCGGGTTAGAGATTATTGGCGTTACAGAAATTTCAGGAAGGGAAAAAAGGTATGGATATGCGTAGCGGCGCCAAAGCTGATAATTTCCGGCATGGGGGAAATGTCTATGCCTTAGCCCGGGGAAAAGGCGGAGTTCTTGCTGAATTATTGGACTATAGTGCGAATATTAATCCACTGGGCCTTGCCGACAGCGTGCAGGATGCAATTAACCAATCAATCCATAATATAATTCACTATCCTGACGCCGATGCTTACGAACTGAAACGGTCTATCAGTAATTTTTATAATGTTGAAGCTGCAAGAATTACTATGGGTAACGGCGCTGTTGAGCTTTTATACATACTCTGTCATATTACCAAACCGGGCCGGGTGCTGATTCCGGCTCCGTCATTTAGCGAATATGAGCGGGCATCCCGTGCCGCCGGTGCGAAAATTCAGTATTATATGCTGTCTGCTGCTAACGGCTTTGTTTTTGATGTGGAAAAGATATCTGCCGAACTGGATGGCGCAGATATCCTGTTTTTCGGCAATCCCAATAACCCGACAGGTACACTGATTGCCCGGACGGAAATAGCATTTATGCTTCGCAAGGCTAGAGAATATAATACATTGGTGGTAGTGGACGAATCATTTATGGATTTTATTACGGACGATAGTCTTTATACTTCCCGTTCGTTACTAAAAGAGTACCCTAATTTGATCATCATTCATTCTCTTACCAAATTTTATGCCATTCCCGGTTTGCGGTTAGGCTTTGCTTTGACGGCGCCGGATCTGGCGGCAAGACTGCAAGCAGCTAAGGATCCTTGGAACGTTAATACTTTGGCCCAAGCTGCCGGAGTGGCCGCACTGGCTGATCGGGATTATCAAGCAAAATCAAAAGAGATAGTTAATCAAGCCAAAAAGGAGCTTTTTTCTGGTTTAACAGAATTGCCGGGATGCCGCCCTTATCCTCCGGCAGCTAATTACGTGCTTGTTAATATTGAACAAACAGGGATTACTGCTGCAAAGCTTTGCAGCAAGATGGCGGAACGGAAAATTTTAATCCGCGATTGCAGCAATTACCCGGGGTTATCTCAGGATTATATTCGAGTGGCGGTAAAACTGCCGGCAACTAATAAAATTCTGCTCGACACTCTGCGGCAGGTTATTACGGGTGGTGCGTTATGACCAGGATTATACTGGTGCGTCATGGTCAGACCATTTGGAATGTGGAAAAAAAGTATCAGGGACACTCCGATATAGGACTCACTGAAACCGGATTGCATCAGGCCCGACAAGTGGCTGAGGGGTTAACCAAGGAAGAAATTGATGCGGTATATGCCAGTGATTTGTCAAGAGCCTACAAAACTGCAGAATTTATTGCTGCGCTACGTGGCTTGCAGGTTATTTCAGTACCGGAATTAAGGGAAATTAAATTCGGTGAATGGGAAGGCCTCACTTATGATCAGATCATGCTGAAATGGCCGCATATCATGGGAAAGTTATGGGCTTGTCCCGATGAAGTGGAGATACCTGGCGGAGAAACCTTTCGCCAGCTTAAGGCCCGGGCTCATGCCGCCATGCAGAGAATTGTTGCCGCCCATCCGGAAGAAACTGTAGTTGTTGTTTCCCATGGCGGTACAATAAGAACTATCTTGTGCGCAATACTGGATATACATCTGAATAACATATGGAGCATAAGGCAAGACAATACGGCGGTCAACATTATTGATTACCTCCATGGCCGGCCAGTTGTTGCTTTGGTTAATGATATACATCATTTGGATCATTTGGATATAGAAGAATGAAATTGGACTAGCCGCCAGGTGTGAAATACTGAAATGCGAGACGGTCCTTGCGTTTATTTATCGGCTTAGAGGCGCCATTACCGGGTCTTAGCCAACGCTCCACCGTGTTACTTGACTTCCGCTTATGGCTAAAACCCGGTAATGGCGGTCCGGTGACAAGAAATGTGGAATTTTAGGTAAAATCTGAAAGGGTACGGGACTGGGACTTATAAAAGAAATGTACATAAACTATTGATTTTTCTGAAGTTTTATCTTATAATAAATTCTGCCGGGGGTAAAGATTTTAACAATTATGCAACGAATTAATTTTTAATATGGAAACATGCCTGAGGTGTTCGACAACCTCTTTTATGTTCAACCTACTCATTAACTTGGGGAACCCGATGCTATGTGGCTGCCAGGCCTCCTTATGACAGTGGAAGGCAAAAGCATGCTTTAAAGGTGCCCACCTGCTGGGAAGCGGGTATGAACATATAGAGGAACGGTACCATGGGCTGATATATTACTCAGCTAAAGAAACTCTTTCGCGTAGAAGGAGTATTTTTTTATGCCGAAAACCAGCAGCGAGTTAAAGGGGCTGAATTTATTATAGATTTTAATTTTTACAGAAATTTTTGGTAATAATGGTTCGCCCGTGGTATAATAAAGCTGAGTAGATATGAAGTGGGGGATATCATTGAAAAAAGCGATTATTGAAATGGATCAAGGAAAAATAGTAATTGAACTGTTTGATAAGGATGCGCCAAAAACAGTAGCAAACTTCGAAAAATTAATTAACGAAGGATTTTATGACGGTTTGAAATTTCATAGAGTTATTAAAGGCTTTGTTGCACAAGGCGGATGCCCGCATGGAACCGGGACAGGCGGCCCAGGATATACCATTCCCTGCGAAACACAGGGCAATCCTAACCGTCATGAACGGGGTGCGCTTTCTATGGCTCATCGGGGACCCAATACAGGCGGAAGTCAATTTTTTATTGTGTACGAGCCCCAGCCCCATCTGGATGGATTGCATACCGTGTTTGGCAAGGTAATTGAAGGTATGGATGCAGTGGATAAGATTGAACAGGGCGACATTATGAAAAAGGTTACAATTGTTCAGGATGTTCAGGAATGATTTTGAGCTTAATCTAGTAAAATACGTTAGGGGGCAGGTTGATGAATAACGTTGAATCTATGCTCCAGTGTAAAAAGTGGGCCGTAGTGGGCGCAACTGACAATTGCGAAAAGTTTGGTTATAAAATATACAAGGCTCTAAAAGGAGCCGGATACAACGTATATCCTGTCAATCCTGGGGTCGATGATATACTGGGCGACAAATGCTATCCGACGTTGAAAGATTTGCCTATAAAGCCCGAAGTGGTAAATGTAGTTGTTCCGCCCAGAGTGGGTGAACAGATTATGAAAGAGTGCGCTCAAATTGGTATTACGAATGTCTGGCTGCAACCGGGAGCCAACGCTGAGAGTGTGGTCAACACTGCTAAAGAACTAGGTCTAAGTGTTGTGGACCAAAATTGTATTTTGGTTGAACTTAGAAAGTAACAACAGTTAAAAAGGAGGAAGTTCAAATGGCAAGTGTGGTAAATACCAATGAAGCGAGTTTCCAAGAGGAAGTCTTGGAGGCAAAAGTGCCTGTTTTGGTTGATTTTTGGGCACCATGGTGCGGATACTGCACAAGATTAGCGCCTGTATTAGACGAACTGGCCGGTGAAGTTGGTGAGAAAATCAAGATCGTTAAAGTAAACGTAGATGAAAACCGGGCACTGGCACAAAGATACGGCGTAATGAGTTTGCCGACAATGATTGTCTTTAAAGGCAGCGAACAAGTAGAGAAAATAATGGGTTTTATGCCAAAAGCCAATATTAGTGCTAAACTTTCACCACACATATAAATTAAATTATGTCAGTTAACAACCGTCCTGACTTAAAATCGGCAGGGCGGTTGTTCGCATATCCCCGTCTTCTTCCGAATATGAAATACTAGTGGTCTGTAAACTCTAAAACTATAGGATGAATTGCGAGAGGTTTTTCGTCCTGCGAGGCGGAGGAGGCGAGCATATCGGGAATATGTAAGCCGACGACAACAAAGCAGGACGGGAAACCTCTCGTAAGAACACTATAGGATTAGGGTTTACAGACCACTAGATGCACCAAATTTCTTGATTCTGAAACGGAAGGAAAGGGGGATAATAACATACTTCAAATAAAACGAAAAGTGGCTTTAGTGGGGTCGCCAAATGTCGGGAAAAGTGTAATTTTTAACTATCTCACCGGTAGCTATGTTACAGTTTCCAACTATCCAGGCACAACGGTTGACATAGCACGAGGCTTTTTTAAATACGGTAATGTTAAATATGAGGTAATGGATACCCCCGGAATATATTCCCTGTTGCCGATAACCGATGAGGAGCGGGTTACCCGGCTGCTACTTGCGGAAGAAAAGCCGGATGCTGTCATACATGTGGTAGATGCCAAGAACTTGCGCCGTATGCTTAACCTGACAATTCAACTACTGGAGGCCGGGTTGCCGGTCATACTTAATCTTAATATTATGGATGAGGCCGAGAATTTAGGATTAATAATAGATGCGGAACAGTTGGCCAGAAGATTAAACATCCCGGTTATACCAACCTCAGCTACGAAAAAGAACGGTAGCGGTAGTGGTAGCGGTATGGATGATTTAAAAAAAGCCATTGTGACATATGCCTATCAACAGTACTCTAAACTAAAATATCCTGAATATCCTGTTGACATTGAAATGGTGATTGATAAAATAACGATGAGATTACGCGCCGAATATGGATTTACCTATCGTGCCGTCAGCCTGCTGCTTTTACAAGGAGATGTCATACTTACCAAACTTATTCAGAGAGATGGTTACTGGCATGAGGTTTCCAAGGAAATAAGAATAGCTCGGCAACTTCAGAAAAGACTCGATTATTCAATAATCCTGGCACGGCAAAAAATCGTTGATATTATATTAGAAAATATTATTAATAAAGTGTCGTCCGATATTAATGCAATAAGGCGGCTAGGCTATAGATTGGAGCGTTTAACACGTGAACCGCTGACAGGTATACCTATTTTAATGCTGGTGTTATATTTTGGCCTTTATCAATTTGTCGGTAGGTTTGGAGCCGGTTTTTTGGTTGATTATATTAACAATACAATTTTTTCTGAGATAATTAGTCCTGTTGCCGGGACCATCGTAACTCAATATATAGAATGGGATTGGCTACGTTCCCTGCTCATGGGAGAATATGGCGTGATTACTCTTGGTTTCCGCTATGCAATAGCCATTATTCTGCCGATCGTTGGGACATTTTTTCTGGCGTTTTCCCTTTTAGAAGACAGTGGATACTTGCCGCGGTTGGCTATGCTTGTTGATCTGGTCTTTAAGCATATAGGGCTCAACGGCAGGGCAGTCATTCCACTCACTTTGGGTTTGGGTTGCGGTACAATGGCTGTTGTTGTAACCCGAACTCTGGAAACAAAACGTGAGAGGTTATTGGCCTCTTTTTTACTGGCGCTGACAATTCCCTGTTCTGCCCAATTGGGAGTAGTGTTGGCGCTACTGTCCCATAATGTTTGGACTTTAATCATCTGGACGCTGTATATGACAATGGTTTTCTCATTCTTTGGGTGGCTGACAAATAAGATAATACCAGGTAGCAGGAGTCCGTTTTATATGGAGCTTCCCCCTCTGCGTGTACCGGTATTGATTAATGTTTTTAAAAAGGCCTATACCAGAATGTCATGGTATTTCATGGAGATACTGCCGGTGTTTGTTGTAACCAGTTTGCTAATGTGGGTAGGGGATCAGTATGGACTGTTGTCGTATATTATTGATTTCATGACACCGGTGATGTTTCTGCTGGGATTGCCTGCGGAAGGCGCTCAGGCGTTTATTCTTGGCTTTTTTCGCCGGGATTATGGTGCAGCCGGCTTATATAATCTGGCAATGACCGGCAGATTAAATGATGCTCAGTTGTTAACAGCTGCGACTGCTCTAACCTTGTTTGTACCCTGTGTGGCGCAATTTGCAGTAATCGTTAAGGAAAGAGGAATAATTGCTGCTGCCGGAATGGCTACCGTTATTGTTTTTATCGCTTTTGTAGCGGCCTTTATTATGCACAATTTTTTAAACACTTTTTCCTTATTCGCATGAGGAGGGACTATTTATGATCTGTAATAGTCTGCCTGTCATGAGGCTGAAACCCGGGGATAAAGCCACAATAGTGCAAATACTGGGGTCTGACGAAGGTTCGCTCCGTAAGTTAGCTGCCTTTGGTATCTTACCGGGGACAGAGATTGAGGTGCTGCAAATATTTCCAGCTTATATTTTTAAGGTGGGTTATACCCAGGTCGCATTAGACTTGGCCGCTGTCAAAGGAATTATAGTAGACAACGTTGTTCAAAAAGCTCAAAAAATATAAAGCAGAATATAAAGCAGGTAATTAAAGAATTAAAAAAAACAGGGTGAGTCACCCTGTTTTTATTCATGAGTTTTTAGTTGTCTTTCCCTACTACTTTGTTTAAGGCTACAATCAAAGCGTCGGTGTCTATGCCATGGGCTACAGCACCTTGTTCGATGTTTTCAAAACGAGCGGCAGCGCAGCCTAAACATCCCATGCCGTAGTTGCGGAAAACCTCAACGGTTTGGGGATAATTTTGAACAACATCAACAATACTCATTCCTTTTGTAATTGTCATCTTTAAGCCTCCTTTTTAGTCTAGAAAGGAATATGATGGTAAGCTTATTTATTATATCACACTTGACGAAATATTGTCATGACTTTATTATGAATTTATATAAAATATCACAATTTGGCAGATATCTTCTGAAAGTTGTTAAAATAATAATAATAAAGAGCCCGTAATGATCTACACTACAGCCAATGTCGATCATTACATACCTATACGCAATCTTTCGACTACGCACAAGCATTACACAACCGGCACTGACCTTTGTTCGACTACCAAAAATACCTACGAAACCTGCTACAATCTCCCGACTGCAACAGACCTCTCGAGAGATTTCCCCGGAGAAATCTGCGGTACCCTTGGCAGTCTTAGCTCGACCACTATACATCCCTTTTGACCACACAATAACAGTTGGGCTACCGTACAGCCTTACAAGACACATAGTGATCTTCCCGCCGACTAATGCCAAACCCTGGGATCTGACATTAATCTTTGGCCGACCAATGCCGAACCCGCTTAGATCCGACACCAGTCTTGGCTCAACCATTACGAACCCTTTACATTAGTATTATCACCTATTTGGTTTTTAATATACGCTTCATAGACTTTTGGTCTTTCAAATCTCAAAAACTTCGGTTAGTATTCTTTAGGACATGGAGTGATAGAAATTATGCCGTTAGAGCGGGTTAGAAAAGTAATTGCATCCTATCCGGAATTAAAAATTATTTTATTTGAGGAAAGCACTCATACTTCAGAATTGGCAGCGCAGGCTTTAGGTGTTTTACCTGCTCAGATTGCTAAAACTTTGCTGTTCACGACGGATGATCAAGCGGCTCTGGTGGTAACTTGTGGTGACAGAAGGGTAAATACAAAGTTGCTCAAAAAAGTCTTGGGGGTTCACAAAGTGAAGTTTGCCGATGCGGATACGGTGATGAATCTGACTGGATTTCCGCCTGGGGGAGTATCGCCGTTGGGAGCAATTCAACCCATTCCCATTTATCTTGATAAAAGCCTATACGCTTTTGACGTTGTTTACACTGCTGCCGGAACCGCAAATTCAGCCTTGCCTATTTCTCCTAAGCGACTGGAGGAGCTAACCGGTGCCCGGATAATTGATGTTTGTTCCGTCGGCTAAATCGGCCTTCAAAGGGGAGAAAAATGATTATTCGTAAGATTTGGTTATTTTTGGGAGGATTAATTATACTTATCATGTTATCTTCTTTGGTGGTTAGGACAACAGCGGTTGTAGCCGGACACAACCACCTGCTCTCCCATATTCCGTTTGAACTGGGGGATGTTCCTATATTGAACTATCACAAAATTGATAGTTTAAATCATTCTTTATCAATTTCACCTGAAGAATTTAAACAACAAATGGCTTATCTTCACGACAATGGTTATACTTCAATAAGACCGGATCAATTAATGAATTATCTAAATCTGGGAAAACCTTTACCTAAAAAACCGGTAATGATCACATTTGACGATGGTTATCTGGATAATTACACCAATGCGTATCCCGTATTAAAAAAATATGGTTTTATCGCTACGATATTCTTAGTTACGGATTTGGTGGGGAAGGATGAAAGATTTATGAATTGGGAACAAGTGCGTGAAATGGAGAAAGCCGGCTTTATCTTTGGCTCTCATACCGTTACTCATACGCCCTTGACAAGACTCCCCCGTGAAAAAATTATGGAGGAACTGACAGAGTCCCGTAAGGAAATTGAGCGTCAGTTAGGCCAAAATCCTAAATATTTTGCGTATCCAACCGGCGCTTACAATCTGGAGATTGAAGAATTAGTAAAACAGGCCGGCTATAAAGCTGCATTTACCATCCGCTACGGTCAAGTCGGACCGGGAAGTGAGCCATATGCACTGGAACGTATCCCGATCTTTCGGCAATCGCAGACTTTTTACAGTTTTTTGGTTAGACTTAAGGCCGCTCCTATTTTGGAACGCTTTGGGATTAGAAACTAGTAAACTAGGACTTAAGGGTAAATTTGCTAAATCCTGCATAAATTGCAGGATTTTTTTTATTGGCCTAGAATAGAATATATAAAGTGGTGAATAGTGGTGTAAAGTGGATGATAAAGCGTGTTAAAAAAAACACGCAACCATAATGTGGTGAGGGTGGTTCAAATGTCCAGGTGGTAGGCGCGACGACGATTCTGTGCAGATCATACTCCCGGCATTAGTTTGTACGGGGACGTGAACGGAACAGTACAAGGAAGTACGTGAAGTGAGCGCTCGCAGGAGCAACGACGCAGATGGGCGTTTTGAAACAGCCTCTGATAGATCTGTTTGGTGGTGAGTGGCTATGTTCATGGGGGAATATCAACATACCATCGACAATAAAGGGCGACTCATCTTACCTGCCAAGTTCCGGGATGAACTGGGCGAAGTATTTATTGCCACTAAAGGACTCGATAACTGTTTGTTTGTATATACCAAAAACGAGTGGGCTATCCTAGAAGAGAAACTTAAAAAGTTACCTTTGGCCAAACCCGAAGCCCGGGCATTCGTGAGATTTTTCTTCTCCGGCGCCGCCGAGTTGGAATGTGATAAGCAAGGCAGAGTCTTGTTGCCAAATAATTTGCGGGAATATGCCACATTGGAAAAAGACGTAGTCGTCATAGGCGTATCCAATCGTATAGAGATATGGGACGAGACAGTTTGGGATAAATATAATGAAGAAGTTAGTCCAACAGTAGCTCAAATCGCTGAGAATTTGGCTGATCTAGGCATTTAAAGGGCCATGGCCAAAGACTGAAGAGAGTGTTAGAAAACATGGAAACGAATAATCAATTTGGGCATACAAGCGTACTTTTAAAGGAAACAGTAGACGCTGTACTTACAGATCCTGAAGGAATATACATCGATTGCACATTAGGCGGTGCGGGACACTCTTTTTATTTGGCCCAACATTTGTCCAGAAAGGGCTGGCTTATTGGGATTGACCAGGACCCTGCCGCAATCTGCGCCGGCAGGGATCATCTTAAAGATGCAATTTGCCGGGTCAGTATCGTACGGGATAATTTTAGTAACTTGGATAATATTTTATGCAGACTTAATATTGAGGAAGTAAATGGAATCCTCTTTGATTTGGGGGTTTCCTCACATCAATTGGATGTTGCCGAAAGAGGTTTTTCTTACATGCAGGATGCGCCGTTGGATATGCGAATGAATCCAGACGCAGAAATGTCAGCATACGATGTGGTCAACTTCTATTCCGAGCCGCAACTGACCCGGCTTATAGCCGATTACGGTGAAGAACGATGGGCCAAGCGTATAGCGAGGTTTATTGTTGATTCGCGAAACACACAAAAGATCGATACCACCGGCCGGTTGGTCGATATTATAAAGAAGGCAATACCGGCAGGGGCTCGCCGTGAAGGTCCGCATCCTGCCAAGCGTACCTTTCAGGCAATTCGTATTGAGGTTAATAATGAACTTGGAATATTATGTGATGCATTCATAACTGCGGTAAACTGTCTAAAAACAGGTGGGCGTGTAGCCATTATTACCTTTCATTCATTGGAAGACCGTATCGCCAAGCGGACTTTACAAGAAATGGCAAAATCTTGTGTATGTCCGCCCCAATTACCCATCTGCGTTTGCAATAATAAACCTAAGGTGAAAATTTTAGGTAAAGCGATAATCCCGTCAGCTGAAGAGCTCAAACAAAATCCCCGCGCTCGCAGTGCCAAACTCAGAGTGGCCGAAAAGCTCTGATAGTTACAATAACCACAAGTCTGTGTTCTAAAATGTAGGGAGGGCAAATAAAAATGTTAGTACAGAAAAAGCAAGTATGGTATGAAAATCAGGAAGAAGCCGCGTCGCCTGCCGTTACGCCCGTGGAAAAAACCAACGTCCATTTTCGCTCAAAATGCTTCGTGTTAATTGTTGCTTTGACTATCATGGCAATGATTGTTACAGTGCAAAGTGCTGCAATTGTGCAGTCCGGCTATGATGTTGTTAAAATCAAGAGTCAAATTACATTAATGGAGAAGAATAACGAGCTTTTGCGTTTGGAAATCGCCAAACTAAAATCGCCACAGCGTATTGAACAAATCGCATCACGGGAAATGGGTATGATCGTTCCGCAAAATGCGTACTATGCTTCCGTTGCCAGCGTTGACGTTAATGCTGCTAAGCAACTGGAACCTGTTGCAACTCACGACACCAGCATAGCAGAGAAAATGTTTAGCCTGCTAAAAGCGAACAGGGCGGAGGCGAGCAAGGGGCGGTAATCTAATGATGGGGGAGATAGATAAGTGGCATCTGCTACGCATATTACCATCAGAAAAAGGGTTGCTTGCCTATTTCTTTTTATATCAGTTATGATGTTAGGGCTTATTGGACGCTTACTTTATCTCCAGTGTTATAAAAGTACCTGGCTGGCGGAAAGTGCAGTTGATCAACGGATTAGGGATATACCTGTCGAGGCCAAACGAGGCATTATTTATGACCGTAACGGACGGGAACTGGCTGTAAGCGTAAGTGCTGAATCTGTTTATGCTATACCAGCCGAAATACGTAATCCTGAAGAAACAGCAGCCAACTTGGCTGCTATTTTGGCGTTAGATGAGACTAATTTAAAAAACAAATTAAAAAAACGTCAAGCTTTCATTTGGATAAAACGAAAGATTGACGCAGATACTTCCCGGCAAATCCAGATGCTGAATTTGCCGGGAATTGGATTGACACAGGAAAACCAAAGGCTCTATCCCAATGACAATCTGGCAGCTCATGTCCTGGGCTTTAACGGTATTGACAGTCAAGGGCTTGATGGTGTTGAACTTACTTTTGACAGCTATCTTAAGGGGCGCCCGGGCAGCATTGTTGTTGAATATGACGCCAGAGGCAAGGAAATACCTTATGCTACTCATAAATTTGCCGCGCCGATAGATGGATATAATCTTGTTTTGACAATTGATAGCGTAATACAGCAAATTGCAGAACGTGAACTTGACCGGGTGATGAAGGAAACTCAGCCAAAAGCTGCGACCATTATTGCCCTTGATCCGAGAGACGGCAGTATTCTGGCTTTGGCCAACCGGCCCGATTATAATCCAAACCGGTTTGCCGATTATTCTCCCAAGCTTTGGCGCAATGTTGCCGTTTCCAACGCCTATGAGCCTGGTTCGACGTTTAAAATTATTACTACTTCTGCCGCACTGGGAGAGCATGTAGTTAAACCGGAAGAGCGTTTTTTTGACCCAGGCGGAGTAGAAGTGCAAGGGCGCACTATCCATTGCTGGAAACATGGCGGACATGGCAGTCAAAGTTTCATTGAGGTAGTAGAGAATTCGTGCAATGTTGGTTTTGTCAATGTTGGCCTTCGGTTAGGACGCGATGCATTTTACTCATATATTGACTCTTTTGGTTTTGGGAAGCCTACCGGGGTTGATTTGCCTGGTGAAGCTAAGGGAATTACTATAGACAGAGCGCAAGCTAAACCTATTAATCTGGCAACAATGTCCATTGGCCAGAGCATTGCCGTAACCCCGATGCAACTGGTAACAGCGGTGGCAGCGGTGGCCAATGATGGTCAATTGCTTAGACCGCAAATAGTCAGGGAAGTCCGGGACAAAAGCGGGCAAATCATTCGTGGCTTTCAACCGGATGTAGTCAGGCAAGTGATTGATCCGGCAATCGCCAAAGAAGTAAAAGGAATTTTGGAAAAAGTTGTCGAAGAAGGAACCGGGAGAAATGCCTATGTTGAAGGTTTTCGTATTGCCGGAAAAACGGGAACAGCGCAAAAAGTGGGGGCCGGGGGTTATTTGCCGGATAAATATGTTGCATCATTTGCAGGTTTTGCACCTGCTGATAATCCCCAGGTGGCATTGCTGGTAGTAATTGACGAGCCGGTAGGATTATATTACGGGGGCCAAATAGCTGCCCCGGTGTTTGGCGCAGTGATGAAGGACGTTCTTCAGTATCTTAAAGTTTCTCCAATAAGTAACGTTCAGAATAAGAGTAAAGAAGGTTCTGAAACCCATCTCGTAGTTCCCAGCGTTATCAATTTGAATGTGAACGATGCGGTGAAAGAACTGCAGAAGGCGGGGCTTGGCGCACGAGTCGAAGAGAGCGGGGATAGGATTGCCGATCAAATTCCGAAGCCGGGCAGCAGGGTTCCATTGGGAACAAATGTACTGTTATATACTTTGACGCCCCGTTATACTGCCGGTGAAGTCACAATTCCGGACTTAACGGGCCATTCACCGCGTGAGGTGGCCGACATTCTTGCAGATTTGGGGATTGGCGTGACCCCGGTGGGTAAAGGGGAAAAGGCAATGAAACAAGATCCACCTCCTGGCAATAAAGTAATACCTGGTACCAGTGTCACCGTTTATTTTGGTGATTCGGGCACATAACCGAAACTGTTGCGCTCAATGTTGTTCCATTTGCATTAAGAAAAACAGGATTTAAGCCTTTAAAAGTGATATTTTTGGAAAAAATATAAAATATAAGGCAATTATTTCTGAATACCGAATAATAACAAAATTTCCGGGAGGACCCAACGTATGTCTAAGCAATTACAAAAATTAATCGAGTTATTACCTGATGTCACCGTAACAGGAAGCCCAGACCGCATAATAGAAAGCATAACCTATGATTCAAGACGGGTTACACCTGGAGCGCTTTTTATCTGTTTGACAGGTAATAAAGTTGATGGTCATAACTACATTATTGATGCCTATGACAAAGGTGCTGTTGCCGTTCTTGTTGAAAAGAATTTCCCGCAAACCATAGAAGGCCTTACCGTTATAAAGGTTGCCAGCACTCGTGCAGCCATGCAGCAAATTGCACCCTACTTTTTTGACTACCCGGGGCGCAAGCTCAGAATCATTGGCATAACCGGTACAAACGGCAAGACAACCACAACTTATTTAATCAGACAAATATTAATGCAAGCCGGATATAAAGTTGGCTTGATTGGAACGATACAGACAATAATTGGGGAACAGGTTTTACCTGTGAAAAATACTACTCCTGACGTTATCGATTTGCAGTCAATATTAGCCGATATGGTAACCCAGGGGATGGATTATGCGGTTATGGAAGTCTCTTCCCATGCATTAGCGTTAAATCGGGTTGCAGGCTGTGAATTTGATGTTGGTGTTTTCACAAACATAACGCAAGATCATCTTGACTTCCATGAAAACTTCGACAACTACATCGAGGCAAAAGCAAAGCTTTTTCGAAGTTTAGGTTCTCCTGATAGTTCAAAATATAGAAAAACTGCTGTTATCAACCTGGATGACGCTGCCGGTGAGATTATGCTCAAGAGCACTGCCTGCAGTGTTATTAGCTATGGGGTCGAACACCCGGCGGAACTCATGGCCCGGGAGATTAAAGTAAAAGCAAATGGCGCGAGTTTTGAAATCGCCGGTTCCCATGGCAGAATACCACTTAACTTGAAAATTACCGGTATGTTTAATGTTTATAATGTGCTGGGAGCCATTGGCGCAGCCGTTGCCGAAGGAATAGATAAAGCGATAATCATGCCGGCATTAGAAAGTTTTGAGAGTGTACCGGGACGCTTTGAACTGGTTCAGGCAGGCCAGCCTTACACAGTTATTGTGGACTATGCCCATACCCCGGATGGTTTGGAAAATGTACTCAAAACCGCTAAACAGTTTGCCCGGAATAAGGTTTTAGTCGTATTCGGCTGTGGCGGGGACCGCGACCGGACCAAACGTCCGATTATGGGTAAAACTGCGGTGAAATACGCTGATATTATTATAGCCACTTCGGATAATCCGCGAACTGAAAACCCAGAGGATATTCTTAAAGATGTTGAGGTTGGGATTAAAGAGGCTATGGCTAGTTTTGGCGACACTAAACAATATGAAATTATTGTTGACCGCCGGCAGGCAATCCAATACGCACTTAAATTGGCTCGGGAGCAAGATATCATTCTTATTGCCGGTAAGGGACATGAGACTTATCAAATCCTCAAAGATAGAACCATTGACTTCGATGATAGGGAGATTGCCCGGGAAATTATTGGGGAGATGAGATGATGGCGGAATTTACCGCGCGTGAAGTATTAAAGGCGACTGGCGGGAAACTGATTCATAAACCCGGTGGCAGCCTGTTTACCGGAGTTTCCACTGATACGCGGACGATTAAACCGGGCAACTTATTCATTGCTTTAAGAGGTGAACGATTTGACGGGCATGAATTTGTTATTCCGGCGCTGGAAAAAGGGGCAGCCGGCCTGCTGGTTTCCCGTCCTGATGTTGATATTCCCCAAAATGTATCGGTCATCCTGGTAAATGATACACGGAAGGCTCTGCAGAGTCTTGCCAGATTCCACCGGCAACGCTTCCCCATTCCTGTTGTTGCTGTTAGCGGTTCCAATGGAAAAACAACTACCAAAGAAATGTTGGCAGCGGTGTTATCCAGCCGGTTTAAAGTCCTAAAAACTGAGGCGAATTATAATAATGAAATAGGCCTCCCGCTTACTTTGCTCAATCTTACGCCTTCTCATGAAGCGGCAGTAGTGGAAATGGGGATGAGAGCACGGGGCGAGATACGTGAACTGACTGAAATTGCTCTGCCTACTGTGGGAGTGGTTACCAATGTCGGTCAAACTCATATTGAAATTTTAGGATCTATAGAAAATATAGCGTTAGCTAAAGCTGAACTTGTTGAATCTATTAAGCAAAAGGATCTTGTAGTTCTTAATGCTGATGATGATCATGTACGAAGGATGCAAGACAAGACAACAGCACGGGTAGTTCTTTATGGACTTACGTCCGGGGCTTTTGTTCGGGCGGAAAACATTCAAATGCATGCGGGTGAAGAAACGGTTACAACTTTTGACTGCGTAAGTCCCCGGGGATCTTTCCCGATAATTTTGCATACTGTAGGTAAGCATAACGTGTATAATGCTTTGGCAGCAATTGCCGTGGGCTGGGAGCTAGGCTTAAAACCAAATGAAATTAAAAGTGGTATTGCTTCCTTTTACCCCACTGAGATGCGTCAGGCAATTACTAGGCGCGGTAACTTTGTAGTGATCAATGATGTGTATAATGCCAGTCCCCTGTCGATGAAAGCGGCAATTGAGACACTGGCAGACGTTGCTGAAGGGCGTAAGATAGCCGTGTTAGGCGATATGCTGGAACTGGGACACGTGGCAGCAGAAGCCCATCGATTAGTCGGCGAATTTGCAGCCGAGAAGGGGGTTGATATTATTGTCACTGTTGGCGATTTTGCTCGTTACATTGCCGACACGGCCCAGCTCCATGGTGTAAAGAACGTAATGGTATGTTCAAATCATGAAGAAGCAAAAGCATTGCTAAAAGGAATTGTAAAATCTGGTGATTCAATTTTATTTAAAGGTTCTCGCGGTATGAAGATGGAAAAGGTTTTGGAGGTTTTTGACACTATTTGAATAATGGCACTGGTTTTCATCAAAATTACAAATGTAGCTCTGCTACAACACCATTGGGAGGTTTATCATGCAAGATCTGCTATATGCCGCCGGAATGGCTTTTCTCATTGCATTAGCGGCTGGACCCTTGCTCATTCCCCTACTACGGCGGCTAAAATTCGGGCAAAGCATCAGACAGGAAGGCCCGGAAAGACATTATGCCAAAGCCGGAACTCCAACCATGGGTGGAGTTATTATTTTGTTGGGTTTAGTTATACCGACACTAATGTTTACCAGCAGGGGGCCGGAAATAATTCTGGCACTATTTATAACTTTGGGACATGGATTTATCGGCTTTCTCGATGACTTTATCAAAGTCGTGTTGAAACGATCCATGGGACTAAAAGCCAAACAAAAACTGAGCGGGCAAATCATTATAGCGCTGATGCTGGGGTATTTTGCCAATGTATATTTGGGAAGGGGAACCGACTTGTGGATTCCTTTTCTGGGGATAAGTTTTGACTTTGGGCCTTTATACTATATTGCATTTTTCCTGGTTCTTGTCGTTGGTTTTTCCAACGCTGTTAATCTTACCGACGGCTTGGACGGCTTGGCAGCGGGAACTACGATTGTGGCGGCATTGGCGTATGCGGTAATCGCAATAGTTTTTTCCAAACCAGAGTTGGCAGTTTTTTGCGTGGCCCTGGCTGGGGCCTGTTTAGGTTTTCTGAAATATAACGCTCATCCGGCCCAAGTATTCATGGGAGATACCGGATCACTGTCCCTTGGCGGCGCTTTGGCTTCAGTGGCGGTAATGACCAAAACCGAACTGTTGCTTGTGATCGTAGGTGGTGTTTTCATTATTGAGGCTTTATCGGTGATCATTCAGGTAATATCATTTAAGTCAACGGGAAAAAGAATCTTTCGTATGAGTCCTATCCATCATCACTTTGAACTGTCAGGCTGGCCGGAGACAAAGGTTGTGAATGTTTTTTGGCTGGCCGGTATCGTATTTGCTGCAGTGGCACTTGGCATAATGGCAACCAGTTATTCAGGAGGTATATAGTAAATGGATAACCAATTTCGTGGCAAGAAAGTATTAGTATTGGGAGCGGGAGTCAGTGGAATATCTGTTGCCCGGATCCTCAACCGGTTAGGTGCAATCGTTACCTTGAGTGACAGCAAACCCGCCGAGGAAATCAATAAAGACTTTAGCGCCCTTGCAAGTGCCGGAATTTCACTAGCCTTGGGGGCTCAAGACGAAACATTGCTAGCGGATTTAAATTATTTAATTTTGTCTCCTGGCATTTCAATTTATATACCATTGGTAAAGGCTGCGCAGGAACGGGGAATTGCCGTTTGCAGCGAGATTGAAGTAGCTTATCGTTTAAGCCGGGTACCTATTATTGCCATTACAGGGACCAACGGAAAAACGACTACAACTACACTTGTGGGAGAAATGCTCAAAAAAACAGAACGGCCGGTGGTGGTGGGGGGCAATATAGGGGCGGCGCTGTCGGAGCAAGTACTCGACATTGCGGAAAATAGCCTGGTTGTTGCCGAGATATCCAGTTTTCAAATGGAAGGGGCTGCTTATTTTCGTCCGCATATTGCCGCAATCTTGAATCTAACTCCGGATCATCTTGATCGGCATCACACTATAGAGATCTACCAGAAGATGAAAGAACGAATTTTTTCACAGCAACAAGCAGAGGATTATACAATATTAAATTATGACGATCCAATAGTTCGGGACATGGCAGTCAGGGTACCTGGGCAAGCTGTGTATTTCAGCCGGAAACAACGTTTGTCTTCCGGAATATTTGTGCAGGATGATACCATTCGGATTTCTTGGCAAGGAAACATCTTAGACGTCTGCAAAATTGAAGAGATAAAAATAAAAGGTGCGCATAATATAGAGAACGCTTTGGCCGCCTGCGGTGTGTGCTACTTTAGTGGAGTAAAGCCTGAAGATATGGCTCAGGTGTTGAAAAGTTTTCCCGGAGTTGAACACCGCATTGAGCCTGTAGGAATAATTAACGGCGTTTCGTATTACAATGATTCCAAAGCCACTAATCCGGAGTCAGCTATGAAAGCTTTGGAGGCTTTTCCAGGACATATCATTTTGATTGCCGGCGGCAAGGATAAAAATACCGATTTGACTGAATTTATGAAACTTGTTAAGGAGCGGGTAGATTACCTCATCTTGTTAGGTGAAGCAAAGGACCGGTTTGCAAGCGAGGCGATTAAAAACGGAATTTCCAATATTTACAGAATTAATACTTTTGAGGATTCAGTTATCTTAGCCCATAAATTGTCTGAACCGCCACAGGTAGTATTATTGTCACCGGCCTGTGCCAGTTACGACATGTTTAATAACTATGAAGAACGGGGGAGAATATTTAAAGATCTTGTACATCGCTTAGGCTAAGGAGGGGAGCGAATTTGGTGGGGAGACCCAAATCACCTGATTTTGCAATATTTTTTACCATCATTGCCCTGCTTGGATTCGGTATTATCATGGTATTCAGTTCCAGCGCAGTCTCAGCCTATGTGAATTATAACGATAGCTTCTATTTTTTAAAGCGGCAGATAATCTGGGCCGTACTAGGCATATTAGCCATGTTGTTGACCATGAATATTGAATATCATGTGTGGCAGAAACTAGCCAAGCCTGTACTCTTTGGCACTTTGATCCTGTTGGTGTTGGTACTTGTCCCGGGTTTGGGGAAAGTGGTAAATGGAGCACGACGATGGATTGGTTTCGGGGCTCTGTATATACAACCGTCCGAAATTGCAAAATTGGGAATGGCTTTGTTCGCGGCAAACAGCTTAGCTTGTTCACAAGATAAAATTGGAAATTTTATCAAAGGCGTTATGCCCCAGCTCTTGGTACTTCTGATTGTGTTCGGCTTAATATTGAAAGAACCGGATTTAGGAACGGCACTGGTCATTGGGGGAACAGTCTTTGTACTTTTGTTTGCGGCAGGGGCGAAGATATCGCACTTAGCTTCTTTAGGAGCTGTAGGGATTGCAGGTGTGGTTGCGGCGATTATCGTAGAGCCCTATCGTTTAAAACGACTGCTGGCATTCAGCGACCCTTGGGCTGACCCGCTCAACAGTGGCTATCACATCATTCAATCTCTTTACGCTATCGGGTCTGGCGGACTTTTTGGCGTAGGCCTGGGGCGGAGCCGGGAGAAATTTTTGTATCTGCCTGAACCGCATACAGATTTTATATTTGCAATTCTGGGAGAAGAACTCGGTTTTATCGGAACGGCAGCAGTTGTCATCCTTTTTTTTCTATTTGCATGGCGGGGATATAGGGTTGCAATTTCCGCTCCGGATATTTATGGCAGCATGCTAGCTGCCGGAATTACCAGCATGATCATTTTGCAGGCACTCATGAATATTGCTGTGGTAACAGCTTCAATGCCGGTTACAGGTATACCACTGCCGTTTATAAGTTTTGGCGGTTCGGCGTTAATTTTTACCTTAGCGGGGGTCGGCATATTATTAAATATTTCACGCTACGTTAGTCTAAAATGATTCAATCTAGGTGGGAACTACTTATAAACCGCCATCTGCTTCGTTGCTTCTGCGGTCCTCACTCCGGAGTACCTCCAGTACACCTACGTGAGGTCCCCGCACAAACTGCTATACTAAGCCAAACGAAATCAGAATCGTCGTCGCGCCTCGGCGGTCTGACTATGGTAATCGAACTGTAATCAGCAAATTTCATTCCAATAAGTTTTTTTCATATGCAACGGTACCTGACGATTTCTAAGTAGTTCGTGGTATTAGAAAGCTGAGCACATATAGTCTAAGGTAAGATTGGAGGGGGAGTTATTATTATGCGAGTGATAATTTCCGGCGGGGGAACAGGTGGACACATCTACCCCGCCGTTACTATAGCCAAAGAAATTGTGAAAATGACTGGTTCCTGCCAAGTGTTATTTATCGGTACTAAGGGCGGTCTTGAAGCAGACATAATACCCAAAGAAGGGTTTTCCTTCCAAACAATAGAGGTCCGAGGTCTTGAGCGTCGCTTATCTTTCCGCAATGTTCAAACTATAATAAAGACTGTGTCAAGTTTATGGCAGTCACTTGCTATTATCCGTTCTTTTAGGCCGTCCGTGGTGGTAGGAACAGGTGGGTATGTCTGCGGTCCGGTCTTATTGGCGGCCAGTATTTTGAAAATACCAACAGTTATTCAGGAGCAAAATGTTATTCCGGGTATAACAAATAGGATACTTGCGCGTTTCGTTGACCGTATTGCAGTAGGTTACCAAGAGGCCGCAATACATTTTAAATATGCACAGCGGAAGGTTGTATTTACCGGCAATCCTATTCGGCCGGAAGTCATGTCGGCCACTCGCTCGGAAGGACAAGCGGTATTTGGGCTAGATCCCGATAAGCTTACTCTCCTGGTTGTTGGCGGTAGTCAAGGCGCCCGCAGCATCAACACGGCTATGCTGCAGGTACATAAACATTTTGCCAATAATCCTCATGTCCAAATATTGCATGTTACCGGGCAAAACGAGTATAATAACATAGTTAACAGTATTGAACAAGCAGGAATAGACCTTTCTTCAACTGGAAATATTATCATAAAGCCATATATTTATAATATGCCGCAAGCTTTGGCCGCAGCAGACTTAGCGGTATTTCGGGCGGGCGCCGTTGGCCTGGCGGAAATTACCGCGCGCGGCATTCCGGCTATATTGATTCCTTATCCATATGCGTCGGAAAACCATCAGGAATATAATGCCAGAGTGCTGGAGAAACAAGGAGCAGCGATCACCATTAATGATTCCGAGCTGGACGGCAGCAAACTTTTGGGAGCAATTGAAAACTTGCTTAATGTTAGAGAAAAACTGGATAGAATGGGTGTAAACAGTAAAAAGTTAGGACGCTCCCAGGCAGCTCAAGCAATAGCTAGGCTGGTTCTTTCATTGGCAACCTACAATAGGCAATAGGCATTAGCAGTGTAAGTAACACCGCCCGTAAGGGATGCATACAATAAGATATGCTAAGCGGGAATAAGCAAGGCATTAAAGAAATGTAAATTAAGGATGTACCGGGCTGCTGAATGCGCAAGAAAGGAGAGTATCATTATTGTTAGATAATTTAGACAATATTAAAAGGATTCATTTTATTGGCATTGGCGGCTCGGGAATGAGTTCAATCGCAAAAATAATGCTGGATATGGGATTCATTGTGTCAGGATCTGATATACACGAGTCGGGAATAACCAAGAAACTGGAACAGGCAGGCTGTAGGGTTTGTATTGGGCATCAACCGGACAATATTGACGGAGTAGAGGCCGTGGTGGTGTCAACGGCTATACCTGATACAAATCCTGAGTTGAAAAACGCTAAAGAACAAAATATTCCAGTTTTTCATCGGGCAGAAGTCTTAGCCTTTTTAATGGAACAATGGACCGGGATTGCAGTTGCGGGGGCGCATGGAAAAACTACAACAACTTCGATGGTTGCTTTAATGTTGGAAAAAAATGGATTAGATCCAACGATAATCATCGGCGGTGAACTTGAACCCATTGGTGGCAGCGCCAAGCTTGGTAAAGGTAAATTTTTGATAGCGGAAGCCGACGAAAGTGACGGATCGTTTCTTAAACTATCGCCACGTATAGCCATTGTAACCAATATTGAAAATGATCATATGGATTATTACGGTACGATGGAAAATATTCTAAGGACTTTTGATGATTTTTTAAATAGATTGCCGACTGACAATGGGCTGGCTGTTCTTTGTTTTGACAACCTATATGTAAAAGATATCGCTTCGCGGCTGAGGCGGACTTATGTTTCGTATGCTCTAGATGGAGAAGCGGATTACATGGCAAAAGATATTCGAACTCATGGTCCGTACACTATATACGATGCCTATCATAAGGGAGACTGGCTTGGTGCTGTGAAACTCAGTATTCCGGGACGGCACAATGTATCTAATTCTCTTGCGGCCATTGCCGTTGGTGTCCATGTGGGGCTTAGCTTCGAACAAATCGTTAATGGGTTAGCTGCTTTTCAAGGTGCTAAACGACGTTTTCAGACAAAGGGAAGAGTTAACGGAGTTTGGGTTGTAGATGACTATGCCCATCATCCAACTGAAATTTCTGCTACCTTGCTTGGCGCACGTCAAACGGATCCGAAAAGATTGATCTGTGTCTTCCAACCGCACAGGTATACGCGTACCAAATTACTACAGGTGGAGTTCGGCGGCGCATTTACTTTTGCTGACGTATTGATTTTAACAAATATATATCCGGCTGGTGAACAACCCATCCCCGGGATTAGCGGCGAGACTATCAAAGAAGAGGTCGAGAAGCAGACACAACAACGGGTTATTTACATTCCGGACAAGGAGAAAATTGCTAGATATCTTGCGCAAGTTGTTGAACCGGGGGATTTGGTTATAACAATGGGGGCAGGAAATATATTCCAAACAAGTGAGGAACTGGTAGAGAAATTGATGCAAAGTCAATAATTACTAAGCTTAATGAAAGAAAGAGTAAAATAGAGTAAATGAGCATTCGTTGTGGAGGGTGATTGTACTTTTCTGGGAGGGAAGACGATGGAGAAATTTATCGTCAAAGGAGAAGTACAACTGACTGGTAATGTACGAGTAAGCGGAGCTAAAAACGCTACATTGCCAATTATGGCGGCAACGCTTCTTTGTTCGGGTATTAGTGTGATTCATGATGTGCCTAATTTGCGCGATATTCAGGTTATGAAGGAAATATTAGCTTTACTTGGCGCGAAAATTGTCAGGGAAGGAAAAACTCTAATTGTTGATACGACAAACGTATGTAAGGCTGAAATACCTGAGCATCTGATGCGAGAAATGCGCGCTTCAGTTTTTCTTATGGGACCTCTTTTAGGGAGGTTTAGAAAGGTTCGGCTTTCATACCCTGGCGGGTGCGCAATTGGACCTAGACCCATCAACTTACATATCAAAGCGCTTGAAAAAATCGGGACTCGGGTTCAGGAAAGCTTTGGTTATATTGATGCGGAAGCAGAACAATTAAAGGGAGCTGAAATTCATTTTGATTTTCCTAGTGTAGGGGCTACTGAAAACGCAATTATGGCTGCAGTATTGGCAAATGGTATTACCGTTATCCGGAATGCGGCCAGAGAACCCGAAATATGTGACTTGCAGACCTTTCTGAATAAAATGGGAGCAAAAATTTCCGGCGCTGGTACCGACACAATAAGAATTGACGGGGTTAATCAATTATTTCCTGCAGAGCATAGCGTCATGTTTGATCGAATTGAGGCCGGAACATTACTGATAGCCGGCGCAATCACCCACGGCGATGTAATTGTGGAAAACGTGATTCCCGAGTGTTTATTTTCAGTGATAGACAAACTTCAGGAAATTGGCGCGCAGGTCATTAGCGGCACCAACTATGTTAGGATTAAAGCAGGGGAACTGCGGGGCGTTGATGTTAAGACGCTTCCATACCCAGGATTCCCAACTGATCTGCAAGCACCAATTCTATCTTTGGTAACTATTGCGAAAGGCACTAGTATTATAACAGAAACTATCTTTGAAAACCGATTCAAACATGTGGATGAACTTACGCGAATGGGTGCCAAGATCAAGGTGGAAGGGCGCACAGCAATTATTCGCGGCGTTCCCAAATTGACCGGAGCTATTGTTTCCGCTCCGGACCTAAGAGCGGGAAGTGCCTTGGTCCTGGCTGCTTTATCAGCTGAAGGAAATTCGGATATTGAACATGTATACCATATTGACCGCGGTTACGAAAACTTTGAAACAAAACTCTACGGTCTTGGCGCTCAAATTGTTCGGGTAAAGTGCGACTAGGGAAACTGCTGAGTGCAACTGTGTAGGGCGGTATATTTACTACCGTCCCTTTTTTTTGTTTTATCTCCCCGCCAATTTCACTTCTTGCAAGGGCATTATTTCTGCCCTTATGGTTATGATATTTTAAGGCCGCGTAGCGTTTTTCTTATTTATTTGTAGATCAATTAGATGTATAATAACAGGCATAAGGTCGCCACGGGAGTGATGTGATGCAAACTGCAGAACGGCTTAAAGCTGCGAAGGATCGGCGTAGGGTGGTGCTGGCAGTTTGGTTGGCCATTTTCGCTGTCTTAATCACCATTTTTTTGTTTATTAATTCTTCCTATTTTTTCGTTGGAGTTGTTCAAGTTGAAGGCAGTAAGTATATAGCATCAGAAGAAGTTCTTCGCATCGCCAATATACCCGAACGGGTAAATATCTTTCGGCTAAATACTGCTGAAATAAAGAATCGGCTGGTTAATGATCTGCGGATAGCGGAGGCTGACGTTAATAGAAGATTTCCGGCTACGGTAGTAATTTCTATTAAAGAAAGGCAACCTTTGGCCTTTGTGGCCAGCCAATATGGATTTGTTGAGATTGATAAGCAAGGGATAGTGCTTGCCGCTTTAAAAAACTTAAAGCAAACCAAGGCGCCAATTATCACCGGTATTCGCCTGGGTAACGTTTATGTTGGCGATCAAGTAAGTACTGGTGAACTTCAAAGTGTATTAACCTATCTGACCGCACTTGATGAGGAAACACTGAATCAACTGTCAGAGGTCAATATAAAATCAGCTAATGAACTAATCGTATATACTGTCAGTGCAACCAGTATACGGTTAGGTTCTCCCGACCGGTTAGTTGATAAGGCGAAGTTAACAGGAGACATTTTACGTGAGATCAAGGAGAAAAAATTGATTGTCGAATATGTTGATTTAAACTACACGTCACCCATAATAAAGATGCGGGAGTGATGAATTTGTCGGTTTGTTCATAGTGACTTCGTAACTGCATATAAATATGTTGTTAGTCACGTATTTTAGAAAGGAGAAGATACATTTGCTTCCTATTAAGCAGGGGCAAATTTCCATTGCCTTAGTGTGTGTTGTGTTGGGAGTTATGCTGGCGGTACAGTTTCGTACTACGCAAGATATCAGATCTAGCATTCCTTTTCAGCGGATAGAGGATTTGTCGCAACGCCTTAGTCAAACAGAAAAGGAACGGGACGTGCTGGTTAAACAGGTAGAGGAACTAAAAAAGTCTTCCGGACTGCAAGCTGTTTCGCGTGAAATGGAGACGGTGAAGATGGGGGCCGGGGTGGTGGCGGTGGAGGGACCTGGGATTATCGTCACCATTGATGATAGCAAACGCCCGTCAAAACCTGGGGAAAATCCGAACTTATATCTTATTCATGATGATGATATTTTAAAAGTTATCAATGAAATGTGGGCTGCGGGAGCAGAGGCAATCTCCATAAATGAGCAAAGATTGATTGCAAACTCGGAAATTCGTTGTGCTGGCCCCACTTTATCTGTTAACAATACTCGATACTCGCCTCCATATGAGTTACGAGCCATCGGCGATCCGCAAACTTTGGAAAACGCGCTTAAAATGCGGGGTGGAGTAGTAGAAACGTTGCAATTTTGGGGCATTCAAGTTGCCATTAAGAAACAGGAAATTGTACGGGTTCCCGCCTTTAAAGGGGCTTTCAGGTTTGAGTTTGCAAAACCGATTACAGAAAGCAAAGAGGGTGGGCAGTAATGGCTTTACCGATTACAGGACTAATTATTGGACTTATTATCGGCATCTCTTTTCCAATTACAGTTCCGGTCGAATATGCAAAATTTATGTCAGTGGCGCTTTTAGCTTCTCTTGATTCAGTGTTTGGTGGTTTAAGGGCCGGGATTGAGGAAAAGTTTGATAATACGATTTTTATTACCGGATTTTTCACGAATGCTCTCTTAGCCGCCGGACTAGTCTATACCGGTGAACGTTTGGGAATTGATTTGTATTATGTATCATTATTAGCTTTTGGGCTAAGAATTTTTCAAAATTTAGCCATTATTCGCCGTTATTTTTTAAAAAAGTAGCTTTCTGATATTTTTGGGAAATGTATCCAAGATATTTTTTACCCAAAAAAAAAGGGAAAATGATAGTTATGTTGAAAATACTTGGGAAGAAACATAACGCTGTGCTGAGAGGGACAGGGATGAGTGCTAATATAATTGGGATTGATATCGGCACAGGCACGATCAAAGTGTTGGCGGGGAAAGTTGGAACTGATGGATACATTGAAATAATTGGCAGCGGTTCAGCCCCCACAGCCGGCTATACCAAGGGAGTTATTACTGACGTCGCTGCTCTAGCGTATTCAATTAGGCAAGCATTCGATTGCGTTGTCATGGCAGCTAACTGCGAGAAAAGCAAAAATGTTTACCTGGGTCTAGGCGGGACTGCCATACATGGACAAATTTGCGTCGGTAGCGTTGCTCCCCTAGCGGTCGGTACTATAACAAATGAGGATGTTGAGCGAGCCTGCAGGGCAGCTGTCCTTGGGTCAATAGCTGATGATCAACATGTGCTGCAAGTGATGCCTATTAATATTTCGGCTGTAAATGACAAGGGGTCAGATAATTCTGTTGGCGCAAAAGTTGAAGTAGATGCCTATATCATAACTTTACCCCAAACTATACTGGGTGATCTTACAATAGCTCTTGAAACACATGATATTCATCCAATCGGCTTTTTTGCGAATGCGATTGTCGCTGCAGAGGCTTTTACCCCCCCAAGTGATGTTGAGAGCTATGTTTTTTTAGATATAGGCGCAGGAACAACAGATATTGTTTATTACCGGGGTAAAAAGAAACCCTGTTTAGTAGCATCCCTGCCATTAGGTGGCGATTATATTACCAATGATTTGATGCAGGGGCTTAGCGTCAGTCGCCCTCACGCGGAAGAAATTAAGCGCTATTATTCTAAATTAAATAAAGATTTACGTGGTCAAAATATTTTGTTGGACTGTAACGATTACGGAACAACAGACAAACAAATTCCGTTTGATTTTCTTTATGATATCGTTGAATGCAGGGTGGAAGAAATCGTTTCTTTAGCGTATGATTATTTTGTGGACAATCACATGGTATCAGAAAGAAAACCGTTTGTTGATAAAATATATTTAGCAGGTGGATGCAGCGCTTTACCTAGTTTTAAAGATAACTTAAGGAAAATATTTGGTGTTGAACCCGAGATAGTCCATTTGGACATGATGCCTTTGGAATATGCTTACCCGGATAATATGGCATGTATTGGTATTTTAAGGCATGCTGCCCAATTTGTGCCAAAGGAAAGAATCAATAACCTTAGTTCGTGGCAAGCGGTAGTTCGAAATATAAAAAAAATGTTTAAAATGTAATTTACACTGCTATGTCACAATATTTGTCAGTACTCTAAAAGAATTTAAGGAGGATTTATTTCCAATGCTTGAATATGATATGGATTTAGAGGAGTTTGCATCAATTAAGGTTATCGGGGTCGGAGGCGGAGGCAATAATGCTGTTAATCGCATGATTGGCTCCGGCTTACAAGGAGTGGAATTCATCACCGTTAATACCGACGCACAGGCGCTCATATTGTCTCAAGCTCCATTTCGTATTCAAATCGGTGAGAAATTAACCAAAGGGCTGGGTGCCGGTGCTAATCCTGATATTGGTGAAAAAGCAGCACAGGAAAGCCGTGAAGAAATAATTAAAACCCTTAAAGGATCGGATATGGTGTTTATTACCGCCGGAATGGGTGGAGGAACCGGTACGGGAGCAGCTCCAATTGTTGCCGAATGTGCCAAAGAAGTAGGAGCGCTTACGGTTGGTGTTGTTACTCGGCCATTTACTTTTGAAGGCCGTCGTCGTCAGTCGCAGGCAGAACGTGGAATTGCCAAACTAAAAGAAAAAGTGGATACCTTGATTACCATTCCCAATGACAGACTCCTGCAGGTTGTAGATAAAAAGACGTCTATCGTCGACGCGTTCCATATTGTTGACGATGTACTGAGGCAAGGTGTACAAGGTATTTCTGACTTAATTGCTGTTCCTGCTCTGATAAATTTAGACTTTGCCGATGTAAAAACGATTATGAGCGAAGCTGGTTCTGCTCTGATGGGAATTGGCATTGGGTCGGGAGAGAATCGGGCCATCGCGGCGGTAGAAGGGGCAATTAAGAGTCCGCTTTTAGAAATGTCGATAGATGGGGCAAAAGGTGTCTTGCTTAATTTCACTGGCGGACCCAACACTACCTTGTTTGAAGTAAATGAGGCCGCTGATATTATTGCAAAAGCCGCTGATCCGGAAGCTACGATCATTTTTGGCGCTACGATTGATGAAAGATTTAATGATGAAGTTCGGGTTACCGTTATTGCAACGGGTTTTGATCCAAGACCAGGAAAAATAGAAGGGAGCAAAACCGAGACCCCTGTAATCGAACCATTTAAAGGACGAGATCTGGATATACCTGCATGGATGCGACGGTCGTAGTTTGGTTGCTTAAAGTGGGGAACTGCTTAGAAACCGTCATCTGCGTCGTTGCTCCTATGGTCCTCACTCCAGCGTACAACCAGTACGCTTACGTTCCGGTCCGCGTCGCGCCTGGCATCTGACCATTTCTAAGCAGTTCGTGGTAAATCGGAATAAGTGTATGCGGAACCTGGCTATTCGTAGCCGGGTTTTTATTTTTACAAACTTCGTCGAAACTATACCATTTATCACACATGAATCATGCAAAGAATTACAATTTTTAGTTAATAGGTTTGATATAATTGGAATAGCTTTAAAGACTGATTCATAGATTGTCATGAATGGTAGGTTGCCAATGCTTGAACCAAAATCATGTAACGGGCGGATTGTAATATGTATGTATATGCAGATGTAGTCATAACAATTAACTTTGTTATGAACAGCATTATTTTATTACTTACAGCCTATGGCGCCGGAATCAGCTTCAGGTGGCAACGAATTTTTTTTGCGGCCATGGTCAGTAGTATATATTCACTAGGCAGTATTTGGAAGGAAGTTTTATTTTTTTATACCGCTCCAGCTAAGCTTGTGGCATCGCTTGTCATCATTATCATCGCTTTTGGTAAAAAGCCGGTAAAGGTACTATGCGTGCTCTGGTGTGCTTTTTTCCTTGTGTCTTTCATTTTGGGCGGAGCGGTTATCGGCTGGCTATATTTTCTCCAGACTTCAGCGTTATCGGTATTATCGGAAAGTAAATCAATAGTAACGGAATTCGGCAGTTTATCATGGCAGCATTTAGCCGTAGGCGGCAGTATGGGAATTGGGCTAATCACTTTACTTGTAAAGCAATTATTGGCCCGAATATATCGAAAACAAACTTTGTATCAAGTAACTGTGAACTATAACGGAATGGAAACAAATATTAACGGGCTTGTTGATACAGGAAATAGCTTGTTTTCAGTGTCGGGGCACAACCCGGTTGTGCTAGCTAGTTATCAGTCAATTTTAGGAATCCTTAGCCACTCAGTCGCAAGCTTTTTGCAAAATCATGATCCGGATACTTGGATATCAGAAATCTATACTTGTGAAGATGAGGCTTGGCTATCAAGAATTGAGCCTGTTCCCTATGTATCTGTCGGCAAATGCAGCATGTTGCTTGGATTTAGGCCTGATAAGATCAGCATAGCGACTGAAAACGGCATTATATCCACTTCTAAAGTGGTAATCGGGATTTATGCCGGGACTTTTAGCAAAGATATAGAATGCGACGCGTTATTGCATCCGGCGCTTATTAATCGAATGAATTCGGAAAAGGGGGAAGATATATGCGCATAACTTGGCCGGTAGTAAAACTATATATCAAGTTAAAAATAATCGCATTGCTTCAAAAAATTGGCTGGTTAGAGGCAGATGAGGTCTTTTATGTAGGGAGTGCGGAAGTTCTTCCGCCGCCACTATCAAATGATGAAGAAGTTTTTTTACTGACGCGTTTACAAAAAGGTGACAAATCAGTCAAGAGTGTCTTTATTGAACGTAATCTGCGACTGGTAGTATATATCGCCCGGAAATTTGAAAATACCGGAGTAAGTGTGGAAGATTTGGTCAGCATTGGAACGATTGGATTAATCAAAGCAGTCAATACTTTCGATCCCGTAAAAAAAATCAAGTTAGCTACATACGCGTCACGGTGTATTGAAAACGAAATTCTCATGTACTTGCGAAGAAACAGTAAAACCCGCTCGGAAGTCTCTTTTGACGAGCCATTAAACATAGACTGGGATGGTAATGAATTATTACTGTCCGATGTCTTAGGGACTGACAATGATATTATTTATAAATCGGTAGAAGAAGAAGTGGATCGCACTTTACTTTATACGGCAATGAGTAAACTTTCGGGACGCGAGCAAAAAATTATGGAATTAAGATTTGGGCTTAATGGTGACGGTGCGGAACGGACACAAAAAGAGGTTGCTGATTTACTTGGAATTTCCCAGTCTTATATTTCTCGCTTGGAAAAACGAATTATTAAGCGGCTGAGAAAGGAAATAAGTCGTATGGAATGACAGGAGAGCCAGTGCTTGAGGCGGTTCTCCTATATTTTTTTATTAATTAATTTTACATAAAAACAAGACGTTTTATTATATATATCTTTCCTGGAATTGAGTATAAAACATGCATGGCATGGCAATAATGCTTATAGTGGATACAGTGATTGCAAATATTGGTAGCAAATGTAATATCAATATTGCATTGGGGAAACAGGGGAGGTACATGCATGATTGTAAACAAAGTTGAAATATGCGGTGTAAATACGGCAAAGCTCCCGGTGCTTTCTGCCACTAAAATGCGTGAACTGTTCGAAATCATGCAACGAGGGGAGCATTCAGCGCGTGAACAGTTGATCTACAGTAACCTGCGGTTGGTTCTGAGTGTCATCCAGAGGTTCAATAATCGTGGTGAATATGTAGATGATCTGTTCCAAGTGGGATGCATCGGTTTGATGAAAGCAATCGACAATTTTGATCTTTCGCAAAATGTCAAGTTTTCCACTTATGCGGTACCGATGATTATTGGGGAGATACGCAGGTATTTACGTGACAACAATCCTATCAGAGTAAGCAGGTCTATGCGGGATATAGCATATAAAGCTTTACAAATACGAGACAGTCTGGTGAGCAAGTATTCACGCGAGCCATCTATCAACGAAATTGCCGAAGAATTAAAAATCCCAAGGGAAGAAATCATATTTGCCTTAGATGCCATTCAAGAACCGATATCATTGTTTGAGCCGATTTATCACGATGGCGGAGATCCAATTTTTGTAATGGATCAAATAAGCGATGACAAAAATCTGGACTTAAGCTGGTTAGAAGGGGTTGCTATTAAAGAAGCGTTACGCAAACTAAGTGAGCGGGAAAAGCATATTCTGACTCTGCGCTTTTTTGAAGGCAAAACGCAAATGGAAGTAGCTGAAGAGATAGGAATATCACAAGCCCAAGTTTCACGGTTGGAAAAAGCTGCTTTAGGGCATATGCGTAAATATATATAGATTTTGTGGAGGGCATAAAAATATAAAATGGGAAGAAAATTGAGCTTAATTAAAATGTCCAAAATTTTTTTGTTAGGATTATTATTTTTATTTGTAGCCGGCGGATGGGGAATGCTGGCGTTGTATGAGAGTCGAAGCACTATTACTACTCCCAACAGAAACGATTATGTTCGTTTACATATACTGGCCAACAGTGATAGTCTGGCGGATCAACAAATGAAGCTAAAAGTTCGAGATGCAGTGATTGCATATCTTACGCCGTTAGTGAAAAACGTTAAAAGCGCTGAGGATGCTAATAGTATCATTTTGGCGCACCAGGGTGACATTATTAAAGTAGCAAAACAGGTAGTTAGCGTTTACGATGTAGAGTATCCTGTAACGGTTCAAATTGGACAATTCAATTTTCCGGTTAAATCATATGGAAACTTAACTCTGCCGGCAGGACAATATCAAGCTGTACGTATACTGATAGGAAAGGCCGAGGGGCAAAACTGGTGGTGTGTGTTATTTCCCCCACTATGTTTTATTGACGGGTCTAAAGTTGCAACTGCTCCTATATCCGGTACAAGTGATGATAACAACGATAAGCAGCCAAAAATTGAAATACGCTGGAAAATTACTGAATTATTATCTTCCTTGAGTAAATAAAACTCTCAGATAACTTATAATATAAGACACAGTCCAAATGGCTGTGTCTTATATTATTGCGTTTAATAAGGTTGTTACCTGTGGTTATCAAGCAAGAGTTAATGGCAAGGCCGGAAATATCTTGACGGGGAAGTGTGGCAGAGGTTGCGGAAAAAGTATTGGGTAGGAGGTCATAAAAAAGCCCGTGGCGTGGCTAGAACGATGCTTGTCTGGAAAGTAGCGTCAAGGGCTTATTAAAGGAAAAGAGCCTTGACTTTTCTATGGATAGAAATAAAGTTCTGGAAAAAGAGTAGGTAGGGAAGTTTCAACAACAAGTTCCGGGAAAAATATAAATTCATTTCCAGGTCCAGGGTCATCATTTGGATTATTGCTACAACACAGACAGAACCTGCATGGACATGCCCAACAAAGGGGCGGTGGTATATAACAACATCTTTTCATATTGGAACCTCCTATTTCTTACTAATTTATAATATGTTAACAAGGTATAAAATATTACATAATTTAGTTTCCATTCGCGGGGTTCAAACCTACCGCCTTTAGGCGGTATACGCTTTGAGCCATAAAAATTGGGTATACTAATTCCAAAAGGGGAATGAGTATGGCGACGGAATATAACAAATTAAGTCATATGGGCACCTTTTACCGGGAGACACAACAACGGTTGTTGAGATGGTGGCAGCATTTTTTGCTTTATGAATACCTTCCCCTTTATGCTATAATAGAATAAAAAACAGGGGCGTGATACCGTGGAGAAATTTTTACAGGAGATCCTTAGCGAAATTAAGGCCACCAGGGAAGATGTCAAGGATGTCAAGCACCTTAGAAGATATTATTACTATCAAGCAAAACATACATCCACTAAGGAAGATATCAAACACCTTAAAGAGGCTGACGATGCAATCCTGGATATAGTGGAAAAGACTTACCGTAAGGCAGAGCAAATAGACGCCATAGCGGACGATATTAATTACCTCCTAAAGCGCAACGCCAAACATGATAATGAAATACGTGAGCTACGCAAAGCATTATAGACCGGCCAATGCCGGTGTTTTTCTTTTAATAGCAGTTTCATATAATTTACCGGTATTCTATCCCTTTGCAGCCGTAATAAACCGAAGGTTTTGCCCTAGTTGTTCCTCAAATTGGGACAATTTTTGAGACAGTTAGCTTTAAAAACTAATGATTTTGTTTGCATATAGAAGCACAGGAATGGAGAAAAACCGGGTATGGGTAAGCATTAAAAAATATTCATGATCACACTAGTCACTCTTACCCCTTGTCCTTCATATACTTATTGTAGAGATCAGAGAAGCAGAAAATTGATGTCCGTAAGGAGGGATGATACGTGTTGAAAACAAGTGATCTTAAGCTAAAGGAAGTAATTAACGTTGTCGATGGTAAACGAATGGGAAATATCACTGATATAGAGATTGATACTGAGAGCGGACGACTAACCGCCATCGTCGTTCCAGGCCCCGGCAGGTTTTTGGGACTGTTTGGGCGAAATGAAGATATAGTTATTTCCTGGGATAAGATTAACAAGATCGGTATGGATGTTATATTAGTTGAAGCTAGTGGTTTTTCTGAATTAAAACATGATTGATTGGTATTGGGACAAAAATCTCTAGCCTTAGGGTTAGAGATTTTTTACCTTTTTCTTATGAAATACTTTCTGTTCATGGCAGGAATTATACAATATATGGCGTATAATTTAAAGGACAGATACAATATATAGTGTTCAACGCTTTTTTCGTAAATTAAAAATTATATCCTATCAGGCAGAGCAAGCAAAGAACTACAAGATGGCAGGAGGTTTCGAAATATATGCGATGTCCGTTTTGTGGATATGCTGAGAGTAAGGTAATTGATTCACGCGCAGCCGAAGAAGGCGCTTCAATCAGACGGCGTCGGGAATGCCTAGGTTGCATTAAGCGGTTTACTACTTACGAAGCCGTAGAAGAAATTCCTTTAATAATAATTAAGAAGGACGGACGCCGCGAGATGTATGATCGCCGTAAATTATTAAACGGGGTATTACGGGCCTGCGAAAAACGCCCTGTCCCGATTGGGGTAATCGAAGAGTCCATTGACAAAATTGAAAAAGAGCTTCGCAACAGCATGGAGCGGGAAGTGTCCAGTCGTCAAATTGGTGAAGCAGTCATGCAGCATTTGAGTGAAATAGATCAAGTCGCTTATGTGCGGTTCGCTTCAGTGTATCGTCAGTTTGCTGATATTAATAACTTTATGCAGGAATTGGAATCTTTGATGAAGACTCAAAAAAAAGTCTAGATTTAAGTGAGGGACGCGACGATGTTTGTAAAAATAAAAAAAAGAGATGGACGCGAAGTAGCTTTTGACGAAACCAAAATTACCGAAGCAATCTATAAGGCGGCTAAAGCTGTAGGCGGAGCAGACCGACAATTAGCTTTAGAACTCACTTTGGAAGTTTTAAAATATTTAAAGCAAAAATACAACGGCGGGCTATTTGGCGTGGAAGACATTCAAGATGCCGTAGAAAAAATACTAATTGAAACAGGGCATGCCCGAACTGCAAAAGCTTATATATTGTACAGGGACAAGCGAACCCGGATGAGAGAGGCCAAGTCGGAACTCATGGATGCCGTAGCAGAAATATTAGTTGAAACTAGTAAAGAAAACGCCAATGTGTCTAATTCCCCATCCGCTAAAATGCTGCAAATCGCTAGTGCGGCCAGCAAAGCATACTATTTGACCCGACTTATTCCGGACAAAATCTCGCAAGCCCATATGCGCGGCGATTTTCATATACATGATTTAGACTTTTATGGAAAGACCTTAACATGTATTCAGATTCCCTTGGGAAAACTGTTACAAAATGGTTTTAACACTGGACACGGTCATATCCGTTCGCCTAAACGACCGGCTTCGGCTACCGCGTTGGCAGCCATCATTTTACAAAGTTCACAAAATGACATGCATGGGGGTCAATCATTTGCTTTTTTTGATCGAGATATGGCTCCTTTTGTGGAAAAATCAAACGATGATGAATTGTATCAAGCAATGGAAGCCCTTATTTTCAATCTAAACAGTATGCACTCCCGCGCTGGCGCTCAAGTTCCTTTTTCCAGTCTAAATTTGGGTACAGATACTTCTCCAGCCGGACGGGCAGTGACTAAAAATTTGTTACTGGCCTATGAAAAGGGTTTAGGGCGGGGAGAGAATCCAATTTTCCCCAATATAATCTTCCGGCTTAAAGAGGGGATAAATTTTAATCCTGGCGACCCGAATTATGATTTATTAAAATTGGCTATTAGAGTGGCTGCCCAACGTCTCAACCCTACATTTAGTTTTATGGACTCTTCCTTTAATAAGTCTTACGGAGATCAAGTCGGATATATGGGATGCCGTACGCGGGTTATGGCGAACAGATGCGGTCCTGAAGTATCGGACGGGCGTGGTAATCTTAGTTTTACTACGATTAATTTGCCGCGGCTGGCAATTAAAGCAGAACGTAACTTTATGAAGTTTTATCAAAGTTTGGCTGATCTGATTGATTTGACTTGCGAGCAGTTAAATCATCGTTATCAGATTCAGGCTAAACTTAAAGTAAAAGATATGCCCTTTTTAATGGGACAAGGGTTATATTTGGATTCCGACAAGCTTGCTTTGGAAGATACAATCGAGTCCGTAATCAAGCACGGAACTTTATCTGTTGGATTTATCGGCTTGGCGGAAACTCTTACTGCTCTTACAGGAAGTCATCACGGCGAAAATGACGAGGCCCAAATATTAGGCGAAGAAATTGTTGCTTTCATGAGAGATAAAGTAGATCGGGCAGCCGAGTATTACAACCTGAATTATACTTTATTAGCGACACCGGCAGAGGGCTTATCCGGGCGCTTTGTAAAGATTGATCGTAAAGATTTTGGAATCATTCCCGGAGTTACGGATAAAGAGTATTATACTAATTCTTTCCATATACCTGTCGATTACCCAATTAGCGCTTATGATAAAATCAAATTGGAAGGTATATATCACAAGTATACCAATGCCGGTCACATCAGTTATGTTGAGTTTAGCTCACCGCCAATCAACAACTTAGGTGCTCTGGAGGAGCTCATTCGCTATATGCGGCAGAATGATTTCGGCTATGCAGGTTTTAATTTCCCGGTAGATTTTTGTGAAGAATGCGGTTATATAGGTGTTATTGCTGATGATAAATGTCCTTCCTGCGGTATGACCAGCATTAGACGGGTTAGACGCATTACCGGATATTTAAGCACGGTTGACCGATTTAACGACGCCAAACGTACAGAATTGGGTAACAGAGTGTATCACATATAAGCGGGGAGGCATAGCCATAGCATGGAAATACGAATCGCAGGTATTACAAAAGAAAGCGTTGTGGATGGTCCGGGCATTCGTCTGGTAGTTTTTGCTCAAGGTTGCCCTCACCGTTGTATAGGTTGTCATAATCCGGATACCCACGACCCTAATGGCGGACAGGCAATGAGTGTGACTGATCTTTATGGAGTCATTGAACAGGCGCTTAACCGGAATCGACTAATACACGGCATTACTTTTTCAGGCGGGGATCCTTTCCTGCAATATCTTTCGTTTGCCCATTTAGCTAAACTTTTAAAAAAACGTGGCCTAAATATTGTTACATATACAGGATATACATTTGAACAATTGCTGGGGCTGGGGGTTATTCACCCCGGCGTCAGACAATTACTATCTCTAACTGACATTTTGGTTGATGGGCTATACCGCCAGGAAGAAAAAGATTTACGACTTGCGTTCCGTGGTTCTTGCAATCAACGATTGATTGATGTGCCTTGCTCTTTAGCTCATGGTCAGGCTGTTTTATGGGAAGATCCGGCGAATCAGATGAGGGCGTAGATTTCAGTTGTTAATTGGAGTGGTTATATGTCTTGGAATCTAAGAGAACAACTGAAGAAAACTGTAGCGTCGGAGCGGGGAACAATTATCAGTTCACCAGGATTCCGTCAACCTATGGCGTTGATATATCCTAATAGTTATCATGTGGGTATGTCTAATTTGGGGCTGCATATTATTTACGAACAAATCAACGGTCGTGGCGATACTCGCTGTGAACGTTTCTTCCTTCCGGAAAAAAAAGTTGCGCAGGAGTATATGAGGACGAAGACACCGTTACTCAGCCTGGAAAATCAGCTACCTTTATATGAATTTCCGCTGATTGCCTTTGCGGTCTCATTTGAGATGGATTATTTTAATATGCTAAGTATGTTGGCACTTGGAAAAGTTCCTATATATGATTCCGAGAGAGGCGAAGAAGATCCTTTGGTCATCATCGGCGGTCCTTGCGCAACTTTCAATCCCGAACCTCTGGCGGATTTTGTGGATGTATGCATAGTTGGAGAAGGGGAAGAAGTCATACATGAACTGCTGGATACGTATTACCTTTCACGGCAGCAAAACGTAACGCGTGAGGGAACTTTGCTTAATCTGGCGCAGATTGAAGGCCTTTATATACCAAGTCTTTATAAACCTTTGTACAATCCTGATGGAACGATTGCCGGTTACAAACGGTCAACTCATGCTCCGCTTAAAGTAAAACGCCGGTACGTTAAAAATTTAGAGAGATATCCGGCTGAAACAGTTGTTGTCGCCGCAGATACCGAGTTTAAGGATATGTATTTAATTGAAGTGGCAAGAGGTTGTGGGAGGCATTGTCGCTTTTGCATGGCGGGGTACTGCTTCCGGCAGCCAAGAGTGCGGTCTTTGGAAAGTATTCTTCAGGCTGTAAACAGAGCGAAACGGTATTGTAACAAAGTTGGACTTATGGGGGCGGCCATTTCGGACTATCCGCAAATTGACAAATTGTGTAAGAGCATTCTGGCTGACGGGATGACATTGTCGGTTGCATCTTTAAGAGCCGATACTCTAACTAGCGGACTGGCGCAAGCACTTGCGGCCAGCGGTCATAGGACAATTACCCTGGCTCCTGAAGCGGGAAGTGAAAAGATGCGTAGAATAATTAACAAACAGATAACGGATGAGGAGTTGTATGCGGCAGTTGCTGCTGCTATAGCTGCAGGTATTCCCAACGTCCGGTTATATGTGATGGTAGGGTTACCTGGTGAGACCGAAGAAGATATTCAGGCTATCATTCATATGGCGGTTAATATAAAAGAAAATATGAGAAAGCTGGGTAGCAAAGGAACCCTTACTCTAAGTATCAATCCGTTTATTCCTAAGCCTTTTACTCCTTTTCAGTGGCTGCCGATGGCTTATATGGATTTAGTGACATCTCACTTAAAACACATTCAAGCATCTCTCAAATCAATCAAAGGCATCGAAGTGTTAATTGAATCGCCCAAGGAGGCCTATATTCAAGGAGTTTTGTCCCGTGGTGACAGACGGCTGGGAAAGGTATTGTTTGACGCGGTAATAAAGGAATCTGGAATCGGTTGGCGTCGGGCCGCGAAAGAAAATAATTTGGATGAAGCATTTTATTTATACCGAAAGCGGGATGCTGATGAAGTTTTCCCTTGGGACAACTTGGATATGGGGTTTGATCGATCATACCTTATTGCAGAATATGGAAAAGCACAGGAAAGTCAGTTCACAGCCCCATGTAAGGCAGGCTGCAAACGTTGTGGCGTGTGTGATTGATCTAATTCGAAGACTGCTACTTCATAAGTAGCAGTCCACTTTATAGCTCGGCGGAGGAGAATCCTCCAACGAATCTTTTGCATGGGATCTTCTATATTTTAAAAAAAGCTGAGACATTTGTCTCAACTCAACATAATCGGTATGGCAGGGGCGGCTGGACTCGAACCAACGCATGACGGAGTCAAAGTCCGTTGCCTTACCGACTTGGCTACGCCCCTAAATTTGGTGGAGGGAGGTGGATTCGAACCACCGAAGGTATAACCGGCAGATTTACAGTCTGCTCCCTTTGGCCGCTCGGGAATCCCTCCGTAGCTGGTCGGGGCGACAGGATTCGAACCTGCGGCCTCTTGGTCCCGAACCAAGCGCGCTACCAAACTGCGCTACGCCCCGCACTCACATTTACTAAGTATACACATTCAAAAGCGGATTGTCAATAATCAGCAATGTACACAACTACGGCAGTATAGGCATTGATTCCTTAGCATAAAGGTATTATTTAGCATTATTCATAAACTTATACAGGAGTTTTGGAATATATGTCGAATTAATTGCCGTATTATCAAGCCAGATTTTGGGGTGCTTATCGCGTGTAACAGGCTAATGACCGACGGGTAAAAAAGCCCGGTTTTTTTATCAGTACAGAAAGTACTAATTTTTTTTGATTTTTTCTATGGATATATTATGATTTTTCTAAAAAACTGTAAATATATTGTTGAGATATGTTAAAATTAATAAAGTCGAATAACTTTTATCAGCAGTGCGCTTTATATGTTTTAGCTTATAGAGGTTTGAGGTTTAATAATGAGAATAATTACCGGACGTGCCAAAGGAACCAAACTAAAGGTGCCAAAAGGACTTGACGTCCGCCCTACTGCAGACCGGGTTAAGGAGTCTCTTTTTAACATATTAGAAATTCTGAACATTGGTCAATTTGAAGGCATTTTGACTGACTCTCACGTACTTGATCTTTTTGCCGGTACTGGAAATTTAGGATTGGAAGCACTCAGCCGTGGAGCAGAATATGCTTTATTTGTCGACAATAATCCGGCCAGTTTGGCAGTGGTGAAGGAAAACATAGCTCTCACTAAACTTAGTGATTATTCGGAGACTATGCACAGAGAAGCTTTGAAGACCCTAGACAAACTGTTAAATATAGGAAAGACCTTCGATATGATATTTGTCGATCCCCCATATAATAGAGGATTAGTTAACAAGGTGTTGCGTAAACTAGACTCCATCGCCGTACTTAGAGAGGGAGGGGTTATTGTCGTAGAACATTCGAAACACGAACCTGTTGAAGCAATATGGGACAATCTAGAGTTATTACGCGCAGAACGATTTGGCGAAACAAGCATTAGTTTATTATTCAAGCCCAAGAAATAATCTGCTCAGGAGGAAAATAACATGCGTATCGCAGTTTGTCCAGGTAGTTTTGATCCTGTTACAAATGGCCATTTGGATATTTTTTTTCGAGCGAGTAAAATGGTTGAGTTGTTAATTGTCGCAGTATTCCACAATCCGAATAAAAAGCCGTTATTTTCTATGCAAGAAAGAGTAGAGATGCTCACTATTGCCACCCAAGACATTCCTAACATCAAAGTCGATTATTTTTCCGGTTTACTAAGTGATTATGTAAAAAAGCAGAATAGTAATGTAATCGTGAGAGGTTTACGGGCTTTAAGCGATTTTGAATATGAATTTCAGCGGGCATTATTAATAAAAAAAATTGATCCCATGATAGAAACAATTTTCATGATGACAAGTAACGAATTTTCTTTTGTAAGCTCCAGCGGTATTAAAGAGTTGGCCAAATTCGGCGGACCAATCGACGGGCTTGTTCCAACCTGCTTAAAGGAACGGATTATCCAGAGAATACACGAGAGTTAGGGATGTAGAGAGAAAGGGAGTGGAGTATGAGCATAGAAAACTTACTGGAAGATATGGAAAACATACTGTTGGAAGCTGCGCGGGTACCCTTTACCAATAAGCGGATTATCGAAGAAGACGAAATAGCTAGGTTTTTGGATGAAATCCGCGAACAGCTTCCTAAAGAAATCATTGAGGCCAAGCGTATTGTCGAAGAGCGGCAAAGAGTAATAGATGAAGCCCAAAAAGAGGCCCAAATGATTATGGAACAGGCAAAAAGTTATGTTATAAAACTTACAGATGAAAATATTATTACTAAGCAAGCCCAAGAACAAGCAAATGAAATAATGTTTAAGGCTCACCAAGCAGCCCAGAATCTTTCAAATGATGCCCTGACATATGCTGAAGATGTATTTAAGCATTTAGCTGACAATGTGGAAAGGTCATTAGAAGTAATTCGGCAGGGGCAGCGAGAGTTGCAGCAATCCAAAAGAAATCAAACATAGATTTTAAAGGCGGGCTTACGCCGTTCGCATAGAACAGGTGCAAGCCTTATTTATTTAAGAAGGGTATGTTATAATCTGCGTTATCTGCTTATATAGCTATACAGGCCTCTGGCAATATGGAAAGCGATTGATAAGGTCAATAAAATTGCCAGCAAGACACAGATTTGATAACCGACTTGTTCCATTCTAACGAGCCAAAAACTTAGGCTATTTGTCTGAGCGAGATTCAATGTCACCGGAATAGACAATAATTTAGTTACATTGTAGGCTGGACCTAGCAGCAGTATAGTAATTCCCATAGCTAAAATTGCATGTAATAACCTTGCAACCATATACGGTCCCATTCGGATGCCGGATTCGATTACAATACTTGCTACTTGCCCGTGAACCGAAAGGCCGCTCCAAGCGATAATTGCGCTGGTAATCGCGACTTTTTGCAGGAGAGGGGCATTCGCCTGACTTGCAGCCAAGGCGCCAATATCGATTTCAAAAAAAACCGCTGACTACAGCAGAGGACAGGTTTGGACTAAAACCTATCAACCCTAATGCAGCGGAGGATATGATGGCTGTTATGTCTGTAATACCAAGCACTGATAAGATCCGCAGAAACACTGAAAAAAGAATGATGAAACCACCGATTAAAAGAATTGTATTCATTGATGATTTCACTGAGTCACCTAACAACTGACCAGGAGAACGTTTATCTTCTTGGCGGGCTCTGTACAGTGCCCGAAAGGCCCTGGCTAAGATATTGCCTTTAGGGATAACTTCTTTGTTATAGGAGTCGCGGCTTCGGCCATGAAAGCGAAAAATTACTCCGACCAAGAAACTGGATAAATAGTGTGCTAAAGCAATAGCTGCGCCAAGTTCAGGCATGCCAAACATGCCAACAGCTACAGCGCCAAACATAAACAATGGATCGGCCGTATTAGTAAATGATAATAATCGCTCGGCTTCAACTGCTGTACACATCTGATTTTTGCGAAATTTACAAGTTATTACCGCATCCATAGGATATCCTGATGCCAACCCCATAGACATAGCAAACGCCCCTATTCCCGGCACATTAAATATTGGTCGCATTAAGGGTTCTAACAATACACCGATAAAATGGACAACGCCTAATCCCATAAGAATTTCAGATAAAATAAAAAAGGGCAATAAGGAAGGAAACACTACATTCCACCATAAGTTTAACCCTTGTATAGCTGAGTCAAAGGCATCTTTTGGATACGTTACCATTGAAACTGTAATAAATACAGCGCTGAAAGCCATAAAATATGCCAGAAGGCGGGAACGGTAACGCCTGCCTCTGCCCCATATTTGCATAAAATAATCTCCTCCTCCGACCCGAGCGGTTTGATAATATATATATTGAACAGGCAGAGGTAATATAACTGTTTGCGGTGGAGAAAAAAACACAGAACCATAAGGAGGGAGTTCCTTGCGTCCCAAAGTTGGTCTAGCACTAGGGTCAGGTGGTCTTAGAGGTTTGACTCATGTGGGGGTTATAAAGGTCTTAGAAGAAAACAATATACCGATAGATTATATAGCAGGATGCAGCATTGGCAGCCTGATCGGGGCTTTGTATTCCGCCGGCCTAGACCCGGATACAATCATTAAGTTAGGGAAAAATCTAAGAAGACGTCATTGGATTGATTTTGTCATTCCCCAAATGGGAATTATATCTGGGGAACGGGCGATGGCAACAATCAAACTGCTAACAAGGCAAAAAAGTTTTGATCAGTTAAATATCCCTTTAGCAGTGGTTGCTACTGACCTTATATCCGGCAAAGAATATATTTTTACTGAGGGGGATGTGGCTAAAGCCGTCAGGGCAAGCATATCTGTACCGGGAATCTTTAACCCATATGAAATGGATGGATTGCTATTGGTAGACGGTGCAGTACTCAATCCAACACCCATCGATGTAGCCCGCCGGATGGGAGCTGATATAGTAATTGCCGTCGATTTGGCTCATGCAGGAACTGTTGGGAATATTAACAATATGTTCGATGTCATTGTCCAGGCCATAGATATTATGGAGAAGGCTTTATTTAAACAAAGAGAGGACGATTGTGATATTCTGATTCAGCCCGCTATTGCTCATATCTCACCAAGCTCGTTTGACTCAATGGATGAATGTGTAGAACTCGGCGCGCAAGCGGCACTGAGCGTAATTCCGGATATTCAGCATATGCTGACTAATTCGGAATAAAAACCGGGGAGCGTAAAAAATCCCAGCCGCCTGAGCGCCATTTTTCGTTAGGTAACCCTAAAGTATACACATCTGTGGCCAGAGTGTCGATAGCAAGCATAGTCTTATGGGGTTCCAGTGAATCAAGACTGCGCTCTTTTGAATTAAGAAAATGGCTGGTTTTGGTTACTAAGGGAATAGAGCATTGTTTGCCAATTTCTTTAATGAACTGCCGTCCTTTCGTGTTAAAGCCTAGGATACGCCCGTATAAAGGGCCGCTATGGTCGAAACATTCAATTTGGCTTTTGGTTGTTCCAACTAATGTATGTATTAGTATCCTTTGGAGCCGGGTTTGGGGGTAGCGCTTGCTTTTAAGCCAGATGAGCAATTCCGTCGCATTTTTTGCTCGGATAGCGGAGTTCTTAATACGATTGTGAAGCCCCTCGCCCACTTCCGGAATCTCTGCAATTTGGGTAAGGCTCTTGTTGCGAAGTAAAGATAATATTATAGTCGAAAAGCTATCTAATTGGACAGGTCCGCTGCCTGAGCGCAATAGTTGCTCGATACATTCTGTACTGGTAGGCGGAAGCGCTGTCTTAACGCTATTGTCGGAAATGGTCGCTGCTTGTTTCAGCAAAGACTGCCGCAGTGCTGTTGCACTGGCAATCGCGGAGTTGATTGTCTCGCCGTGATGATTAGCCAGATATCTTTGAATTGGGACAGGCATAATAGTAGGAGCATATTTTTTTATTGCCTTGATATATTCAATCGCTAAAATATTGTTGGGCTTATTTAATACGTCCATACTGATTCCTGCTTGGTCAGCGATCGCAGTTGTAAGGGCAGCGGCATACTGATGGCCGGCTTTTAAATTAACCTTTACTTTTTTTAAAACATCCGGGTGGTCTGTTTGCTTGACAACTGAGCTAAGGAGTTTTAAGTCCGCACACTCCGCACCAAAAGAGAGATGATTTATGCCGAGGCTGGCCAGAAGGCGAACACCGCCGCCGGCAAAATACTGGGCACTGCGTACTGCGAAAACAAAAGGAAGCTCGACGACGAGATCAACGCCGCATTTAATTGCCATTTCTGCTCTGGACCACTTGTCAAAAATAGCGGGTTCGCCACGCTGAACAAAATTACCGCTTATTCCGGCAATAATATAATCTGCTCGCAAATTTTTCCGTACCTGGTTTATATGCCATAGGTGTCCGTTATGAAAAGGGTTGTATTCAGCAATTATACCCACAATAATCATATTTTTCATCACCTATTTGTATTGTACTGTCTATATGGCCTATAATGTCAACATATATAAGATTATAGAGTTGTGAAATTATTTACTAATAACACATTTACTTTGAAGGGAAAACAAAGCGTTTGTCGAAAATACAGTATTCGGAACATAAAAAGTACAATAGTTCAGGCCATGGGCTTGTAGTCTGAACTGTCTGCACCTATATGGAATTCAAAAATTATTTACTTATTTAGTTGTATTTTAACATTACGACAGTAAATTATTTCTGAAAACCGTATACATTTTAATTTTTAGGGAGGTTTTCTGTTTGAAAATTTTAGTATTCAATTGTGGTAGCTCGTCAATTAAGTATAAGCTTTTTGATATGGCGGACGAATCTGTTTTGGCTAGTGGTTTGGTTGAACGTATTGGCCTTGAAGGTTCTGTCTGGACCCATCAACCCAGGGGCAAAGATAAAGTAGTTACCAATACCGACATAAAAAACCATAGTATCGGCATTCAACTGGTGTTGGAAGCGCTTACCGATACTAAACATGGCGTTATCGCCAGCATGAAAGAAATCAAAGCAGTTGGACACCGTGTCCTCCATGGCGGAGAGAAATTTTCCGCTTCCGTGCTCGTTTCTCCGCCTGTAATGAAGGCAGTGGAAGAATGTATTGAATTGGGTCCACTTCATAATCCGGCTAATATTATAGGCATTAATGCCTGTGGCGAATTAATGCCTGGTGTGCCGCAGGTGACTGTATTTGATACCGGTTTCCATCAAACTATGCCCCAATATGCCTACCTGTATGCTATTCCTTATGAAGCATATGAGAAATATAGCGTCAGAAGATATGGCTTCCATGGCACATCTCATAGATATGTATCCCAACGGGTAGCCGAACTGTTGAACGAGTCTATTTCCAATCTTCGGATCATTACTTGTCACCTTGGCAATGGCGCTAGTGTTGCAGCCGTTAAATATGGCGAATGCATTGATACCAGCATGGGGTTAACCCCTCTTGAAGGCTTGGTGATGGGCACCCGTTCCGGCGACATGGATCCTGCTATTATACCTTTCCTCATGAAAAAAGAGAACATGACGGCAGAACAAATGGATAATTATATGAATAAAAAATCGGGTGTACTGGGTGTATCCGGGGTATCCAGCGACTTCCGGGATGTTGAGACTGCCGCTAATAATGGCAATGAACGGGCGGAACTGGCCTTAGAAATGTTCGCTTACAGGGTTCGTAAGTATATTGGTTCCTATGCCGCAGCTATGGGCGGTGTAGATGTTATTGTATTTACCGCAGGCTTGGGCGAGAATTCGATTTCTATGCGGGAAAAAATTTGCAATGGTTTAGAGTTCCTGGGGACCAGTATTGACCCTGTGAAAAACAACATTCGTGGTAAAGAACAGGAAATTAATGTGGATGGCGCGAAAGTAAAAATATTCGTAATACCGACCAACGAAGAGTTGGTTATTGCCCGGGATACTAAAGAAATCTGCAGCAATCTTGCCTAAATATAATTCAAATCTTTTTAGTTTAGCGCAGGGAACGACTGGGCGTTCCCTGCGCTGTTTCTTTTTTGTTTCCCAACCCGGCGAAATAAATTTACCCCGTGCTTATCGGCTTGACAAAGCATAGTGCTATCGCTATAATAGATGAAGGTTGAGGTGGAATTTGATGAAAATTAAGATTTTGCCCATAAAGAGCAGCGCCAGCAGCAGTCAACCTTTTTCTTTTGACGCCCCAATTGAATCTGTACTTGCCAAAGAAAGCAGGGATTCTTTTTGGGCGAGCGGGCATGTAAAGGTTGAAGGTTTCGTTACTAACAAAGGAGCGGGCTCGCTTTTTGAAGTACAAGGAATGGTTTTCGCCACCGTTAACCAGTGTTGTAGTAGATGTCTTGAACAGGTAACAGTTAATTTAGATTTGCCATTTGTTGCAGATTATAGAGAAGCAGACTCTAATGCTGCAGATGTCTATGATACTACTGATAATAAAGATATATATTTTTTTTCCGACGACGAAATTGACATAACCGAACTAATTTGGGAAACTCTTCTGTTATCTGAGCCTTTAAAAATTTTATGCAGCGAAGATTGTTTGGGATTATGTCCGGATTGTGGTGTAAATTTGAATTTTACAACCTGTAATTGCCGGGAAAATAAAATAGATCCGCGCTTTTTGGCATTAGGTAAATTATTTGACTAGTGGTCTGTTTACTTTGAAAGCGTAAAAGAATTCGCGGGAATTTTTTCGCAAGGCGAGGCGGAGGAGGCGCGCATATCGGATATATGTAAGCTGACGACAACGAAGCATTACGGAAAAAGGCCCGTGAAGTAATTATGATTTCAGAGTAGACAGTTCACTAGGGATAGCAGCTTGTTATTGCCTATGCTTTTTTGATGCAGTTAAGGAGGTGGAAATAGATGGCGGTACCTAAGCGTAAAATGTCGAAGTCACGTCGGGATAAGCGTCGTGCTAATTGGAAATTAACCGTCCCAGGGTTGGTTGAATGTCCCCAGTGTCATGAAATGAAAATGCCACATCGCGTATGCTCAGAATGTGGTCATTATAATGGTAAAGTTGTAATTCAAGCTGAATAATATCATTTTAGGTGAGCAAGATAGCAGGTGCGGACTTTTATCTTGCTCTCTTTTTTTCTTGATTTTATAGTAGTTACTGGCTATAATAAATACTATAAATTGGTTATATTACTTACTGCTAAAACTAGGTGATGCTATAGTGCGGGTTCACAAGAAAATAAGACAAGAGTTGCTGAAAGAAAAACTTCATGATTCTCCGTTTTATACTGATGAGGAATTGGCGGTATGCCTAGGAGTAAGCATTCAAACCATTAGGTTAGACCGGCTGGAATTAGGTATTCCCGAAGTTCGGGAGCGGACCAAACAAATGGCAGAGGAAGCCCGGGATAAACTAAAAACAATTGCCAGTGCCGATGTTGTGGGAGATATTATTGATTTGGAACTGGGTAAGTCCGGAATCTCGCTGATGGTTGTAACGTCTGACATGGTGTTTGAAAAAACGAAGATTGCTCGCGGTCATTACATATTTGCCCAAGCTAATTCACTTGCTTTGGCGATTATCGACGCATCGCTTGCAGTTACAGGAATAGCCAATATTAAGTATAAAGTTCCGGTTCGTGAAGGAGAAAAACTGGTAGCCAAAGCGGAAATCGTTAAAAAAAGAGGCAATAAATCTTTTATTTGGGTAAAGACTAGAAATGAAGTTCAGGAAGTGTTTCGGGCTAAATTTATAATGGTATCTCAGGATTGTTAGCGTCTTTTAACAAGTGCGCTAACTCGGCTTGTCGTAAACCGGTGTGCGAAGGGAGATTATTAATGAGGGTTGCCATAGATGCTATGGGGGGCGATTTTGCTCCTGACGAAATTGTTAAGGGGGCAATCCAAGCCGCAAAAGATTACTCCGAAATTAATCTTGAAATTGTGTTGGTTGGTGAGAAGGATAAAATTGTTCGGGCTCTTGAACAGCATGGCGGCAAGGACTTAAACATTGCTGTGCACCATGCCAGTGAAGTCATAGAAATGAACGAGCACCCCGGGGTTGCCATCCGAAAAAAGAAAGATGCTTCTGTTGTAGTTGCAACCCGTCTTGTAGCAGAGCGTGTATGTGATGTGGTCATCTCGGCTGGTAGCACAGGAGCAGCGGTTGCTGCGGCATTATTCATATTGGGGCGCATTCCCGGTATTGAGCGTCCTGCCATCGCTACACCAATTCCAAATCTTATCGGGACAACTACCGTGCTTTTAGATTCAGGCGCAAATGTGGACAGCAAACCTAAACATTTGGTACAAGGCGCAATTATGGGCTCCATTTATGCTGAATATGTTCTAAATATTCCAAATCCGCGCGTTGGGTTGTTAAATATCGGCGAAGAAGAAACTAAGGGTAATGAGCAGGTGCTGGCAACCTATCCTTTACTTAAACAACTCCATACAATTAACTTTGTCGGCAATGTAGAAGGAAGAGATATTCCGACAGGAACGGTTAATGTGGTTGTTTGTGATGGTTTTGTCGGGAATATTGTTTTAAAAGTTGGGGAAGGTTTAGCCAGTATGATTATGCAATTAGTCAAGGAGTCAATAAAAGCAAGTGGTTTTTTTACTAAGATAGCCTCCATGTTAGTAATTCCCGCCTTGAAAGGACTCATGAAGAAGCTGGATGACGCAGAGTATGGGGGGGCACCGCTTCTAGGAGTAAAAGGCGGTTTTATTATCTGTCATGGTAGTTCCAAAGCTAAAGCAGTTAAGAATGCTATTCGTGTAGCTTACGAATTTACAGAACAAAAAGTTGTAGAACATATTCGCGAAAACATTGAGGAGGAGGAGGACATTATCATTGAAAGAGAATGAAATAGCAGTTGGAATACTTGGTATCGGGAGTTATGTACCGGATAAAGTGTTAACGAATAAAGATCTGGAGAAAATCGTTGATACTTCCGACGAGTGGATTGTTGAGCGCACAGGTATTAAGGAACGTCGCGTCGCTGCTGTCCATACCGCTACATCCGATTTGGCGACCCGGGCAGCAGAGAGGGCTCTGGCTGATGCCGGGTTGAGCGCTGCCGATATAGATCTAATTATTGTAGCGACAGCTACACCTGATATGTTTTTTCCTTCAGTTGCCTGTTTAGTTCAAGACAACATCAAGGCGATTAAGGCTGCTGCTTTTGACTTGGCTGCCGGCTGTTCAGGTTTTGTATACGCATTGACTGCTGGCGCTCAATTTGTTAAAACCGGTTTGTACCGCAGGGTGCTGGTTATAGGGGCCGAAACTTTGTCGAAAATTATGGACTGGACTGACCGTAATACTTGCGTTTTGTTTGGTGATGGCGCCGGTGCCGCAGTACTGGGAGAAACAATGCCGGGTTGCGGAATATTAGGAATTCATCTTGGGGCAGACGGAACCGGTGGCGATCTTTTGAAGCTTCCTGCCGGTGGTTCACGTAATCCTTCTACTGCTGAAACAGTAGCCTCGAAAATGCACTTTATTCATATGAATGGCAACGAAGTGTTTAAATTTGCTGTAAAAATCATGGGGGCGGCGGCTTTGAAGGCATTAGAAAACGCGGGATTGCACCCCGAAGATGTAAATTGTTTTATACCGCATCAAGCCAACATCCGGATTATTCAATCGGCCGCCAAGCGTCTAAAGCTGACGATGGATAAAGTTATTGTCAATGTCGACAGGTATGGTAACACTTCAGCAGCATCTATCCCTATTGCTATGGAGGAAGCCGTACGTGCGGGTAAGGTTAAAGATGGCGACATCGTAGTACTGGTTGGGTTTGGTGCTGGGCTCACCTGGGCATCATGTGTAATAAAATGGTGTAAGGAGGCCGACACTATTGTTTGAAACAAAACTGTGCCAATTATTAAATATTGAATATCCCATTTTACAAGGGGGAATGGCCTGGGTTGCAACAGCTGAATTGGCAGCGGCGGTGTCTAAGGCCGGAGGATTAGGCGTGATTGGTGCCGGGCATATGCCGCCTGACGCCCTGCAGAATGAAATTAGACAAGTAAAAGAATTAACGGCAAAGCCTTTTGGCGTAAATATTATGCTGAGATCTCCTTTTGTGAAGGAAGTAATGCAAGTAGTTGTAGATGAAAGAGTACCAGTAGTGACTACCGGCGCCGGAAATCCGGGTGAATATATCCCGACTTTAAAAAGTATTGGAACCAAGGTAATTCCTGTTGTTGCATCGGTTGCTTTGGCCAAACGATTAGAACGCGTAGGTGTGGACGCTGTAATTGCCGAAGGTATGGAAAGCGGCGGGCATGTCGGGATGGTGACTACAATGGCTTTGGTGCCACAAGTTGTTGACGCAGTAAGCGTTCCAGTAATTGCAGCCGGAGGAATTGGCGATGCCCGGGGGGTAATTGCCGCTCTTACTTTAGGCGCACAAGGCGTACAATTGGGAACATTATTTGCTGCTTCGAAAGAGTGTACAGCCCATGGCAACTATAAGGAAGCAATATTGAAAGCGAAAGAAAGATCAACAATAGTTACTGGAATATCAACCGGACATCCGGTAAGAGTTATTGCCAACAAATTGACGCGTGAGTTCGAAGAACTGGAAAGGCAAGGGGCTTCTGCCGAAGAGCTTGATCGGTTAGGCGCAGGGAAACTGCAAGCCGCAGTTTGCAACGGGGACACGGAATATGGTTCCGTCATGGTTGGCCAGGTGGCCGGAATGATTAACGACATAAGACCTGTTGATGACATCGTTCAAGACATAGTTCAGAACGTACCTAAAATTATTGCCGATTTAAATAGGCTTGTGGGTCGTTAACCACTACTGGTTATTATGGATGGAGGTTATCTAGCATGGGTAAGTTGAATATTGAAGATCTTATTTCCTTGGAAAAAGCCCTTGATTATTTCAAGGAGGTTCGTTAAAATGCATTTAGATGGCAAAGTGGCAATTGTTACCGGAGCGTCCCGGGGGATTGGCCGGGCGACAGCTATTATGCTTGCTAAAGTCGGTGCTAAGGTAGTCATTAATTATGCCGGTAATGTCGCGGCCGCCCAAGAAGTGGAGGCCATCATTACGCAAAATGGTGGCCAAGCGATTACCATTCAGGCAGATATCTCTAAAGGCGAGGCTGTTGAGGCCATGGTAAAGCAAACTATGGATACTTTCCGTAAAATTGATATATTGGTCAACAATGCGGGAATTACCCGTGATAATTTACTTATGCGGATGAAGGACGAAGATTGGGATGCAGTAATGAATACGAACCTAAAAGGTATATACTATTGCACAAAAGCTGTTTCCCGGATTATGATGAAGCAAAAAAGCGGCAAAATTATCAATATAACCTCTGTCGTTGGCCTGATGGGAAATATTGGGCAAGCCAATTATGCGGCTGCCAAAGCCGGGGTTATCGGTTTTACCAAGTCTATGGCCAGAGAACTGGCTTCCCGTAACATCACAGTAAATGCTATTGCTCCCGGTTTCATTGGCACGGATATGACCCATGGATTATCGGAGCAAGTGAAAAGTGATCTATCTGCCAAAATTCCTTTGGGAAAACTGGGGGCACCGGAGGACGTTGCCGCGGCTGTAGTGTTTCTAGCCTCCGACTCGGCAAATTACATTACTGGGCAGACAATAAACATTGACGGTGGTATGGTAATGTAAATATAATAGAAGATATTTATATTTCTCTTGGAAGGAGGTGAACATCATGACAACTTTTGATAAAGTTAAAGAGATTGTAGTTGAACAACTTGGTGTAGATGAAGCTGATGTTACTATGAATTCCACATTTATTGATGACCTTGGCGCTGACTCCCTGGATATTGTTGAATTAATTATGGCCTTCGAAGAGGAATTCAGTATTGAAATTCCTGATGAAGTGGCAGAAAGAATTAAAACGGTTAAGGACGCTGTGGAGTACATAGACAAAGAAAAACAGGGTTAATCTACAATTTGTCAGCGTCTAATGTAAGATTGATTACCTTACCGGAATGGTAGAAAGTCCCGTGAATGGCGTGAATTGTAATGATGCTTTTTCGCGGGACTTTCTTAAAGGTAATTACGCGGTGCAGGATGTGCTTTGATTGATTGGAGGAGTTGTTACTTGAAGCTTCCAGAACTTAAGATAGGCCAGCATGTGGCCAAGATACCGATTATTCAGGGCGGGATGGCTATACGTCTTTCTACAGCCCGCTTGGCTGCTGCTGTTGCGGAGGCCGGAGGAATTGGACTGATTGCTGCATCGGGTATGACGTTTGATGAACTACGCCATGAGATTTGTTTGGCTCGCTCCTTAACCAAAGGAATTATCGGTATCAATGCAATGGTTGCCGCCAGGCAATTCGCCGGACTGGTAAAAACAGCCATTCAAGAAGGTATTGATCTGGTAGTTGCAGGCGCAGGTTTTTCGCGAGATATGTTTGGGATGGGAAAAGAGTCTGGTACTCCTATCGTTCCTATAGTTTCTACTGCTAAATTGGCCAAAATTTCTGAATCATTGGGCGCATCTGCCATTATCGTTGAAGGTGGAGAAGCAGGTGGGCATTTGGGTACAGATAAGTCAATAAAAGCATTAATACCTGATGTTAAGAAAGCCGTCAATATCCCGGTAATTGCAGCCGGCGGCATCATGAACGGACAAGATATTGCGGAAGTTATGAAACTGGGGGCGGATGGCGTTCAAATGGGAACGAGATTTGCTGCAAGTGAAGAATCCAATGCCGCTCCAGCCTTAAAAGAATATTACTTAAAAGCTCGCCCTGAAGATGTGGTGTTAATTAAGAGCCCGGTTGGTATGCCGGCGCGCGCGATAAAAAATCCATTTGCTGAGAAAATTCTTGAGAGTACTACCGATAAATCTGATAACTGCATTGCCTGCTTAAAGCATTGTACGCAGAATTTTTGCATTATCGACGCTTTGATTCGAGCTCAGCAAGGCGATGTTGATACAGGATTAGTGTTTACCGGTGAGTACGTTCATAAAATACATGAGATATTGCCTGTTAAAGAAATATTTGCAAGACTCATAAAAGAAGTCGAAGAAATCAATTAATTAAAAGAGGTGTTTATCCTTGAAAAAGCGGGTTGTCGTTACAGGTCTTGGTGCGGTGACACCCATCGGTATTGGTAAAGATACATTTTGGCAAGGGCTTATTGCCGGTAAATCGGGAATCACTAGGATTACCCGGTTTGATCCAAGTGAATACAGCACTCAGATTGCCGGTGAAGTTAAGGATTTCGATCCTTTGTTGTACATAGACAAAAAAGAAGCAAAACGTATGGACCGTGTTGTCCAGTTTGCCATTGCCGCTACGAAAATGGCATTTGAAGACTCGGACATTGATTTGGACCAAGAAGACCGCAGCCGCATTGGCACATTAATTGGGACCGGTATTGGCGGCATGGAAACTTTGCATGATCAGTTTAAGATTTTGTTTGAAAAAGGGCCAGGCCGTATTAGCCCATTCTTCGTGCCAATGATGATTGCCAATATGGCGACAGGTCAAACTTCCATCACTTTTGGTTTACAAGGTCCAAGCAGTTGCGTTGTTACTGCCTGCGCCACCGGCACAAACGCTATCGGCGACGCCTTTAAAATTCTGCAGCGCGGCGATGCCGACGTTATGGTAGCCGGTGGAACTGAAGCCGCTATCTCTCCCGCGGCCATAGCGGGTTTTAGCGCCATGAAAGCCATGTCCACCCGCAATGATGAGCCTGAAAAAGCATCCCGCCCCTTTGACCAAGACCGCGATGGTTTTGTTCTGGGTGAGGGGTCCGGGGTTTTGATTTTGGAGACTCTTGAACATGCTCAAGCTAGAGGGGCAAAAATTTATGCCGAGATTGCCGGCTATGGATTTAATGCCGACGCTTACCATATTACCGCTCCCGCCCCCGAAGGTACCCAAGCCGCTAAATGTATGGAACTGGCCATAAAGGACGCTGGCCTTCAACCTTCAGACATAGATTATATTAATGCTCACGGTACTTCTACGCCACTTAATGATAAAAATGAGAGTCTGGCAATCAAGGCATTATTTGGCGAACATGCCGTTAAGAAGCTGGCTGTCAGCTCAATCAAATCTATGACGGGACATTTATTAGGTGCGGCTGGAGGCATTGAATGCATCGCAACAGTAATTACTGTTGCCAACAACCTGATTCCACCGACAATTAACCTTGAACACCCGGATCCGGAACTTGATTTGGACTATGTTCCCAATAAGGCTCGCGAACAAGTTGTTAATGTTGCTTTATCCAACTCCTTTGGTTTCGGCGGACATAACGCCACTATTTTGGTGAAGAAATACCAAGCGTAAGCAGCCCATTTCGTGACATGAAAGAAAGAAAAAGTATTATAGACAATAGTCGCGTGCAGGCATTAACAGCTTTTTGCCAAACTTTGGGAGTAGAATTCTATGATTACAAGCTCTTGCATCAAGCCCTCACTCACACTTCATATGCTAATGAAACTAAAAGCCCCAGGGTTAAACATAATGAACGGCTGGAGTTTTTGGGGGATGCAGTGCTTGATCTTATTATAAGTTCGTATTTATTCAGCAAATGTCCACATTTACCCGAAGGGGAACTTACTAAGGCCAGGGCCCAGGTAGTTTGCGAGCATACGTTGGCCAAGAGGGCTTTGGAACTTGGCATTGGAGACTATCTCTTATTAGGCAAAGGGGAGGCATTGTCCGGCGGACGGGAACGTATTTCCATCCTGGCGGATGCCTTCGAGGCTATTATCGGTGCAGTGTATTTGGATTTAGGTTTTAAAAATGCCGCCAAATATGTTTTACGGCAGTTGGGGGAAGAATTGGCGCTTGTTGAGCAAGGCGATTATCTCAAGGATTATAAAACCTGGTTACAGGAAGTTGTTCAGAAAAGCACCGATAGTAAAATCGTTTATGAAGTAATTGATGAGCAAGGTCCCGACCATGATAAATCTTTTGAAGAAGCTGTTACCGTCAACGGCGAACGACTTGGCACAGGTTGGGGGAAAAGCAAAAAAGAAGCTGAACAGCAAGCTGCAAAAAAGGCTTTGATTAAGCTAAACATAATTTCAGAAGGGTAAAGGGAAGGCGGCCATGGGGTCGCCTTTTATTTTTTAATATGAATACGACGAAATATTGCATCATACCTATATTTATACCCCATTTTGGTTGCAGTCATCAATGTGTGTTTTGTAACCAGCGGAAAATAACAGGGCAAGAGACCCCTGTTACAGCTGAGCAAGTAAGTGAAATTATCGAGGAATCCTTGGTAAAAATCACTGGACGGCGACAGGTGGAGTTGGCCTTTTACGGTGGCAGTTTTACGGCCCTTTCTCTTGATTGCCAATATGAATTACTGCAGCCTGCATATCAGGCCTTGCAACGAAACTTGATTCACTCAATTCGCATCTCCACCCGGCCGGATTGTATTAATCCGGTTATTGTCAAGAATTTAGCGATGTTAGGAGTACGTACCGTTGAATTGGGTGTTCAGTCCATGGATGACGCCGTACTGGCAGGAGCAAATAGAGGACATACCGCGAAAGATGTGTCCAATGCAACTTCACTTATTAAAAACGCAGGCCTGGCGTGCGGTGTACAGTTAATGCCGGGATTACCAGGTGAAAATTGGTCCAGCCTTATTTGCACGGTAACAAAAATTATTGGGCTTCGACCGGATTTTGCCCGGGTTTATCCCACTTTAGTAATTGCCGGTACGCCGCTGGCTAATTTATATTATGATAATAGATATAAGCCGCTGACGATACCCGAGGCTGTGGCAAAATCGGCTTATATAAAACTAACATTCGAACAGCAAGGTATTAAAGTGATTCGGACGGGTTTACAGGCCACTGCGGAATTATCTAAAGCGCATGTTGTATTGGCGGGACCGTATCATCCTGCTTTTGGTGAATTGGTAGACTCATTCCTTTTTTTCCTAATGGCGGCTCATTGTATTGAAATCTTGTCATACTCTGCTTGCGAAGGGGAAATGACTATTCATCATCACCCGAAGGATAGTTCCAAACTACGGGGAGTTTCCGGCGAGAACATCAGGAGACTCAAGAAAACTTACAAACTTTCATCAATTATATTAAAACCAGATCATCATACTTTGGGAGAACTTGTAATTGACTTTCATGGGTTAAGTATAAGCATTAACAAAAATATGTTAAATTATATTTAAAACTTTGTAAAAGAAGGAATTTTTAGGAAAAGCACAGAATATCATTTTAGTATAAGCCCTGAATTTCAAGGAGGATGAGCTAAAATGGAAGTGCTGAAAGTATCTGCACAATCAAATCCCAAATCCGTAGCAGGTGCTCTGGCTGCAGTACTGAGAGAAAAAGGATCTGCAGAAGTGCAGGCAGTCGGCGCAGGGGCAGTAAATCAGGCTATTAAAGCAATTGCAATTTCCCGAGGCTTTGTTGCCCCGAATGGAATTGACCTTATCACTATACCTGCATTTGCCGAAATAGCTATCGATGGGGAAGAACGCACAGCTATCCGGTTTATTGTTGAACCGCGATAAAGGTTCTTCTGAATAGAAAAGTAATTATGAAAAACCTGTTTGCTTTAGGGCAAACAGGTTTTTTAATCCAAGCCTACTCGTCCTGTCGTGAGGGGTAACACAATTAACTGGTAACTTGTACAAATACCGGCTACATGGTACAATCTTGATGATTGAGTACGAGACGAGGGGATGGAAGTTGCTGTTACGCAGATTAGAAGCTTATGGATTCAAATCTTTTGCTGAAAAAACGCAACTGGAGTTTGGACGCGGCGTAACTGCAATTGTAGGTCCAAACGGCAGTGGAAAGAGCAATATTTCCGATGCCATCCGCTGGGCATTGGGGGAGCAAAGTATTCGAAGTCTACGCGGGGCTAAGATGGAAGACGTTATTTTTGCCGGCAGCATCAAGAGAAGGGCAGCGGGGGTTGCAGAAGTATCGCTGGTTTTCGATAACCAGGACGGGCAATTACCGCTTGACTATAACGAGGTCATTATTACCCGCCGGGTGTTTCGTTCAGGAGATAGTGAATATTACATTAATAAGACGGGGTGCAGGCTAAAAGATATTCATGATCTTTTGCTGGATACAGGCATAGGACGTGATTCCATGACTGTAATTAGTCAGAATAAAATAGACGAGATATTAAGCAGCAAGCCGGAGGAAAGACGATTATTGTTTGAGGAAGCCGCGGGAATATCCAAGTATAAATTACGTAAGCGGGAAGCGTTACGGAAACTTGAAGTGACTGAACAAAATCTAATTCGGATAAAAGATATTATATCCGAGCTTGAAAGTCAGTTGGGGCCTCTTAGCGAAAGTGCGGCCCGGACAGACCAATTTAACGCCTATAATACCGAACTCAAGGCTTGTCAAGTGACAATATTGTTAAACAGGCTTGTTAAAGCTGAGAAGATGGTTATCAGTGCCGAACTGGAACAGACAACGCTTAAAGATCAGGACATTGATTTTACTACTAAGCTGTCAGTTTGTGAAGCAGATAAAGAAAGGATTATGGCTGAACTTTCATCCCGGGAAGAAGAGTTAACTGTTGTAAGCCAGACTATCAATCAAACAGATACGGAATTGGAGAGGGTTGCAGGCAAGAACGCCGTTCTGACCGAACGGATTGAGCAAGGAATTCGGGCTGAAGAACGGATTCTTGAAGAGATGAATCGGGTTAGCGTACAAGTAACGGAAAACAAACAAAGTTTTGAAACCCTTGGGTTCCTACTAAATGAAAAACTGACTTCTTTATCGGAAGTTAATAGTAAGTTATCGGTCATAGACAGTGAATATGACAACTTATGCTCAACCATTAGAACAATTGAGGCAGAAATTAAAAATGGTAATGAAGAAACCTTTCAACATTTGCAGCAACTTGTTGATGAACGTAATACATTACGCAGCAGCGAGAAGGATCTCTTCAACCTTAAAACGCGGCAAGCGAATCTGGAGAAGGAGTATAATGACTATTCGCAGCAATCGACTGAAAATGAAAAATTGTTAGATGATCTTGCCGCGCAATTGTCAATATTGAAAGAGAAGCAGATTGACATCAATAAAAATACACAAAGAATTATTGAAGAAAAGCAAAGGTTGGAATTAAGTCTCTATCAGCTTAATGAGCAAGGACAGCAGACAATTAAAAAGAATAATGAGGCATCGTCACGACTTGATGTGCTCAAAAGCATGCAAGACGAATATGAAGGGTTTAGCCGGGCGATAAAAAGTGTTTTACAGAATAAAGCCGGGTGGCGGGCCGGCGTTTGCGGCGCGGTTGCTGAATTATTAACTGTGCCGAAGCAATACGTAATGGCGATTGAAACCGCTCTTGGCGGCGCACTCCAGAATATTGTAACCGAGGATGAGCAGATAGCCAAACAGGCAATACAATTTCTAAAAAAACATAACTTGGGGCGAGCTACATTCTTGCCGCTGAATACGATACGGGTATCGAAACCCAAAAATAGCGAAGTGGTGGCAGCTAAAATAGAGGGTGCGGTTGGTTTGGCTTCCGATTTTGTCACTGCTGATATGCGCTTTCGTCCAATAGTTGAATTCTTACTTGGTCGCACCGTTGTCGCTACGGATGTCGATGCCGCTTTAAAGATAGCCAAACAGTCTTCTTTTTCAGTCAGAGTAGTAACTCTGGAAGGAGAATTGATCAATCCGGGCGGTTCAATGAGCGGAGGCAGCAACGGCCGCCGGGATGCAGGCTATTTAGCCCGAAGTTCAGAAATTGAAACATTGAAGAAAACAATAGCCGCATTAGATGAAGAAGTTGATTCTTTTCAACAAAAAAAGAACAATTTACACCAAAAGATAGCCAAGATAGATGAAGAGGTTAGCCTGTTGGCCAATTTGCGGCAGGAGACTGAACTTAAAATTGCCGAACATGCCATCCACAAAGAAAAAGCCCAGTCTGAAATTAAGCGAATTACCTTGGCTTTAGATACCGTCCAGGCGGAATTGCAAGCATATAAATCAGAAAAAGAGTATTATGAGGCGAAAATTGTAGAAAGCAAAAATAATATACTAGCGTGCGAAAACCGGGATCTAGAGCAAAAATCGCTTTTGGCAAGCCTACACCAGCAATTAACGGACTTAAAAAACAATCAGGAAAATTTTCACACCGAACTTACCGAGTTAAAGATACAAGCATCTTCCATCAATCAAGAAATTGCTTCCCTTCGATCTCAATGCCAACAGAATGAACACGCACGTATATTAGCTGCCAGACAGATGGAACATATTGAAGCGGATAAAAAGAATATTACAGTGGAAATTACTAACGCCAGACGGGAAATTCTAGATTTAGAACAAGTTCGCGAGTCTTTGCTCAAGCGAAAAGAACAGGCGGAACAGGAAAAAACAAAAGGATATGCTCAAAAGTTAGAGCTGCTGTCTGTTATGCAGAAATTGGACAAAGAAATTCGGGATTTACGGCGTAAGGCTAACGAAGTTCAAGCCAGGGTACATGAAGCCGAGCTCATAATGACGAAATATCAATTTGAAGTTCAACATTGCCGTGAACAATTAACTGAAGTTTATGCCGTAGCTGTAGAAGAGGCACAGAGAATGCGCCGGGATGAAAGCATTGAGTTACTCTTGGCCATGGTGGCCGAATTTGAACAAAAAATAGCAGACTTAGGACCTGTTAACCCGGCTGCAGTTGAGGAATACTCACGCTTGCAGGAAAGATATGATTTTCTTAATCATCAAAGTCACGATTTAATTACCGCCAGAGAATATCTTGCCTCGCTAATCAAAGATATGGACAATACTATGTCTAAGCAGTTTACGGATTCTTTTATAACTATCAATCAGCATTTTGGCGAGGTCTTTTGCCGCCTTTTTGGCGGAGGTTTGGCCAAAATCCAGTTATTGGAACCGGAGAATATACTGGAAAGCGGTATTGATATAATTGTCCAGCCGCCGGGGAAAAAACTTCAGAATCTAACTTTATTGTCGGGCGGAGAACGAGCATTGACCGTAATAGCCCTGTTATTTGCCTTTTTGACCTACCGTCCAGCACCATTTTGTGTTGTGGATGAAATCGATGCGGCGCTGGATGAGGCAAATGTCCAGAGATTTAGTGAGTTTTTACGGGATTATGCACAACATACGCAATTTATTGTCGTTACTCATCGTAAAGGCACGATGGAAGCAGCAGATGTTCTGCATGGTATTACTATGGAAGAATCAGGAATATCTAGGCTGGTATCGATAAAGCTAATGGACAAAACGGGGTAGTAGGCTGTGGGCCATTAAGCAGGGAACTGCTTAGAAACCGCCATCTGCGTCGTTACTCCTGTGGTCCTCACTCCAGCGTACCAGCCAGTACGCTTGCGTTCCGGTCCTCGTCGTGCCTAGCATCTGACGATTTCTAAGCAGTTCGTGGCAGATGTAAATCTGAGCAATTACAAAACAGGGTAAATTAGGGGGGAAAACAATGGGCTTTTTTGATAAGCTGAAAGCCGGATTGGAAAAAACCAGGAAAAATTTTACCGAGAAAATTGAACAGTTAGTCGTTGGATATGCTAAAATTGATGACGAATTGTTGGATGATTTGGAAGCAGTTCTACTTTCTGCCGATGTGGGAGTACCTACCACATCAGTGCTGCTCAATGACATACGAAAAGGCATTAAAGGCAAAGAAATCAACTCGCCGGATGATTTAAGGCCGTTTTTGCGTACTAAAATAAGCGACATGCTGCAAAATGGATCAGGTGTATTAACTTTAACTGAGCAGCCACCAACGGTAATATTGGTTGTAGGTGTCAACGGTGTTGGCAAAACTACGACAATCGGCAAACTGGCAAATTATTATCGGCAAGAAGGACATAATGTAATAGTTGCCGCTGCCGATACGTTTCGGGCTGCTGCTATTGATCAACTGGAAATCTGGGGTAATCGGGTTGGGGTTGATGTGATTAAACACTCTGAAGGGTCAGATCCGGCGGCAGTGGCTTTTGATGCCGTGCAGGCAGCTAAGGCTCGCAAAGCCGATGTTCTAATTATCGATACCGCCGGTCGGTTGCATACAAAAACAAATCTCATGGAAGAATTGAAAAAAATCAGCCGGGTAGCTAATCGCGAGATACCCGGCGCCCCTCATGAAACGTTACTGGTACTTGATGCCACTACCGGCCAGAATGCTATCAGTCAGGCTAAATTTTTTAGTGACACAGTTTTTGTATCCGGTGTTGTTCTTACAAAATTGGACGGTACCGCTAAGGGCGGAGTAATCGTTGCAATTGGGAATGAATTGGGTATTCCGGTTAAATGGGTAGGAGTTGGCGAAGGTGTGAATGACTTGCGGCCGTTTGCGGCGGCAGAGTTTGCCGCCGCATTATTTGCTGACAAGTAAAAATACTTGACATAGAGCTTGCGTTTTTATATAATACCGTATGTGAATAGGTGAAATTATGACTGATTCCCTCAATAAAGTATTACGTATCGGGCAGCTTTATGACTTTTATAATGCGCTATTAACAGATAAACAACAGCAATGCCTAAACATGCATTACCTGCAGGATTTTTCCTTGGCTGAAATCGCCGAAGAATTTGGTGTTTCGCGTCAAGCGGTACATGACATATTGCGGCGGGCCGAACTGATGCTGGAAGAGTACGAAGAGAAGTTGGGGCTTGTTAGCCGTTACAGGAAAGAACGTCTTATTATAGATGAAATATACAAGATGGTCAGCAATTTCCCGGAACCGGCGCGTAAACTGCCGGAAATCAATCTTGTTTTGGAAAAACTTCAGTATTTGCTAGATGATGCCCGGGAGGTGTAATATATTTGGTTTTTGAAAGTTTAGCTGATAAATTGCAGCAAACATTTAAGAAACTCCGTGGACGCGGTAAACTATCGGAAGGCGATGTAGCCGATGCGCTAAAAGAAGTGCGCTTGGCATTGCTGGAAGCCGATGTTAATTTTAAAGTTGTAAAAGATTTGATTGCCAAAATCAAAGAGCGGGCCATCGGGCAAGAAGTGCTTGAGAGTCTTACGCCTGCCCAGCATGTAATCAAGATTGTAAATGAAGAGTTAGCCAATTTGATGGGCGGTACACAAAGCCGCATTGTGATTGCCTCTAAGCCGCCAACCGTTGTTATGCTGGTAGGCCTGCAGGGGGCAGGAAAGACAACAACTGCGGGTAAACTGGCCAATCACTTAAAACGGCAAGGCAAACGCCCGCTTTTGGTTGCCGGTGACATTTACCGTCCGGCGGCGATTAAACAACTCCAAGTATTAGGTGAGCAGCTTGATATCCCGGTATTCACTTTGGGCGATAAAGAAAGGCCGGTTGACATTGCCAAGAAAGCGGTTGAACAGGCTTTATCAATGGCAAGGGATATCATAATTATTGATACTGCGGGCCGTTTGCATATCAACGAAGAACTCATGCAGGAACTAAAATCCATTAAGCAAACCGTAAGGCCCCATGAAATCTTACTTGTTGTTGACGCAATGACCGGTCAGGATGCCGTTACCGTTGCGGAAGCATTTAATAATGATCTGGGTATTGACGGTATTATTCTGACCAAACTAGACGGTGATGCCCGTGGCGGCGCGGCACTATCAGTCAAGGCGGTTACCGGCAAGCCAATTAAATTTGCCGGTATGGGAGAAAAATTGGATGCCCTGGAACCCTTTCATCCCGACAGGATGGCTTCCCGTATTCTGGGAATGGGTGACGTCCTTAGTCTCATTGAAAAAGCAGAGTCAAACCTAAGTTTGGAAAAAGCGCAGGAATTGCAGAAAAAGCTGCGCAAAGAGGAATTTACCCTTAATGATTTTCTTGATCAAATTGAGCAAGTGCGCAAGCTTGGCCCCCTTGATCAAATCTTGGGCATGCTCCCCGGTATGGGGAAAATAAAACAATTGCAGGGTATGGATTTTGATGAAAAGGAGATTAAGCACATTATTGCTATTATCCGGTCAATGACTGCCAAAGAACGCCGTGATCCTTCCATTATCAACGGCAGCAGGCGCAAACGCATTGCTTTGGGCAGCGGTACGAGAGTGCAGGATGTGAATAGACTCCTTAAGCAATTCAGTGAAGCGAAAAAGATGATGAAGCGTCTGCAGGAAATGCAAAAGAGCGGTAAAAAGGGCGGCGGGTTTAAGTTACCCTTTATGCGCTGATCATTCTTTAACTTATACGCCATAAGTAGGGAACTGCTTATAAACCGTCATCTGCGGCGCCGCACCATCTGCGTTGCTGTCATCTGCGACAAGTTAACTCGCGTTGATAACACTAACGAACTCAGAATCGTGCTCCTGCGGTCCTCACTCCAGCGTACATCCCAGTACGCTTGCGTTCCGGTCCCCGCACAAGCTATTATGCTAAGCAAACGAAATCAGAATCGTCATCGCGCCTAGACGGTCTGACTATGATAGTAGAACCGTAATTACCAAACTCGTTGCAATAAGTTTTTTTCATATGCAACGGTATCTAACGATTTCTAAGCAGTTCGAGGCATTTAATAACCTAAATAGTTTATTTTTTAAATTAAGAAATTTAGTAAAGGGGGTGATTTGAAAAATGGCAGTAAAAATTCGTTTAAAACGTATGGGTGCTAAAAAGAGTCCGTTTTACCGTGTGGTAGTAGCTGACTCCCGTTCGCCGCGGGACGGTCGTTTCATAGAGACCCTTGGTCATTATGATTCTACTATCGAACCGGCAGTTATCAAAATTGACGAGGAAAAAGCCATCAATTGGCTACAAAAAGGGGCTCAACCGACGGATACTGTTAAAAATTTGTTCAGCAAAACCGGCATCCTGAAAAAATGGGATGAAATAAAACGTACCAAAAAAGAAGCCTAAGAAACTTAGAAACGAGGCTTGATAACTAATGAAAGAGTTAGTTGAAGTTATCGCTAAAGCGTTAGTTAAGAACCCGGATCAAGTCAATGTTACAGAATCAGTCGATCATTCAGGTACTGTCTATGAATTGAGGGTTGCTCCGGAAGATATGGGGAAAATCATCGGCAAACAGGGACGTATCGCCAAGGCCATTCGTACTGTAGTAAAGGCTGCCGCCACCCGTGAGAATAAAAAAGTTATGGTAGAAATAATATAACTATTCAGGTTACCTGAATCAGTTTGGAAAGGTGGGATTTGTGTGGCTAGCATAGATAACATGACGATTAAGTGTCCGGTTACCGTCAAAGCCAAAGTAACAGAAGACTTAAAGACTCAACTTGCAGCTGAAATTCAGGACGCTGTTAAAAAGACGGACATGGAGCTTCAGCAAATTGAATTTCACGCCAAACGTATGATGGCCGAACAAGCGAAAGTTGATGCACAAGGTTTGGTGGCCATCCGTCAGCAAATTGATGCCGAGAAACAAAAACGTATAGATTTCAAAAATCATATGCTGGAGAAACTGAAAGAAACCGCTCAACTTGAGATTGGTTCAGAGATCGTTCAGGGAACAATGGATAGAATGGTCACCATCAATGTAGGTGATGATCTTCATAAAATTATGGCTACTGAGATTTTGTTGGAAGACGGCAAGATAATTGCTTTCCGCAGCTAATTTCTGGTTATAATGGCTGATCAAGAGTTATATTCCATCGGAAAAATAGTTGCCCCGCACGGTGTGCGGGGTGACGTCCGTATTATTCCTTTAACCGACTTTCCGGAACGATTTCAAGATCTCAAAACAGTTTATGTTGAAGACAGTACCCGCAAAGTAGAAGTAAAAAGTGTGAGATATCATAAACAATTTATTCTACTGAAGTTTGTTGGGTATAACACCATGAATGACGTAGAACAATTTCGCGGCAAACTCCTCAAAGTACCGCGGGAAGAATTAATGATTTTGCCTGCAGGACACTATTACGTGTTTGACATCATCGGGCTAAAAGTTTATGAAGAATCCGGTGATTATCTGGGCACAATAACAGATGTTCTGGAAACCGGCAGTAACGATGTTTACGTTATTGAAAAAGAAGAGAACCAGAAACCCATTCTTATACCGGCGTTAAAAAAAGTAGTCAAAAGGATCGATATCGCCGGTAAGCAGATGATAGTCGCGTTACAAGAGGAATGGGAATAGCCGGGGTTTAAAAACTATGCACCTAAAGCGGGGGAACTGCTTATAAACCGCCATCTGCGGCGCCGCACCATCTGCGTTGCTGTCATCTGCGACCAGTTAACTGGCGTTGATAACACTAACGAAATCAGAATCGTGCTCCTGCGGTCCTCACTCCAGCCGTTCTGGCCTAGTTAACCTTTTTCTAAGTAGTCTGTGCGGACCCCCAGTACGCTTACGTTCCGGTCCCCGCACAAACTATTATGCTAAGCAAGCGAAATCAGAATCGTCGGTGCGCCCGGTCTGACTATGATTATTAATATATGGTTACCAAATTAATAATCAATAAGTTTATTTCATATGCAACGGGAGCATCTGGCGATTTCTAAGCAGTTCGTGGCAGTTGATAAGCTGAGTTGATACGGGGTTTGCTATGAAGATTGACATTCTCTCTTTGTTTCCTGATATGTTTGTTGGGCCGTTTGGTCACAGTATTATTAAACGGGCGCAAGAGGCTGGATTGTTGACGATTAACGTTACAAATCCACGGGATTTTACGACGGATAAACACAAAATCGTTGACGACTACCCTTTTGGCGGTGGTTCCGGCATGGTTATGAAGCCGGAGCCCATATTTCGGGCAGTAGAAAACGTGTTGTCCGGCGGTAGTGCAAACCGTTTAATTGTATTGATGTGTCCTGGCGGCACACCGTTTAATCAGGATAAGGCTAAACAATTTGCCAACTATGAACAGCTTGTTCTCATATGCGGCCATTATGAAGGTATTGATGAGCGGGTCCGGCAGTATTTAATAGACGAGGCCATTTCCATCGGGGATTATGTTTTGACCGGAGGAGAATTACCGGCTATGGTGGTGGTTGACGCAGTGGCGCGTATGTTGCCGGGAGTTCTTGGGGCGTGTGATGCCGCCGCATATGACTCTTTTTATAATGGTCTCCTAGAGTATCCTCAATATACACGACCGCGTGACTTCAATGGACTCGCAGTTCCGGAGATTCTACTATCCGGTGATCATGCCAAAATTGAAAGATGGCGACGCAAACAGTCGCTTAAAAATACATTAGAACGTCGTCCGGATTTATTTGATAAGATTAAGCTCAACTCCAATGACGCTAAATTGTTAGCTGAAATTTTAGCGGAAGAAAATACCGGAGGGTAATATGGCATTACCAATATATCTTGGGTTGGTACATTACCCGATATATAATAAAAAAAATGAAGTCATTACCACCGCGATTACAAATTTTGATATACATGATATTGCCCGTACTGCCCGTACTTATGAAATTAACCGCTATTTCATTATTCATCCACTTGACAGCCAAAAAGCTTTAGCAGAAGAAATTATTGCATATTGGCAGCAAGGATATGGGGGGGTATACAATCCGGACCGTAAGGATGCTCTGAGTATTGTGGATATTTCAACAGACATTGCCGGAGTCATTGAGCGCATAACTGCTGAGACCGGGAGAACCCCAATTGTTGTCACAACAGATGCGCGGAAATTTGATAATATGATTTCCTATTCCGGCCTTCGGAAAGTCATAGCAAGTGGCGATGTACCCTGTCTATTATTGTTTGGCACAGGCTGGGGAATAGAAAGCTCTGTGATGCGGCAGTTTGACTACATCCTGGAACCAATTTACGGACCCGGCCCTTATAATCATCTTCCGGTTCGGGCAGCTGTTGCTATAATTCTGGATAGGCTATTAGGAGAAACCTGGTGGGAATAACTAATTGCCTTAAAGTAGGGAACTGCTTATAAGCCGCCATCTGCGTCGTTGCTCCTCCGGTCCTCACTTCAACCGTTCTGGCCTAGTCATCCCTTTCCTAAGTAGTCTGTGCGGACATCCCAGTACGCTTCCGTTCCGGTCCTTGTCGCGCCTAGCATCTGACGACTTCTAAGCAGTTCGTGGCATATGGTCATCTGCGCAATATAATAGACTTGAAACTACGGACCTAATTTCTTGAGTTTCACATGTAGGTATGGTATAATATCTTTCGTGCAGTATGGACGGTCCTCTGCTTGATAAAGTATACTATTTGGGAGTCGTCTTTAAACATTCTGAATTCTGACTCCTGAATTCTGAATATCTGAACAATACAAGTCATGAACGTCTGGAATTAAGGAGGAAATATTTTATGAATATCATTGAGATTTTGGAACAGGAACAATTGCGGCAAGATATCCCATCCTTTAAGCCTGGAGATACGGTTAAAGTTCACGTAAAGGTCGTAGAGGGCAGCCGTGAGCGGATTCAGGTTTTTGAAGGTGTGGTTATTAATCGTAAAAGCGGCGGCGTGCGTGAAACGTTCACTGTTAGACGTGTTACTTATGGGGTCGGAGTGGAACGTACCTTTCCGATACATTCTCCCCGGATCGAAAAGATTGAAGTAGTTCGCCGGGGTATTGTTCGCAGGGCTAAGCTGTACTACTTGCGTAACCTCACCGGTAAGGCCGCCCGTATTAAAGAAAAACGCTAATAGACAAGACTTAAAGGGCAGGGACTGATACCAGTCCCTTTTCTTCATTTCCCATCCGGGAAAGGGGGTAAGGTATAAAAAATATGGAAGAAGAGAGTAAAACAGTAAAAGAAAGAACTGAGAAAGAGAGCGACGATAAAAGTTTGGGCGACGAAATAAAAGATTGGGTTATATCCATTCTGATTGCTGTAGTGCTGGCTTTTTTTATCAGATACTATATCGTGGAACTATATATGGTTGAAGGACCTTCCATGCGACCTACCCTGGTAAATGGTGAGCGTTTAATCGTCAACAAATTTATATATCGGTTTAAGTCGCCGGGAAAAGGTGAAGTTGTAGTATTCCGCTATCCTCGCGATCCCAGCCGGGATTTTATCAAAAGAGTGATTGCCATACCCGGTGACACCATCGAAATTAAAGATGGTCGTGTTTTTGTTAACGGACAATTACAAAATGAAACATATATTCTTGAACGCACTCGAGATCCTTATCCCCTGGCTACTGTACCGGAAGGACAAATTTTCGTGATGGGGGATAATCGTAATAATTCGGAGGATAGCCGGTCTAAGAACGTTGGATTTGTCCCGGTGGAATTATTAAAAGGAAAAGCAGTTACTGTATTTTGGCCGCTTGATCACATAAAAACCTTGCCATGATTATTTATCCAGATATTCTGGAGCCTCGTGCCGCTACGGCGGCGCCAACAGAGGAATGAAATGGTCATTTTTTGGACAGAATGCTTCTATTCACTTCTGAGTCCTTACTCCTGAATTCTGACTTCTCAAATTAAGCGAGGTGCAATGCATGCACATTCATTGGTTTCCCGGGCACATGGCTAAAGCGCAGCGTATGATTCGCGAACAGCTTAAATTAATTGATGTAGTGATTGAATTGCTAGATGCCAGAATTCCATATAGCAGTGCCAATCCCGTCATTAGCGAGATTATTGGCGAAAAACCGCACGTGGTAGCGCTGAATAAGATCGATTTGGCAGAACCGGAGCTAACGAAACAATGGATGTCTCATTTTCAAAATATGAATTTTTCCGTAGTTGCGTTAGACGCAGCCAGTGGGAATGGGATGAAAAACCTGATTGGGCAGGTTGAAAAAATTGCCGGTGATAAATTAGCTAAGTTAGCGGCAAAAGGGATTAAACCAAGAGCTGTACGGGCAATGATTTTAGGTATACCTAATGTAGGAAAGTCCTCTCTGATTAACCGTTTGCTGGGAAGCGCTACCGTACGCACAGGGGATAAGCCGGGAGTTACCCGTGGACAACAATGGATCAAAGTTGGAAAGAATTTGGAACTTCTCGATACTCCCGGCGTATTATGGCCCAAACTGGATGATCAGGAAATAGCCTTTAAGTTGGCAGCTACCGGCGCAATTAAAGATGACGTCTATGATGCGGAAAAAGTGATATTAAAGCTTGTCGGATTATTACGGGACGACTACAGCGAAAGACTTATTACCCGTTACAATCTGCCTTTGCCCTTGCCTGCCGACGACTCAGAACTATTAGGACTTATTGCGGCGCGGCGTGGCTGTTTGCGTAGTGGCGGGATAGTGGATTACGATAAAGCAGGGAGAATTGTACTCAACGAATTTCGCTCAGGTAAACTTGGCGGCTTTACATTGGACCGGCCAAATACTGAATTAGATGGTATGAGCAACAATTAATTCATTCCGAAATGTCAACGGCTAACCTACTGGGTTTAGCCGTTTATTTATAACCTCATAACCGCACTCGGTAGTGGAGATTTAGCAAGAGTTAAGTTTTCTTCAAGATGGTTTTCATAATTGCAGGATTTAATTTTTCTGTCAAGAATACTAAGTATAAATAATACTTACGATTTATCCCCAATTTTGACCTTATCCCCTATACCCTATGGAGGGAATGTTTGCGTAATATGCTAAAACATATTAAGGATGTTGCTTTATTATTGGAGCACCAAGATGTTTCGCAAGATACCGTAGATTTACTAAAAAGGGATCCTCGTGTCTCAGTTCAACGCCTTGTACATAAATGGGAACTGCGGTTTGAAAAAGTAAATCGTGAATTCGCCAGAGTCCGAGCTTTATACGAGCATGAGCGTAATTTTTACGAGCAAGGCTGTAAATTCGTCGCCGGCGTTGACGAGGCCGGTAGAGGTCCTTTGGCCGGGCCGGTGGTAGTTGCAGCAGTTATTTTACCTGTTGCCTATCATATTTCTTATCTTAACGACTCAAAAAAATTATCAGCTGCTCAACGGGATGAAATATATCGAATCATCAAATGTGAGGCTGTTGCCGTTTATCACTCTGTAATTGATGTAGAGCAAATTGATAAAGTTAATATTTATCAGGCAACAAAAATAGGTATGTATACCGCTATCAACGGGCTGTTACCCAAGCCTCAGGCCGTACTTATTGACGCTGTGCCCCTGTCTGATTTGCCTATGCCGGCGCTATCAATTATAGGCGGCGACGGGGTTAGTGCATCCATTGCTGCCGCTTCAATCGTTGCCAAAGTTGAACGGGACAGAATTATGGAAGAACTCCACCGGCAATATCCCGAATACGGGTTTAACCGCCACAAAGGATATGCTACCCAGGACCACCTTAATGCTTTGCGACGATATGGGCCTTGCCCGGTTCACCGCAAGAGCTTTGCCCCTGTTAAAAATAACGATTCGCCGGAAATGTCTCTATTTTGATGTAAGGAGAGGCAGCGTGAGTGACAATAACACCGAACAACCCAAAAAAGCGATAGCTATACGCTATAAGGAAGACCAAGAACGGGCGCCCAGAGTAATTGCCAAAGGTGCAGGATTTATTGCTGAGCAAATCTTGGATGCGGCCAAGCAAAATGCTATCCCGGTTTATCAGAATAAAACCCTGACGGGTATGCTGATGGCGGTTGAACTGGACCGTGAAATACCGCCGGAACTCTATCAAGCCGTCGCGGAAGTACTTGCATACATATATTATGTCGACCAGAAGGTGGGGAAAAGGCCAAATTGGGGATCAATATTAAGGCAAATGAAGGAATAGCAAGATGAGACATTTGCGTCTTGGCGAGACGGGAGAGCAGGCTGCAACTGATTATTTAATTAATCATGGCTATCGTATACTTGCGACGAAGTATCGTGCCAAAACAGGCGAAATAGATATTGTTGCCCGAGATAAGAACGATGATTGCGTGGTATTTGTTGAAGTGAAAACAAGACGCTCCACATTATACGGTGTGCCTGCAGAGGCCGTTGGCTATAAAAAGCAGCGAAAGATAATGAATACTGCCCTTATCTATATGAATCAAAACGGCCTGACGGATGTTGCCTGCCGCTTTGATGTTATTGAAATCTATTGGTATAGCCATTCAGTGAATTTTAACCATATCATCGGTGCTTTTGACTGTTACTAATTCGTTTCGGGGGTATCTTGTGTTTGCGCAAACCTATGGGTCCACTACTTTGGGAATAAATGGTATTTTAATCAGTGTTGAAATAGACATAGCCAACCGCATTCCCGGGCTTGATATTGTCGGTTTGGCAGACACTGCCGTTCGCGAATCGAAAGAACGGGTGCGGGCGGCGATAAATAACGCCGGTTTCAAATTCCCCAATCGCCGAATTACAGTGAGTTTAGCCCCTGCCGACATAAAAAAAGATAGTTCAGGCTTAGATTTGCCTATAGCCGTCGGGATTTTGGCAGCAAGTGGGCAAATTCCTAAAGAAAGTTGCCAGAACTACGCTTTCGCCAGTGAACTGTCTTTAGAAGGCAAATTGCGTGGCATTTCGGGCATCTTGCCGATGGTCATCCACTGCGCAGAACATGGATTACCAAATGTAATTGTTGCCATGGATAATGCAAAGGAAGCCCTGTTGGCAGAAAAGCTTACAGTATATGCCCCTGATAATCTGATGCAGATTGTAAAACATCTTCGCGGGGAAGAAACAATTCTGCCTGTTGAGCCTGTTGACAGTGATGAGACGACCGCCGCCATTGGCGATGATTTTGCCGATGTACAGGGCCAGGTTGTTGCCAAACGAGCATTGGAAATTGCAGCGGCTGGTGGACATAATGTAATCATGATTGGTCCCCCCGGTTCAGGTAAAACAATGCTAGCTAAACGTATTCCTTCAATTTTACCTGCCATGTCTAATCAGGAAGCGTTGGAAGTTACCAAAATTTACAGTGTAGCCGGGTTATTAAAAAACAACTCGGGCTTAATAACTGTCAGACCATTTAGAAATCCGCATCACACGATTTCTACCGCAGGCATGATAGGTGGTGGCAGTATGCCACGACCTGGTGAAGTCACATTAAGTCATAATGGCGTACTATTTTTAGATGAACTTCCTGAATTCCCGAGACTTGTATTAGAAGTGCTGCGACAGCCTTTGGAGGATGGACAGGTTACTATTTCACGCGTAAACGCTTCACTGACATTCCCTGCTAAGTCCATGCTTATCGCGTCGATGAACCCGTGTCCGTGCGGCTATTTAGGCGATGTCAGCCACTCTTGTTCTTGTTCCCCAAATGAAATCCGCCGTTATGTAAAAAAGATTTCAGGCCCGTTACTTGACCGTATAGATCTTCATATTAATGTTCCCCGTCTGGAATACAATGAACTTACTAATACTGCTCCTGCCGAATCTTCAGCGACAATCAGACAGCGTGTGGAGAATGCCAGGGCAATACAATGGGAACGTCTGAAAAACCATAGCTTGTTTTGCAATGCACAAATGAGTCATAAACATTTAAAATCTGCTTGTCCCATGACTGATGATGCTCAGGGATTATTAAAACAGGCATTTACCAAGATGAACTTAAGCGGCAGAGGCTATGACCGTATCATAAAAGTCGCCCGCACTATTGCTGATTTGGCCGGAAGTGAAAAAATCAGCGGACAACATGTTGCTGAAGCTATTCATTATCGTAATAATTTGAAAGCCATAGATAATAATAGATAATAATAGATAATAGATAGCTAAAAGGAGTGAATAATTTTGAGACGCAAATTACCTGGAATACTTGGCGCCTTATTGATCATAACTGTGACCCTGGCTTTCTTGGGTATTGCTGAAGCATCGTTTACTTTTATTGGTTATGCTAATTCCGATAGGGTGAAAGTGTATTCCTCTCCTTCTACGACAGACAGCGTTATTGAAGAATTGAAACTTGGGGATTTTGTAAAAGTGGTAGGCAAGTCGCCTGATGAAGATTTTTGGGAAATTCAACATAAAGACAAGCATGGATGGGTACTGGTAAAATATATTAACCCGAGAATATAAAAACCGATTATAAATATCAGATTAAATATTAATGGGGCCCGCATATTAGACTGAGCATGGAAACAGAAGCGTTTTGGATGCCCTCAAAAATAAAATGTACATTTTCGTTGTTTTGCTGTAGACCAATGAGATACATTAAAGGTAAGTAGTGATCATTAGTCGGAATTGCCAATGATGATCCTGTCAGCCTGGTATAGTGTATCAAACTTTCATGATCTTTGTTGCCAAGATATCTCTTTATCTGGGTGTCAAATTCTTCCGCCCATGGAAGCGGTTTGGCATCCATATTATGAAAGTCAGCTAGCCTAAGATTATGAACGACATTGCCGCTGCCAATAATAAGAATACCTTGATCACGCAAAGGCAGAAGCTGCTGTGCCAATTGATAATGGTATTCGGCAGGCTTTTTATAAGCGATACTCATTTCGAATACCGGTATGTCCGCTGCAGGATACATGTGGCGCAGTACTGCCCAGGCAGCATGATCGATTCCCCAGGTATCATTGCATTGTACATTAGTATGCGTCACCAGAGAAGGGACGGACCGGGCAGATTCGGGTGCTCCCGCGCAGGGGTAGGTCAGTTCGTAAAGCGCCGGTGGAAAACCAAAAAAGTCATAAATAATTTTCGGCTTTTTAGTACACGAAACATAGGTATGGTCAGTAAGCCAATGGGCTGAAACTACCATGACGGCATTGGGTTTTGGGACTGATTTGGCAATTTTACCGAGGCTACGGGTATAATCATTGTCTGCTATCGCGTTCAGCGGCGATCCGTGTCCGATGAAAAGAACCGGCATGCGCTGGGTCATGATATTCACCTCTCTTCGCTGAATCGGTAAATTACTTATCCATTTCTATAAAAAGGGAAAGAATCCTTTATAATGGTAATCGATGAGATGAATCGATATGAAATTACCCGCCTTTTTTCGGCGGGTAATTTTTTCTACAGTATTAGTCATTCTATTTTACTAAAGCTAGTCTAGGGTTGGGGCGATAGCTACGACCTACTTTTGAACAAGGCTGGCCATTCACCATGACGATATCCGCAGTAAAATTTATGTTATCATTAAAAAGGCTGCTTCCAACTGCATAAACATCTACCGGAATGTTTAATGCTTCAAACTGGGTGATTTTTTCCGCAGTGAAGCCGCCCGAAACCATTATGCCAACGTGACCAAATCCTTCCCGGTCTAAGGCTTCCCGTACATTGGTTACAAGCTGGTGACATACGCCCGTGGGTTTAAAATGCCCCATTTGGGGAATAACTGATACATCCACAAGATTGTCGGCGGTGTCCAGACGTACTGCCGACAACTTGTCACCTAGTTCTTTGGCAACGGCCAAAGCGGTGCTTACGCAGTCATTGTCGAAGTCTACCAGAGCGACCCGGTTAATTGAGGGGTCAATATATTTGTCAAAGGCATTGGTAGCAGCAACAGTATTGCCTTCGTAAGCGGCAATTAGGGCATGGGGAATTGTACCAAGCGCCGGGGCTCCCCAAAGTGACCCATTGGCAGGGGTTGACACTCCGTATATTCCGCCGATATGGGCAGCATACCCGTCGCTAGCTTGTACACTATAATGATCAAAACGGGAAGGGAAAAAGAGAACGGGTTTCCCGTTTGCTGCCTTAACTACACGCTGAACGTTAGTAGCAATCTTTGTTTGGCGGGATATTACACCAAGATAGACTGTTTCCAAGTGGGAAAAGTTTGCCAAGTCACCTTCAATCGTCATAACGGTTTCCCAAGGATCAATAGGGTCACCGTCATATAAAGCGTGAATTGTCAGCTCTTCCGGCTGATGTGCGCATTTTTTCAGCACGGCAATGGCTTCATCCATTCCGCAAAGTACTGCGGACTGGCGTTGAAAAATTTGCATCAGTACCCGGGGATGATGGTTGTCCTTGTTTAAAATTTCACTGGTCCTCAAAAAATAACTGTCACTATAGTAGCCTTGTTTTATTGCTTCGACTGGAAGGGCAAAGGAATCCGGCGTTAGACGCTGTCTCATTAATGAGCCTCCTATATTATCGAATTAAGCCTTTTTTTCTAAGAAATGTATAATTATCTTTATTCTATAATATTTTATGATACAATAAAAATATATTTTGCCGCAATAGGGAGGAGTGAAATAATAATGATATATAATCCACGCATTATTAATATTAAGACCCAGGAGCAGGCTCGAAACGAACTGAAAAAAATTAAATGTGAAGCAGCCGGGGCAAACATTATGTCAGCCAAAGCGACTTTTAAAACAATAAAGGTAGAAAAAGTGCAAAGTAAGGCAGCCAATATATTGAAACAAACTTTTTTGTCAAAAGGGGGGGAAGCGTCGATTACACGGGGGGCGGCAGACTTTACCCTGGAATATACTGATGTATTATTAAGCGGTACCATAAAACAGTATCGCCAAGCCATTTCGCAACTGAAAATGCAGCCATGGGGCCTTGCTAAACTTGCAGCAGAGATTGAGACTGTAATCTTAGCCACTGAGGAGTTTCCATACCGGGAGTTTTCTTGGGAAAAATGTAAATTAGCCATTGAACCTGGACATACTTTGGTGATGGGGATTCTGAATATTACGCCGGACTCTTTTTCGGATGGCGGCAGATACTTTAGCATCGACGCGGCTTTGCGGCATGCCGAGCAAATGATAGAGGAAGGGGCCGACATTCTTGATATTGGCGCGGAATCCACCAGGCCTTATGGATCAGAGAAAGTATCAGCTGCTGAGGAAATGGACAGACTGTTGCCTGTCTTAGAAAAAGTACTTGATACTTTTTCCATACCGGTTTCAGTTGATACATACAAGGCAAGTGTTGCCGGGGAAGCACTGAAGGCCGGGGCTCATATCATTAATGACGTTTGGGGATTACAGTATGATCCGGAGATGGCAAAAATTGTCGCCCAATATGACGTTCCGATTGTAATCATGCATAACCAAAATCATGTGGAATATGAACGAGATATTATGTCGCACATTTGTGAGTTTTTACGTTATAGCATTGAGATTGGTACAACAGCAGGGATAGAGCCCAACAGGGTCATCATCGATCCTGGAATAGGATTTGGCAAAAAACCGGCAGATAATCTGATCGTAATGTCCAGATTGAATGAGTTGTGTTCTTTAGGCTGTCCTATTCTGCTGGGCAGCTCCCGCAAACGATTCATTGGCGAGACGCTAGGCCTGCCGCCGGATGATCGGATGGAGGGGACAGGAGCAACTGTAGCTCTTGGTATTAGTAAAGGGGCAAATATTGTTAGAGTCCATGATGTAAAAGCTATGGTACGTATTGCAAAAATGACAGATGCTATGATCAATGTAGCTTTTTAAGTAGGAGGGTATCTGATGAGTGACAAAATTTCTTTAAAAAATATGGTTTTTTATGGTTTCCACGGGGTATATGAATATGAAAGGGAATTAGGCCAAAGATTTTACGTAGATGTGGAAATGACTTCTAATTTGGAGCAAGCAGGTCATACGGACCAATTAAATCATACAATTGATTATGTAAATGTATACAATAAAACCAAAGATTTGGTTGAAAACCACCGTTTCCAACTTCTCGAAGCGCTTACTTCCCATTTAGCGGAAGCAATACTATCTTTGGATTCCAGAATAGAGACAGTAACCGTCCGGGTGCGCAAGCCCTCGGTGCCTATTGCTGCGGCGCTTGATTATGTGGAAGTTGAAGCCACCCGGAGACAACAGCGATGATCGCACTGGGACTGGGTTCCAACCTTGATACCCTTGGCCGAACACGCGAACAAAACATTGCCCATGCTATTGAATTGCTGGACCAGCATCCTCAAATAAAAGTCAAGCAAATATCATCTTTATATGAAACTGAGCCGGTAGGTTTAAAGGAACAGCCCAATTTCCTCAATGCGGCTGTTAGTATTATGACTTCATTAGCCCCGGAAGAACTGCTCAACGTCTGTTTAGATATTGAAAAACAAATGGGACGTATTAGAGAGGTGCGCTGGGGACCACGCAACATAGATATTGACCTTTTGGTGTATGACGACATCCAAATTATAACCAACACGCTGGAACTGCCCCATCCGCGAGTTCCTGAAAGGCGTTTTGTATTGATACCCTTACGGGAAATCGCTGGTAATGAGCCGGTGTATAAAGGACTGACAGTGGACGAATTATTAAGGAAGACCCCGGATCATACGGCTATAACTTTCTATGGTCCACTAAATTTTTCTGGGCAAAGGAACGCAGATGGCCCCCAATAAAGTTCTGTTTATCAGCGCACCTATCGGTGCAGGGCATACCCGGGCAGCGCAAGCTGTTTCAGACGTTATAATTGACCACTATCCAGATGTGGAAACTTGTATTTGTAATGTTTTTGATTTTTTTAGTCCGCAATTCGGGGAGCTGTTGCTGAAAGGGTATTTAAAAATACTGGAATATTATCCTCAAGCTTACGGGAGGATGTATGACTGGGGAAATGCGAGCGGTATGGCGCTTTACAGCCGGGATTTGCTAAGCCGCTATCTTGCAGGGAGGATGTTTAAATTCATAGCCGATTACCAACCGACAGTAATCGTATGCACTCATGCTACACCTGCGGGTCTTGTGGCCTGGCTTGTAAGGCAAGGTAAGATAAACATTCCCGCTGCGGCTGTTATTACTGATTACGTCGTGCACCGGTTATGGATATATCGGGAAATTGCACGATATTATGTGGCCGACATATTGTTACGCGACTCAATGATTCAGCAGGGAGTTGAACCGTCGTCAATAGGAATTACCGGTATTCCGGTGTTGCCTGTCTTTACGCAAAAACTGAATAAACAACAAACCCGTAAAAAGTTAGGACTTAAAGAAGACCTTAAAACTATTTTAATTATGGGTGGAGGCGCCGGCGTACTACCCATGGAACAAATCCTATCTTTATGTAATAACCTGGACGTTTCCTTGCAGTTAGTCCTGGTTACAGGAAAGAATACGACTCTTTATGATAAATTAAACAAATTAAAAAATACACTGCGGCGTCCGGCCCATATATATGGTTATGTTGATAACGTGTACGAGTTAATGGCGGCTGCCGATATTTTCGTCTCGAAACCGGGTGGGATGAGTGCTGCCGAGGCTATGGCAACCGGGTTGCCATTGATAATATTTCGGCCTATACCGGGTCAAGAAGAAGCAAACACCCGCTTTCTTACTAAGAACGGAGTTGCGGTTTGCGCCGACTCTCTTGCTGATCTAAAATTAATTCTGCACAGGCTATTGATCAATAATCCGGAACAGCTTGGCATTATCAGCCGGCAGGCTCTCAATATGGCGAAACCAAACGCTGCTTATAGCATAGTGGATGATATTGCAAAAAATTATTTTCATGTAAAAAGTTCAAAAAATTATACAAATTAGGACGTCCGGCTCTTGACGCCTGCTTTTTTTGCCAGTTATAATATTGCAAAGTATTGCAATTAACTAATGATAATTAATATAATTAATAATTATATTTATCTTAGTTTTCGCAGCTCTCACCCACGGAGGACAAAGCGTATGGAGAATTTATATCTGGCTGCCTTGCAGATGGTTCCAGGTATTGGCAGCTCACGAATTAAATCACTGGAAGATTATTTTGGTAGCGCCCGGCAAGCTTGGCTGGCTGACCGGCGCGATTTATTTTTATCCAAGTGCTTGGATAACAATATTTGTAATAATCTGATTGGATATCGGGATAAGATAGATATATACCATTTAGCTGACCAATGGGACAAACAAGGAATAAAAATATGCAGTCTCAAAGATGATAACTATCCCGCGCTACTACGAAATACTTTTAACCCGCCTCAGGTTTTATTTTATCGGGGGACATTGCCCGCCAACGATAAAATGATTGCTGTTGTAGGGTCACGGCGGGCATCGGCGTATGGCAAGAATATTGCACGCCTGCTTGCGGCGGAGCTGGCTGGCAGCGGCGTTGGCATTGTAAGCGGCGCGGCCCGGGGAATTGATTCTTCAGCGCACCAGGGGGCGTTGGAGAAAGGTTATACGGTGGCAGTGCTGGGATCCGGAGTGGATATATGCTACCCGCCTGAAAATGCTAAAATGATAGCCAGGATCGAAGAGCGCGGCGCCGTTGTGTCGGAATATGCTCCGGGAACAAAGGCGAGCCCAGGTCACTTTCCGGCCCGCAATCGGATTATTAACGGCATGGCCCTTGGTGTTATTATAGTAGAAGCTGCTGAAAGAAGTGGAGCTTTGATTACTGCCGACTTTGCCCTGGAAGAAGGTCGTGACGTTTTTGCCGTACCAGGCAGCGTTTTCTCGGAAACTAGCCGGGGCACCCACTGGTTGATTAAACAAGGGGCAAAACTGGTGGATACTGCCGGAGATGTGTTGAAAGAGTATGGGTGGGATGAAGAACAGGATGATGATAATTTCTCTAAGCCGCCGGAGCTTTTAGAGGAAGAGAAGATTGTTTACTCTTTGTTAAACTTTGAATTACCTATGGGAATTGAAGAAATAGTGATAAAGACGAAATTATCGCCGTCAACGGTTGCATATATATTAATGCAATTGGGACTACGCGGATTGACGGTTGAACATAGCGGGCAACGCTATATTCGTGCCGCCAGGGAGGGAATTAGGTGAGTAAGGCTTTAGTCGTAGTAGAGTCACCAGCCAAAGCCAAAACGATTGAGAAATTTCTGGGTAAAAACTATACTGTTAAAGCTTCAATGGGGCATCTCAGGGACTTGCCCAAAAGTCAATTTGGTGTTGATATTGAAAATAACTTTGAGCCTAAATATATCAATATCAGAGGTAAAGGAGATCTTATCAAGAGTTTGAAAGAAGCAGCCAAAAATGCTGGTTCTATATACCTGGCAACAGACCCCGACCGTGAAGGGGAAGCCATTGCCTGGCATTTGGCTCACTTGCTTAATATTCCGGTAGTCAATGCTTGCCGTATCGAATTTAACGAAATTACCAAACCTGCTATCCAGCAGGCGGTAAAAAAACCGCGGCCCATTGATTTATCCCGCGTGTTTGCTCAACAAGCAAGAAGAATACTGGATCGAATCGTCGGCTATAAATTGAGCCCTTTACTCTGGCGTAAGGTTCGTAAGGGTTTAAGCGCCGGCCGGGTCCAGTCAGTTGCCGTTCGCCTTATTTGTGATAGAGAAAAAGAAATTCAGAACTTTGTCCCGGAAGAATACTGGACAATAACAGCAAAACTAAAAGAAAAATCCAGCAGCAAACCGTTTGACGCTGAACTTGTATCCATTGACGGGCAAAAAATTTCAATACAGGATGAAACGCAAGCTTCCGCAGCGGTGACGGAATTAAGCCAGGCAGAATATTCAGTTGCCGATGTCAAAAAACGTGAGCGAAAACGTAATCCTTACGCGCCATTTATTACTAGCAGCCTTCAGCAAGAAGCGGCGCGCCGGATTGGCTTTACTTCCCGCAAAACCATGACAGTAGCCCAACAACTGTATGAAGGGCTGGATATCGGCAGTTCCGGGCATGTTGGTCTCATTACCTACATGCGAACAGATTCAACTCGGGTGTCGGAATTGGCGCAGCAGGATGCCCGTCAATATATCGCCGGTAAGCATGGAACAAGTTATTTGCCTGAGAAGCCGCCGGTTTACGCCAATAAAAGGTCACAGGATGCGCATGAAGCCATTAGGCCAACTAGTGTTGAACTTCCGCCGGAGGCATTGATATCGCATCTTACCAAAGATCAGTTGAAGTTGTACACCCTAATTTGGGAGCGGTTTATCGCCAGCCAAATGACGGCAGCCGTCTACGATACTATGACCATTGAAATAATGGCTGGCCGGTACAAATTTCGGGCAACCGGCTCGCAACTAAAATTCCCCGGATTTTTGGCGGCATTTTCCCATACGGGCAAGGGCGGTGCCGGCAGCGGGGAAACAAACGAAGACAGCAGCATATCCGAGTTGGATAAAGATAATCTGTTGCCGGAATTAACTGTCGGGCAAAAATTAAAGCTGGCTAAATTATTGCCTGCTCAACACTTTACTGAACCCCCGCCGCGCTATACGGAAGCCTCTTTAGTAAAAATTTTGGAGGAAAAAGGCATTGGCCGGCCAAGCACCTATGCACCGACAATAGAGACCATTGTTACTCGCGGTTACGTAAGACGGGTTGAAAAAAAATTTGAACCCACAGAACTTGGTTTTGTGGTTGTTGATTTACTAAAAGACTATTTTAAAAAAATAGTCGACGTGGAGTTTACCGCCGGTATGGAAGACCAGTTAGATGATATTGCCGATGGAGATATATCCTGGCTGGAAGTACTGCGACAGTTTTACGAACCGTTTAACAAAGATTTAGTCCACGCCGAAGAAGCTATTGGACATGTTGAGCTTCCGGTACAAGTGTCGGACGTGAAATGCGAAAATTGTGGCAGAATGATGGTAATTAAGCAGGGGCGGTATGGAGATTTCCTTGCCTGTCCTGGTTTTCCGGAATGCCGGAATACAAAGCCCTTAGTAAAGGAAACCGGAGCAAAATGTCCTAAATGTCAAGGCGCTGTAGTTGAGCGCAGGACTAAACGGGGGAAAACATTCTATGGGTGTGAAAATTATCCCGCATGCGACTTTACTACCTGGGACACTCCGCTGGCGGAAAAATGTCCGCAATGCGGTTCCTTCATGGTACGTCATAGATTCAAAAATGGTGGAGTTACATCCCGCTGTTCCAATGCCGCTTGTCCAGGGAATCAGGCGGCCATGAGGAATGACGAAGAAAAGTCAACAAAGGTCAAGCGGGGGAAAAAGAGTGTCTAAGGTAACAGTAATTGGGGCAGGCCTGGCAGGAAGCGAAGCAGCCTGGCAGATTGCTCAGGCTGGAATTGAAGTGGAATTATATGAGATGCGTCCGGGAGTAATGACTCCGGCTCATCATACCGGCATGTTTGCAGAGTTAGTATGCAGCAACTCATTGCGGGCGGCCGGGCTAAATAACGCCGTGGGACTCCTCAAGGAAGAAATGCGTCGGTTGGATTCACTTGTAATGAAAGCGGCTGATCTTACGAGTGTTCCCGCCGGTGGCGCTTTGGCGGTGGATCGCCAGGCGTTTAGCAGCTATATAACAAATTCGCTGGTTAATCACAATAAAGTAAAAATTTTTTATAATGAAATTACGGATATTCCTACCGGCCGTCCGCTGGTTATTGCCACTGGTCCCCTTACGTCCCCCGCTTTTTCGAAAGCCATTGGCAAACTGACTGGATGCGAATACTTATATTTCTACGATGCAGCCGCACCCATAGTAAGTTCCGATTCCCTAAACTGGCAAAAAATTTATCGAGCTTCCCGTTATGACAAGGGTGATGCGGACTATTTAAACTGCCCGCTGAATAAAGAACAATATGAACAATTTTGGTTTGAATTGACGCATGCGGAGGCAGCGCCGATCAAAGAATTTGAGAAGGCTATATTTTTTGAAGGATGTATGCCGATTGAGGCAATGGCAGCCAGAGGTATTGATACCATGCGTTACGGGCCTTTAAAACCCGTAGGTCTAAGGCATCCCGCAACGGGAGAATTACCTTTTGCCGTTGTTCAACTGCGGCAGGATAATTTTGACGGTACGCTTTATAATTTGGTTGGTTTCCAGACTCATTTAAAGTGGTCCGAGCAGCAGCGAGTTTTTCGAATGATTCCCGGGCTGGAGAAGGCAGAGTTTGTCAGGTTTGGTGTTATGCATCGCAATACCTTCATAAACTCGCCGCGGATTTTGCAGCCGACGCTGCAAATAGTCAAGGAGCCAGGAATTCTGTTCGCCGGGCAGATAACAGGGGTGGAAGGATATGTAGAATCTGCCGCCGTCGGTTTGGTAGCTGGAATGAATGCCGCCCGCCTGTGTCAAGGCTTAACCCCGCGGGTTTTCCCAAGGGATACAGCTCACGGATCATTATGTTATTATATAACAACGGCCAATCCGGAAAATTTTCAACCGATGAATATAAACTTTGGCCTTTTGCCGCCTTTACAACAGAAGATCAAAGATAAAAAACAAAAAAATAATATGATTTCTATCCGGTCGTTGGATGCCCTGAAAGAGTTTATTGAATAATATGACAATATTGGTTGCGCAATTTATCCTATTGTGTTAGTATTGTGTTGTGCTAGTGGTATTGTATTAGTAATTAATTCTTATGGATAAAAATTTAACAAAATTTTAAAAATTTAAATTTTGTTTTGGGCAGGAAGCTATGACTAATTCTGATAAACTGGAACAAGCATATAGGTTATTGGATAAATTTATTTTTTATTTAAAAGTTGAAAAAAACGCATCACCTCATACTGTAAAAAATTACCAAGCAGACTTGCTGCATTTCCTTACCTTTGCCGAAACATCGGGTAGTACTGCATATCTTCTTTTTCCTGACATTTCTCCTATACATATCCGAAGTTACCTGGCGAATCTGAAAGGCGAAAACTACGCCAGATCTACTATAATGCGGAAGATTGCAGCTTTAAGATCTTTTTTTCGCTACCTGTGCCGAGAAAACATTCTCATAGAAAACCCATGTAATTCGATACGTACTCCGAAGCTAGAAAAAAAACTGCCGGAATTTTTAGATGCAATAGAAATGGAAGATTTACTTCAATTACCGGCCGGGGACCCATTCGGCATTCGTGACAAGGCTTTACTGGAATTTTTGTATGCAACCGGTGTTCGGGTAAGTGAAGTTGCCGGACTTACTTTAAAGGACGTCGATTTAGTTAGCCGCTGTGTTCTGGTCTCGGGCAAAGGATCAAAAGAACGTATCGTTTTAATGGGAAGATCGGCCGCGGCAGCTCTGGAGCAATATTTACTCCAATCCCGCCCGCATTTTTACTGCAATAGAAATTTGACGTCTATTCGCGAGCATGATACTTTTTTTGTGAATAATAAGGGAGGAGCATTGACAGATCGGAGTATAAGAAGGATAGTTTCGAAATATGTCCATATATTGGCTATAGCCAAAAAAGTAAGTCCGCATACCATTCGCCATACCTTTGCAACACACCTGCTTGACAACGGGGCTGATTTAAGGACTGTCCAAGAATTACTGGGCCATGTGAATCTTTCAACCACTCAACTTTACACCCACGTTACAACTGCAAGATTAAAAGCTGCGTATAAAGGAGCTCACCCACGGGCATGAAAATTCTGAAACGGAGGTGTTACCATGTTTCACGCAACTACGATTGTTGCGGTTCGGCACGAGGGACGAACCGCCATTGGCGGCGACGGACAGGTTACCTTTGGTGGTAACACTGTTATGAAACATAATGCAAAAAAAGTTCGCCGTCTTTATAATGGGAAAGTTTTGGCAGGATTTGCCGGATCTGTAGCTGACGCTTTTACATTGTTTACTAAATTTGAGGGAAAGCTCGATGAATATAATGGAAATATGATGCGCGCTGCTGTTGAGCTGGCGAAAGAGTGGCGGATGGATCGGGTTTTAAGAAGGCTGGAAGCTTTATTGATTGTTGTAGATTCGGAGCATTTACTGATCATCTCAGGAAATGGCGAGGTCATAGAGCCCGACGACGGCATAACCGCCATCGGTTCGGGAGGACCATATGCACTGGCGGCAGCCCGGGCCTTATTAAAATATTCAACACTGACAGTGGCGGAGATTGTCTATAACGCACTGGAAATTGCTGCCGGAATCTGCGTGTACACTAACAACCATATTACTGTGGAAGAACTTTGAATTTTTAGGGGGGATGAGTTTGCAAGAACTAACGCCTAAACAAATCGTTGCCGAACTTGACAAGTTTATTATCGGTCAGCGGCAAGCTAAAAAATCGGTGGCTATAGCATTAAGGAATCGATGGCGGAGTAAAAGACTTCCTGATGCGATAAAGGAAGAAATTATTCCCAAAAATATATTAATGATAGGACCTACCGGAGTAGGTAAGACAGAAATTGCCAGGCGTTTAGCAAAGCTGGTCAATGCTCCCTTTGTGAAAGTTGAAGCTACTAAATTTACTGAAATTGGTTATGTTGGCCGTGATGTCGAATCTATGGTTCGTGATCTGGTTGAAACTTCTATTCGTATGGTAAAACAGGATAAAATGACGGAGGTTATGGATAAGGCAAGAGAGCTTGCTAACGAGCGTATAGTTGAGTATTTTGTGCCGTCTGGCAAAAAAGAAAGTCCGCGGAATCCTTTTGAGATTCTGTTTGCCGGCGGCACAGCAGCTAATCCGTCCAAACAGGAAGGCTCTGAAGAAGAACCCGCCCTTGAAACGGGACGTAAATGGTGGAGAACACGTCTTGAGAGCGGTGAATTGGAGGAGGAACTGATTGAAATAACGGTTGAGGATAATTCGCAACCTGTTATGGGGATGTTTGCCGGCTCGGGCATTGAGGAGATGGGTATCAATATTCAGGACATGTTAGGGAATTTGTTACCCAAGAAACAAAAAAGGCGAAAAGTAAGTGTGGCAAATGCGCGTAAAATCTTTATCCAGGAAGAAGCTCAAAAACTTATTGACATGGATGAAGTGACTATGCAAGCTGTCGCTATAGCTGAAAACTCTGGTATAATTTTTCTTGATGAAATTGATAAAATAGCAGGACGAGGACATTCTTCAGGCCCTGATGTTTCGCGGGAGGGTGTACAGCGTGATATTCTGCCGATAGTCGAAGGGTCAACTGTGGTGACAAAATACGGTCCTGTAAAAACGGACCATATATTGTTTATCGCGGCGGGAGCTTTCCATGTATCTAAGCCATCTGATCTTATACCTGAGCTTCAAGGAAGATTTCCGATTCGGGTCGAATTAACCAACCTATCGAAAGAAGATTTTAAACAAATACTGACAGAACCTGCAAATGCCTTAATTAAGCAGTATGTAAGCCTTTTGGAAACAGAAGGGATAGCAATTTCATTTTCCGAGGATGCTATCGATGAATTGGCTGAGACGGCATCTAAGGTAAATGCTCAAACAGAAAATATCGGCGCTCGAAGGCTACATACCATATTGGAAAAATTATTGGAAGATCTGGCGTATGAGGCGCCCGATGTAAAGGAAAAAACGGTAACAATTGATCGGTTATATGTAAAACAAAAATTGGATCCTATTGTTGTGAACCAAGACTTAAGTCATTTTATATTATGAGATTGATGTCGAAAGGCGGGAATTAAATGTCGTTGTTATTGGAACGTACTCGTGCGATTAACAAACTGCTTCAAAAGTCGGAGAATGTGGAATATGGCGAGATTTCTCACGTACTAAGCGATGTTATGGCCGCAAACGTTTATATTGTAAACAAGGATGGAACTATATTAGGCTATGCTCTTCTCGATGATTTTGAATGTGATGTCATGAAAGATAAGGTATTGCAAAAAGGTCTGTTTCCTGAACGTTATGTAGAATGGTTGCTAAAAATTGATCAGACGTCTCCCAATCTTCCTCTTGAAGCTGGGGAGTGCACTTTTAGCAGTGGCGTTCAATGCCTGTTCAATGACAAATTTACTACAATTGTGCCAATTCATGGGGTTGGCGAGAGAATTGCCACCTTGATCGTGGCCAAATTTCATAATCAATTTACAGATGATGACTTAATCCTGGCAGAATACGGGGCAACTGTCGTCGGGATGGAAATATTAAGAGACCGCAGTGGAAAGATTGAGGAAGAGGCTCGTAAGAAAGCTACCGTACAAGTTGCTTTGGGGACTTTGTCTTATTCCGAGCTGGAAGCTGTGATGCATATACTAAGTGAACTGGAAGGCAATGAAGGGCTGCTTGTTGCAAGTAAGATTGCCGATCGGGTCGGTATAACCCGTTCTGTAATCGTAAATGCTTTACGGAAATTTGAAAGTGCCGGTGTCATTGAGTCTAAATCCTTGGGGATGAAAGGCACGTATATAAAGGTGTTGAACGAGCGTTTGCTTGATGAGCTTAAGAAGCTCAAAAACAACAATAAATGACAAGCAAGCAACAATTTTTGTCGAAATTTGGCGGCCGTTTATAAAAAAACGGCCGTTTTTTGTTGAATTACAACAAAATAAGACAAAAGACCTATGCCAAGTTAATGAATACATAACAATATCAGAAAGGATTTTTGCGAGAAATGGAGAACTATGCATAAGATTGGAATTGAATTTTACAAAATACATCATAATTCCACAAAATTGGTTATTATTCTGGGAGATAATTATGGGGGGTTTGCAGGTGCTAAATTCGCTTGTAGGGTCGACTCAAGTTAAAGTGCTGGAGCAGGCTTTGAATGCGTCATCATTCCGTCAGCGGGTTATTAGTAACAATATTGCGAATGTGGATACACCGGGTTTCAAGAAAAGTGAGGTTAGTTTTGAAGATCAGCTGAATAAGGCAATCGGTGTGAATAATGAAAAGAAATTGCCTTTGGTTAGAACGAATGGACGCCACTTGCCTCTACCACTGCAAGGTACCGATATTGCGCCGGAAATTCAAACAATAACGAATACATCACTCAGAAACGACGGGAATAATGTTGATATTGATATTGAAATGGCAAGTCTTGCAAAGAACAGTATATATTACGACGCTTTAGCCCAGCAAATGAATCGCTATTTTTCCGGAATTAAATCGGCTATTAATGAAGGGAGGCGATAGTAATGAATATGTTCCGGGCTATTGACTGCGCAGCATCCGGAATGACTGCCGAGCGTCTTCGAATGGATGTTATTTCCAACAATATTGCTAACGTTAATACCACTCGGACTGCTGCCGGCGGGCCTTACCGGCGGCAAATGGTAGTTTTCGAACCGCGAGAGGGGCAGATGTCATTTGGAGAGATGTTATCTAACAACATGGAGACAGTAGGGTCCGGCGTACGGGTAGTGGAAATTAGCAAAGATGATTCTCCGCCTAAACTGGTTTTTGATCCTAATCATCCTGATGCAAACCGTGATGGTTATGTAGAAATGCCGAACGTAAATATAGTTGCAGAAATGGTGGATATGATTACCGCTACGCGGGCTTATGAAGCGAATGTTGCAACCGTTAATGCTGCCAAGAGTATGGCTGCCAAGGCTTTGGAAATTGGTAAATAAGGGGGGAACTAAGTGGGGATTGAGCAGTTGGCGCTACAACCGGTAACCGGCAGAATTGCTCCCGAAATTAATACTGCTGTTAGTACAGAAAAACCTGAAAAGCCATTTACACAATTCTTATCTGAAGCATTAAGTGAAGTTAATAACTTGCAACAGCAATCACGACAAGCCTCTTTGAATTTGGCCCTGGGTAAAATTCAGGATATTTCAGAAGTAACAATTGCGGCCGAGAAGGCATCCGTAGCTTTACAACTTACCATGCAGGTACGCAGCAAGATAATTGACGCTTACCAGGAAGTAATGAGAATGCAGGTATGATAATTGTTGAATTACGCGACATACCTACTCGAACAAAACAGTCACAACTATTCTGGATACTTTTCCTGAATTGAAAGGGTGGAGACCATGGCCGAGTGGAAGGAACAGTCTCTGCGACTGTGGCAAAATCTAAGCAAAAAACAGCGATACTTTATCATTGGCTCAGCGGTATTTATTTTTTTGGCGATTTTAGTTTGGAGCTATTGGTGGGGCGGCAGGCCTGACAATGTGCCCTTATTTACTAATTTAGACGCTAAGGATGCAGGTGAAGTCGCTGCTAAGCTAAAAGAAATGAAAATCCCTTATGAAATCGGGAATAATGGGTCTGCCATTCTGGTTTCCTCCAAAGACGTGCATAAGGTTCGATTGGAACTGGCCCGACAAGGTTTACCGCGGGGAAATAAGGGATTCGAATTGTTTGACCAAAATAAGTTTGGGGCTACCGAATTTCAGAATAAAGTCAATCTATTACAGGCTATTCAGGGAGAGTTGACTCGGACCATTGAGCAGATGGACGAGGTTGAGAAAGCTAGGGTACATATTGTAATGCCTGAAGACAGCCTGTATAAAAAGAATGAAAAACCCGCTACCGCTTCTATTATGTTAAAATTACGCCCCTCGGCCCAACTTACTCATGATCAAATAAAGGGAATCGTGAATTTGGTTGCTCACAGCGTGCAGGGGCTGAAACCGGAAAACATTACTGTTGTTGACAATTATGCCAGAGTTTTAAATGACCAGGGCGATTCGCCGCAATCAGCCGGACCGCAAACGCTGACCCAATTTGATTTGACAAAAAAAATACAAGATGAATTGCAAAAGAATGTGCAGTCTTTGCTGGACCAAACCATCGGGGTTGGACGGTCGGCGGCGCGAGTAAATGTGGAATTGAATTTCGATCAGCGTACTTTTGACAAACAGACTTTTGAGCCAGTGGTTGATGACAAAGGCATTATACGAAGCTCACAGGAATTAGCTGAAAATTATAATGGAACCACTCCTAATCCGGTGGGGGGAGTGCCGGGTACGACAACAAATATTCCTGGCTATGTAACAAGCAATAATACTCAATCCAATTATGAGAAAAAAGAAGTTACCCGTAATTATGAAATTAATGAAACTAAGGAAAAAGTGGTCAGTGCCCCGGGAACAATTAAACGGCTTACTGTTGCCGTTTTAGTCGATACCGCTGTACCAAGGCCGCAGCAGGACAGCATTGCGAGAACCGTAGCGTCTGCTATTGGCATTAATGCCAGCCGGGGCGATACGATTGCTGTGGAAAGCATCCCCTTCGGCAACGATGTATTGGACAAGCAGCGAAAAGACGAAGAAGAGCTGGCTAAACAGCAACAGCAAGCATTTTTGTTAAAAGCAGGCTTGGTTGTGCTGGCCATCCTTGTTGCTCTGTACTTACTGCGACTGTACGTACAACGTCGTCAAAAAGAAGAAGCAAAAGCTGCGGCTTTCGAGTCGCAGACATTGGATGAGTTGGCTGCGGCCGAAGATGAAGCGTTTATTTCCCAATCAGAAGAAAGAGATGAGACGCGTCGATCCATCGAGAAATTAGCTAAATCCAGACCGGAAGAAGTTGCTCAGCTCTTAAAAGCTTGGCTGGCCGAGGAATAGTAGATGGGGGGTAACATAATGTATCAATCAAATGAATTGACCGGCAAACAGAAGGCGGCAATTCTTTTGATTGCTTTAGGACCTGATATATCCGCCCAGGTGCTTAAGCACATGCGTGAAGAGGAAATTGAAAAATTGACCCTTGAGATAGCCAACCAACGAAAACTTTCCCAGGAAGTAAAGGATAAAGTGCTAAACGAGTTTCACCAAATGTGTTTGGCTAAAGAATATATCACGACCGGTGGACTTGACTATGCCCGCGAAATATTGGAAAAGGCTTTAGGGGCGGAAAAAGCGGTAAATATCATAAACCGCTTAACAACCAGTTTGCAAATTCGACCCTTTGATTTCGCCCGCAAGACTGACCCGGCGCAACTATTAAATTTTATTCAGAATGAACACCCGCAGACTATTGCCTTGATTATGGCATATCTTCAGCCTGAACAAGCGGCAGCTATCATTTCTGCGTTACCGCCGGAAAGACAGGTTGATGTGGCTAAGCGTATTGCTACCATGGACCGTACGTCACCGGATGTAATTAAAGACGTGGAGAGAATCTTAGAGCGAAAGCTTTCGTCCTTAGTAACCCAGGATTTTACCGCAGCCGGCGGGGTGGACTCCATTGTTGAGGTATTAAACAGAGTTGACCGCAGTACAGAACGGACTATCATCGAAAACCTGGAAGTTCAAAATCCGGAATTAGCCGAAGAGATCAAGAAACGGATGTTCGTCTTTGAAGATATTGTCTTGCTTGACGACCGTTCGCTGCAACTGGTACTGCGGGAGATTGACAACAAGGATTTGGCATTGGCTTTAAAAGCTTCTTCCGAGGACGTATCCAGTAAGATCTATAAAAATATTTCCAAACGCGCCGGTGAAATGTTGCGCGACGAGATTGAATATATGGGACCTGTCCGCATCAGGGATGTGGAAGAGGCCCAGCAAAAAATCGTTAATAATATCCGGCGTCTCGAAGAATCCGGCGAGATAATTGTTTCACGTGGTAAAGGGGACGAAATAATTGTCTAACTTGTTTAAAATTGTATCAGTAAATCATACTCCGGTTATTATTGAAAGTATTGTATTTCCCGAACAGGGACCTGAAAATGATTCTGAGCCTGAGCCGAAATTGGAACCGGAATTTGATTACGCCGCCGCTAGGGAAGAAATGGAGCTATGTATTAATGAGGCTAAAATTGAAGCGCAGAGAATAGTCGCCGCGGCAGAAGAGAAAGCGCAACATTTAATGGATGAAACCCAAATACAGGCAGAAGCGATAAAACAACAGGCGTATAAGGAATCCTATGACTTGGGTAAGCAAGAGGGCTATGAAAACGGCAATCTCGAGGCCCGTGAAGAAATGAAGCAGGCAATTCACACTGCAGCCGAGAAGGCGCAAAAAATTATTTCCACCGCCGAGCAAGAAGCAGTAAATATGATTACAGATGCCGAACGAAAAATCATAGATATGGCGGTAGCCATTGCCCGTAAAATTGTGGCGCGGGAACTTGAAGAAAACCCAACTGCGATTTTACCTATAGTTAAGGAAGCGCTGAATAAAGTTCGTGATCAGGAAAGCGTCACTGTTCGTGTTAATCCGGAAGACTTTGAAATGGTGCTCATGGCCAAGGGCGATCTGCAAATGATGATGGGAAACGAGCAAGCCGTTTCCATTGTATCAGATCAGACCGTCGCTGCCGGCGGCTGTGTTGTCGATACAGCTTTCGGCACAGTGGACGCAAGGTTGGACACTAAATTTGAAATGATACACAAAGCCATTCAGGATGTGTCGCCGTGATCGCAAAATTCAGCGCCGATAAATATTTGTCGGCAATTCACAATGCTGACTCCCTTAAATTGAATGGCCGGATAACGCAAATAATTGGCCTGGTAATAGAATCGCAAGGGCCAAACGTCAATCTGGGCGAACTGTGTTATATTTATCCGCGGGGTAATAGTTTGCCCATCCCGGCAGAGGTTGTTGGTTTTAGACAAGGTCGGGTGCTGCTAATGCCTATTGGCGAAATCCAGGGCATTGGACCCGGCTGTGAAGTGATTTCCGGGCATAGAACCCTAAAAGTAAACGTTGGCCGTCAGTTGCTGGGTAGAATTCTGGATGGTCTTGGCAACCCGATTGACGGGCAGGGGCCATTGTATACCAATATACAATATCCCCTTCATACTTTACCGCCGCCTCCCTTAACCCGCCGACGCATAACGGAAAAATTATCGGTTGGCATTCGATCGATTGATGGTTTGCTTACCATAGGGCGTGGCCAGAGAATAGGTATTATGGCCGGTAGCGGAGTCGGTAAGAGCACCCTGCTTGGCATGATCGCCAGAAATACTGAGGCTGACGTTAGTGTAATCGCGCTAGTTGGGGAACGCGGCCGAGAAGTTAGAGAGTTTATTGAACGGGATTTAGGCGAAGAAGGCTTACGGCGTTCGGTTGTGATTGTTGCAACTTCGGACCAGCCGGCTTTGGTCAGGATTAAGGGGGCACTGACCGCAACTGCAGTTGCCGAGTTCTTCCGCGACCAAGGATTAGATGTTATTTTGATGATGGATTCCGTTACCCGGTTTGCTTCCGCCCAGCGCGAAGTTGGGCTGACTGTCGGCGAACCTCCTGCTACAAGAGGCTATACACCTTCTGTTTTTGCCATGTTACCTAAACTTCTTGAACGTTCCGGAACCGGTGATACCGGCTCAATAACCGGCATTTATACGGTCCTTGTTGATGGCGATGATATGAATGAACCGATCGCTGATGCTGTTCGCAGCATTCTTGACGGACATATTGTCCTATCCCGCAATCTGGCGGCCCGGAACCACTATCCTGCCGTTGATGTACTTGCCAGTGTAAGCAGGATTATGGCGGAGATAGCAGATGAGGAGCATTTGCGTTCAGCCCAACGCCTTAGAACACTGCTGGCAGTTTATAAAGAGGCTGAGGATCTTATTAATATTGGCGCCTACGTAAGCGGAAGCAATTCTAATATTGATCAGGCCATTACCTGTATTCAAGCTATCAAAGATTTTTTACGGCAGGACGTTTATGACTGCACTTCCCTGGCGGAAACACTGCAGCGATTAAAGTCGGTTGAGTTACCGACAAATTGAGTTTAACAGAACTTGGAGTGTCATTTTGAATGAAAATATTTCAATTCCGGCTGGAAACCCTGCTCAGATTCCGGCGGATACAGGAAGAAAAGGCACAAATCAAGCTGGCTGAAGCTAGCAACAGGTTGAACGCCGAACAGGAACTGTTAAATAATTTGGAGGCCAGCATGCTCAGGGTGATGAAACTGCAAACCACCCAACAGCTAAGTTATCCCAAAATAGAAATCCTTCAGATGACCGACAATTTTATTAATAAGGTTAAACAGGACCTTGTTGTTCAGACTGAAAAAGTAAATCAAGCGACTAGTTGCCGTCAAGATTGCCTTCAGGTATTGGAAGATGCTATGAAGAAAAGAAAAATAGTAGATAATCTACGGAATAAACGGTTAGAGCAATACCGGGAAGAACTCCTGCACGAGGAGCAAAAATATCTTGACGAGATTGGAACGCAAATAAGTGTACGGGACAAAGAGAGTGTGATCTAGATGAACGGTGTTAACCAGGTTATTGAAAAAATAAGGAATATAGAAAATCGCTTTGGGCCGCATGCAAAGGCTGCAAATCATTCACTGAATTTTGCCTCGCTTTTTGAGGCGGCACAAAAAAGCTCCCCGAAAACAACTGCAATATCCGGGGACAGCACAATGAACAGTGATATTGCATCGATAGTGCATTCTGCTGCTTTAAAATATGGTGTTAATCCTATGCTAGCCTTGGCTGTTGCCAAAACCGAATCCAATCTGGCGCCTGACGCTGTATCGCCGGCAGGAGCGGCAGGCGTTATGCAATTAATGCCTGAAACTGCCAGCGAACTAGGAATTCAAAACATCGCCGACCCCCGGGAAAATATTGATGGCGGGGTACGATACCTAAAGCAAATGTTAAATATTTTCAATGGGGACGTCAATAAGGCTGTGGCAGCTTATAATGCCGGACCGCAAGCTGTTAAGCAGTATGGTGGTATACCTCCTTACAGAGAGACACAGGAATACGTTGCCAGAGTAAGTATGCTGGCAAAATAGGGGTGTCATGAACTAACATGGCTGAAAAAGGATTAGATTCCCAAACCAGGCGGGATAGCCCAGTTGAGCAGTCACCGTCAAATAAGAAACGAGGCAGACTCTTTAAAATTATCGCTGTTTCACTTTTACTTATTATGGTAGTCGGGGTTGGCTTTGCGGTGGGAATATATTTAAGGCTTATTGACATGCAAAAAATCGCTGATGACATGAAGCTCCATGAATATCCGGTTGTTGGCAGGTATTTTGCAAAGCCGCAGACCAATTTTGAACCGGTCGACTTGGACGATAAAACCAGTACCAATACGGTTGTTCCCAATCCCAGGGTATTAACGCCGGACAATATTCCGGCCGGGCTTGATCCCAACCAGGCCAATGTTCTCACTTTGGAAGATATTCAAAAAGAAACAAAACAAAAACAACAGGAAGAAGCCAAAAGGTGGTCCAAGATGGCTCGCCTTTATGACAGTATGAAACCGGCAGAGGCCGCTGCAATCCTGAAACAGCTGGATGATAATACTGTTACGGCTATTTTAAATAAAATGGAAGACGAGCAAGTAGCGAAAATTTTAGCGCTTTTTGATCCCGCCAAGGCTGCTGATTTAACCCGTGAGATGCTTAAAGGTCAAAAACAGCCCCTTGAGCCTTGACTATCTAATCATTAGGGAAAGGAGGTGAAAAATATATGGCTACCGTTCAGTTTCCCGGAATGCAGGCACCCGTTGCCGCCACAAATAACAATAACAGCCGCAGTAGGTACCAATCCAATCCCCAAGATAGTTTTTCAGAAAGACTTAACCACGCAGTTACAAATGCTTCCCAGCAAAATACTCCCACTGCAGCGAAAGAGCAAGGTCAACCGTCTAATGCCGAGACAGCCAATAATGCTGCAAATTCCGGACAACAGCAGGCTGTCAATAATAAACCGGAAGAAAAAGTTGTGACCGAAACTAAATCAAATTCTGAACAGGCCAACGCAGAGAAACAACAAGGCGCCGATGGTGACGCGAAAGAAAACAACAATAGTTCCGACCAGGCCAATCCGGCCGGAATCAATCCTTTGGCCTTACAATTGGCGGCTCAAATTCCAGCCGGGTTATCGGCGGCTTTTACGGTTGAATTGGGATCTGCGGATAGTGCCGGTTCAGTTCAGTTGAATGCAGGCACAGTACCTAATAATCAAATCAATGCGGCAGGTAATGGCGTGATGCCGGTCAATCCTTCTAAGGAATTTGACCAGGCCTTCGCCCAGAGTTTGGCTGATGCTGCCGGCGAATTGTCAGGTTCGGCGACAACAGGCGGCCAAATCATACCACAGGCAACCGTTTCGCAAACCGCTTCACAGGCAGCCGTTGCTGCGGGAGAAATTTTACAAGCCGCATTGACACAGAATCAGCAGCCTGTAAAGATTGTTGCCGGCCTGGGCCAGACAAATCCGGATGAGCAGAATCAACCCCGGAGTTCTAAGCAACCGGTTAATCTTGCTGCACCAACAAACGTTAGTAACAGTTTGCTTAATCAAGGGAATAGTCTTTCGATAAATGCCGCTTCCGCTTCCGCTGCTGCTATCAATCCCCAACCCACTCTGGATCTTAAGAATAGTGATGCAGGCGAGAAGCTCGCCGTTGAACCTGCTGCAATGTCAGTGAATGAAAAAATTACGCCAATTATTGCGGCGGCTAAAGAGAATCATGGTGGTTTTCAAGACACATTGGGCTTGTCTTTAGCTTTACCAAATGCGGATGGTTCAGATGCAGTAAGTCCGCAAAATCCTCACACCTTTAGTTTTGAAGCTACGCTGCAAAATTATGTCAGCGAAACGGCAGCATCGGCTGAAAATTCGGTTGTTAAACCGACAACCAAAGACGACTATCAGGTCATGAACCAAATTGTACAGCAAGCGAAGTTGATCAATCGGCCTAACAATCCGGAAATGATTATTAAACTTAAGCCTGAACATCTTGGCGAATTGATATTAAAGATTTCGGTTGACAGCGGGGTTGTAACTGCCAGTTTCCACTCAAATAACGCTGAAGTTCGCAGTATTATTGAGTCATCTCTGCCTCAGCTTAAGCAAGATTTGGCCAACAGCGGTTTAAAAGTGGATAATGTTAGTGTGTACGCAGGCCTTAACGAGTTTTTGCCCAATAATGGCAGAAGTTATGCCCAGCAACAATTTACTTTTCAGCCACTGGGGAAAAAACAGGCTGATGAGCTTGTTGAAACCGTAGAATCTGGAATAGTTTCCAGTGGGCCCAGCAGTCCGGATGCCGGTATTGACTACCGGGTATAAAATATTTTTGCACAGTTTCAGTTTTAGGAGGTGAAATGATGAGTTCAATTTATGTTAATACTGATAACTCAACAAATAACAGTACTACCCCAACAACTGCAAAGGCAAATGATGAATTGGGAAAGAACGACTTCCTAAAGTTGCTGATTACCCAGTTGCAGTACCAAGATCCTATGAGTCCGATGGAAGACAAGGACTTTATCGCGCAAATGGCCCAGTTTTCCAGTCTGGAACAAATGCAGAACATGAATAGCAGTATGCTGACTACACAGGCGACGGCCTTAATCGGAAAAGATATCAGCTGGACCGATGCTGACGGTTATTTGCAAACCGGGACCGTTAGCCTGGTTAAGATTGTTAATGGTACGCCGCAACTTCAGGTTGGTGATCAGGTCGTTAAATTGGAGAATGTGACAGCAATTGCCTAGGCCGCTATCTGTCGCGTGAGGAGGTAAGGTGCCATGACAGATAATTTCAAGTACCAGTCCATACAGCCACTGCAGCCGGTTGCACCTGCAACTAAACCTCAGAATGCCAATAACGCGAACAAAGTTAATGCCAATAGTGCAACCTTTAATCAGCTTCTTACCCAGGAACTGGGGGTAAAATTTTCCCAGCATGCGCTGCAACGGATGGAGAGCCGTAAAATTCAACTGGATAACGATCAAATGAACAAGTTGAATCAAGCTGTGGATAAAGCGGCGCAGAAAGGGGCTAAGGAAGCTCTGATTCTTATGGACAGTGCTTTGGCCTTGGTGGTAAGCGTAAAAAACCGAACGGTTATTACTGCTGTGGATGGCGCCAATATTAAGGATAACGTTTTTACCAATATCGACAGTGCGGTAATTATTTAAGGCTGGACCTCTGGCGAGGGAGTCTTTCACTGCCGAATGACAGACGCAGTGGCACATGTTTATTATTTGAGGAGGTCGTTTTCAACTATGATGCGCTCATTGTTTTCCGGCGTTGCCGGCTTGAAAAATCATCAAACCCGGATGGACGTTATCGGCAATAACATTGCCAACGTCAATACCGTTGGCTTCAAGGCTTCCCGCGTTACCTTCCAGGATGTGTTAAGCCAAACCATGCAGGGCGCTTCAGCGCCGCAAGGCGACCGGGGCGGCAGCAACCCGATGCAGGTCGGTCTTGGCGTGGGTGTCGCCAGTATCGACACTCTCTTCACCGAAAGCAGCTTTCAACCGACAGGCAAGCAGGAAGACCTGGCCATTCAGGGCAATGGCTTGTTTATTTTGGCTGACGGCAACAATCAGTACTATACCCGGGCGGGGAATTTTGACTATGACACATTGGGCAATTACACTATGCAAGGTAACGGTCTGAAAGTTCAGGGCTGGATGGCGGATGCAAACGGTGTGATAGACACTAGCACACCGCTGACAGGAATTACCATTCCTGTGGGCCAGGCCATGCCGGCAAAAGCAACAAGCGATCCAGTTCCGGCCAGTTTTCCCAAGGGTGGCGTAACTTTTCAAGGCAACTTAGCGGCAGACGTAGAAACTACTGCGGTTGATCCCAATGCTTCCCTCACAAATACCACAATAACCGTTTATGACGCCCAGGGGAACGCACATAAGATTGGTGGTACATTTGCTAAAACAGGTGCGAATACTTGGACTTGGACCCCTAATGCAACGGCGGATACCGGGGCAACGGTCGCTGGTGCTTCAACAATAGTATTCGATGCCGCTACTGGCAGATGCTTCGATACTACGACAAGTACTTACGAAGGTGCTACAGTTATTGGTGCGATTACGGTAACACCAGTTGCACCGATTGGAGCACCCGCATTTACGTTTAATCCTGATTTTTCCGCTTTAACTCAGTTCGGTGGAGAAAGTACAGCTAACTCCGTTACACAGACCGGGTACGCGGCTGGGTCACTTTTGAACAAAACGATCAGTACCGACGGGGTTATTACCGGACGCTTCTCTAACGGTATGTCAATGGATTTGGCCCAAATAGCAATGGCTACCTTCAATAATCCTGGTGGTCTTGTTAAAGAAGCTGATACTTTATTTTCTAAGTCAAACAATTCGGGTGAACCGAGAATTGGCATTGCCAACACCGGTGGCCGCGGATCCTTTAGGCCAGAATCCTTGGAAATGTCCAATGTGAATTTAGCTGAAGAGTTTAGTAATATGATTATTACCCAGCGCGGTTTCCAGGCAAATTCCCGAATTATTACCACTACGGATGAAATGCTGCAGGATCTCACTAATCTTAAACGGTAAATAGCAAATATATAGATATAATTTTGTTAGTTTATTTTTGGCGGGAGGACAACCTCCCTCCCGCCCTTGATTTTTAAAAAGTCTGATTAAAGACTTGGAGGAGAAAAGCATGATAAAAGTCACCCGCTTAAAATCACAGGACAGAGAGTTGGTGCTGAACGCCGAGTTGATTGAGACCATTGAAGAAACTCCTGATACCGTGATAACGCTGACGAATGGGAAAAAATTGATTGTGGAAGAGTCCATGGATGAAATCGTACATAGGGTTATGGATTATCGAAGGGCTTTGTATCGCAATCTGCGATAGACAGTATGCCGAATTAGCATTGGAGGTGCGATAGTGGCCGAGGAAGAAAACGGAAAAAAGATGTCGATGACGCTGGTCGTCACTCTCATTGTAATAGGTCTAATATTAGCCGGAGGTATTTCGTATCTGATAGCCACCAAGGTTGTTGCGGATAAGTCGGTTGATCGCAAAGGCCAGCATGAACTCGGGGATTTAATCAGACTTGGCGATGCCAAGGATGGTCTTGTTTTAAATATTGGGGGTGTAAATAGCGGCCGGTATTTAAAGATCGGTTTAATCGTCGGGTTAAGGCCGGACAAGAAGGTTACCCTCCGGGAGGGCAAAATGCCATCGCCGGAGGAAGTGAGAATTCTTGATACAACCGTATATGTACTGCGTTCACAAAAACTGGAAGGCTTTGATCCAGCCAAGCAAGAACAACTGAAGGAATTGTTAAAAAACGAAATTAATAAGAATCTTGGTGACGACTGGGTAGCAGAAGTCTATATTACTAATTTCGTTTTACAGTAGAATCCAATAGTTTCTTTTAGTATAATAAACTTATACAAGGAAAAAAATGACGAATATTATCATTTTAAAGTGGCTTGGAAGGAGGGGGAGTTATTGGCCGGGTCAGATGTATTGTCCCAGTCGGAAATAGATGACCTGTTATCCGCACTATCAACTGGTGTTGTTTCCGCCGAAGAAATTAAAACCGAACAAAGGCAACGCAAGATTAAGATTTACGATTTTAAGCGGCCGGACAAGTTTTCCAAAGATCAAATTCGCACTATTTACATGTTGCATGAGAATTTTGCCCGGTTGATCAATACTTATCTTTCGGCGCATCTGCGGACTATCGTGCACGTTGATGTTGCATCAGTTGACCAATTAACTTATGAGGAATTTATCAGGTCTTTGCCAAACCCTAGCGTTATCAGTATTTTTCAGATGAGACCCTTAAAAGGTAATGCCATATTGGAAATTAATCCCAATATTATATTGGCTCTCATTGACAGGCTGTTTGGCGGACCCGGATTATCACCCGCTAAACCTAGACCGCTTACGGATATTGAGGAAGTAATTGTTCGTCGAGTTATTAACAAAGCGCTGGAAAGTATGCAGGAAGCATGGAAGCAGGTTTTTGTAATCGAACCCAGATTGGATGCAATTGAAACCAATCCTCAGTTTACGCAGATTGTACCGCCGAACGATATGGTTGTGCTTGTCACTTTACAGGCTAAAATTGGTCAGGCGGAAGGATTTATTAGTATATGTATCCCTTATTTGATGCTTGAACCTATTATGTCTAAACTGACCACTACTTTTTGGGTGGCATCATCCATGGCTAAGCAGTCGTCGCCGGAAATGATGAGTGTTTTGCAGCGTAAGCTTGAAAAAACCCGGATTCCCGCAATTGTGGAGTTAGGACAAGTCAGCATAACAGTCCAGGAATTGCTGAATTTAGCTGTCGGTGACGTTCTGCAGCTGAATTCGAGGACTAATGATGATTTAAGTGTAATCATCGGTACTCGCGAAAAGTTTAAATGTAAACCAGGTGTTTCAGGAAATAGGACAGCCGTGCAGATTACACAAATAATTTCCCAGGGAGATGATAATGATGAGTGATGGATTCTTGTCGCAAGAAGAAATCGACGCTTTACTGAGAGGGGAGCCTGCCGCACCGGCAACTTCAGCTGCATCTGAATCTCCCGCATCTCCGGAAATACCCAATCTCAATGATATGGAAAATGATGCTTTGGGGGAAATCGGGAACATATCCATGGGCACTGCCGCGACTACCCTCTCGGTATTGCTGGGAAGACGCGTGTCGATTACTACCCCGAGAGTATGTATTTCTTCCATTGAAGAGATAAAAAAGCAGTATCCCTTGCCATATCTGGTTATTGAGGTCGGTTATACCCAGGGGGTTCTCGGAAGTAACATTTTAGCAATGAAAGAGCAGGACGCCTTGATTATTGCTGATCTGATGATGGGGGGCGATGGGACAAACCCGCCTACAGAGATAAATGAACTATACATGAGTGCCGTTACCGAAGCAATGAACCAAATGATGGGATCAACAGCCACATCGATTTCGACTATCTTTAAGAAAAAAGTAGATATTGCTCCGCCTAAGGTAAATTTGCTCGATTTCTCAAACAATCCGGCTATCTCGGACTTAATTTCCGACCAGGAACCTATTGTCAGAGTTGCCTTCCGTATGGAAGTAGAGGATATTATCGATAGCGAATTGATGCAAATCATTCCTATCAAAGTGGCGAAAGAGATGGTGAATAACCTTATGGAAGCTGTGAAACAACAGCCAGGTGCGCCGCAGAACCCAGCTGCACCGCAAGCAACCGTTGCGCCAGCTCAACAGCAGCAGCCGATTGCGCCGGCGCCATCTCTCTCCGTGCCAAAAGCTCAGCCGGTTCAAAGCGTCACTGTTCAGCCCGTACAGTTTGCTCCCCTTAAACCTTCCGTTGCGATGAGCGATACTAATATCGGGCTTATACTTGACGTACCTTTACAGGTCACGGTTGAGCTTGGCCGTACCCGGAAATTGATTCGCGAGATTCTTGAACTTGCTCCGGGCTCAGTTGTTGAACTAGATAAACTTGCAGGTGAACCGGTTGATATTCTTGTTAACGGCAAGATGATTGCCAAAGGTGAAGTAGTTGTCATCGACGAAAATTTTGGTGTTCGTATTACAGATATTGTGAGCCAAATTGATCGGGTAAACAATCTGCAATAAATAGGAATGGATATAATTCTGCCGGTTTATAACTCAATCAGTATTATTATCGAATAAGGAGAGGTCTGCTAATGGCTATAAAGGTCTTGATTGTTGACGATGCAGCATTTATGAGAATGATGATTAAAGATATTTTATCCAAAAACGGTTATGAAATTGCAGGTGAAGCTGAAAATGGACTTAAAGCTGTTGAAAAATTTCAAGAATTGCGCCCTGATTTAACAACTATGGATATTACGATGCCTGAAATGGATGGTATTACTGCTGTCAAACAAATTAAAAACATTGATGCCAACGCCAAAATAATTATGTGTAGCGCCATGGGTCAACAGGCTATGGTAATAGAAGCAATTCAATCAGGCGCGCGAGACTTTATAGTAAAACCGTTTCAACCTGACCGGGTATTAGAGGCTGTCCGTAAGGCCGTTGGGTAAGAACGACGTAAATGAACATTACCCATTTATTTGGCAATATGCTTGTCTGGATGTTACCGTTTTTGGTGTTGACCGGTCAGGTATTTGCAGATGATCAAAGCAATCATTATCTTAATTATCAGGCACCTCAATCAACCACAATCTCGTGGTTTAATACCAGCGCCTATGTAGGCTCACTTTTTCTTACATTTTTGCTTGTAGTTGGACTTGCCTATCTTACTTCCCGATTATTGGCAAATAAATTAGGTACTGGTTTCGGAACGGGGGAAAGCAAAATATATGCTTCCCTTTCTATGGGACCAAATCGTGGGATTTATGTGGTAGAGATTGCTGGAAAATACCTAATTCTGGGTGTGACTGACCATAGTATAACCTTGCTGAAAGAGATAACTGCTGTAGAAGAGATTGAGCAACTTAAAACGAATCATGTTTCCCATTTGCCAAGTGGTGAATTTAGCACTATGTTTCATCGGCACCTTGCCTCTCTACAACAAATGTCGAATAAGTTTCCTTCTGTTTTTGGGTCTTACTTATACCCGGAGAATAAGAGGGGAAATGAAAACGAACGGGAGAAGAGGTAAAAAGATGTGGTGACGCGTATAAAGATTGTTCTTGCTATTTTTGCGCTTATGTTCGTTTTGGTTATCCCCCATTCGGCATTAGCTGCGCCTCTTATCCCCGTGCCAAATCTAAATATTGGAGTTGAGGCCGCGAATAATCCCCAGGATGTCGCGTTAAGTTTACAGATATTATTTACGTTAACTGTGCTGTCTTTGGCGCCGTCAATTCTTATCATGATGACTTCCTTTACCCGGATCATAATCGTTCTATCATTTATACGCAGTGCTCTCGCAACGCAACAGGTTCCTCCCAACCAGATTTTGATTGGGTTAGCTTTATTCTTAACATTCTTTACCATGTCTCCTTATTTTGAACAAATAAATAATAATGCCTTGCAGCCTTATTTGGCTGGAACGATGGATCAGGAAAGCGCTATGACCCAGGGGATGAAACCAATGCGGGAATTTATGCTTAAACAGACCCGTGAAAATGACTTGGCTTTATTTGTTAATTTATCTGACAAAGAACGCCCGAATTCGCCGGAAGATGTACCCGCAAGTGTGCTGATTCCAGCATTTATTATTAGCGAGCTAAAAACGGCCTTTCAAATTGGTTTTCTGATTTATATACCTTTTATTGTAATCGATATGGTTGTGGCTAGCACCTTAATGGCAATGGGTATGATGATGGTGCCGCCGGTTATGATATCGCTGCCGTTTAAAATTCTATTGTTTATATTGGTGGACGGCTGGCACTTAATTATTAGATCGTTGGTTACAAGTTTCAATTAACGATGACAGAGGAGTTCTCATATGTCAGGAGATATGGCTATTCAAATTGGTCGCGACGCTTTAGCCATGGTCATGTTGGTTTCTGCACCGATGCTCGGGCTAGGATTGATAGTAGGGGTGCTGGTAAGTATTTTTCAAGCTACAACTCAGATTCAAGAACAGTCACTTGCATTTATCCCGAAAATAATTGCTGTTTTTTTTGCCGTATTAATTTTCGGGCCCTGGATGCTGAAGATACTCACCGATTATACTCGTGATATATTTATTAGCTTACCGAACTTAATTAAATAGAAAGTTGTTTTAAATGTAACAAGGTACTAGGACCGATTTGAGTTAGAATTGCGGATATTCTACGATAGGTGGTAGACTGTTATTTGGACTTGTATGCTATTATGCAAAATCAGTTTGGATTATTTTTACTTGTTTTTGCCCGTATAAGTGGAATATTTTCCGTCGCTCCGATTTTTGGTTCCCGCAATATTCCCTTAGCTGTTAAAGCAGGGATGTCTTTATTGTTAACCTACATATTAGTACCTCTCCTTGCGTATCCCGATTTTACCATTCCTAATGCATTATTTGCTTACATTTTATTGGTTATCAGTGAGTTCTTAGTTGGTTTGATTATTGCATTTGCAGCTTCTATGGCCTTTAATGCTATACAGATGGCCGGTTCAATCATTGATACCCAAATTGGTTTTGGCATTGTTAATGTTTTGGATCCTCAGTTTGGACAGCAGACCCCTTTGATTGGCAACTTTAAATACATTTTGGCGCTAGTGATTTTTTTAACCACTAATAGTCATCATCTGTTGCTGTCTGCTTTGTTTTCCAGTTTCCAGCTGATACCGGTTACAAAAGCCGTCTATCATCCGAGTATATCTGATATTATAGTTAATATGGTAGTTGGCATCTTCGTAATCGCGTTAAAAATCAGCCTGCCGGTTCTGGTTTCCCTGTTGCTTACAGATGTGGCTTTAGGAATATTGTCCCGGACTATGCCGCAAATGAATATTTTTATAGTTGGCATGCCAGGCAAAATAATTGTCGGCATTTTTGTGCTATCTTTAGCGTTACCATTTTATATTATGTTTCTGGAGGTGGTTTTTAATGATATGTTCCGCAATATTTACCACCTCATGGCCAGTATGGGAAGATTATAACCATACGAAAGCTGATTTTAGACTATCTGGATCCAGGGCCTGGGTTTTCAATAACTTTGATTTGCAACTTTTTAGCGGTGAAAAAACGGAAGATGCTACCCCAAAACGCAAACAGGAGGCCCGTAAAAAAGGACAAGTTGCCAAAAGCATAGAGATTAACGCAGTTTTTGTTATTCTGGCCGCTTTTTTTACTCTGAAAATGTTAGGGCCGGTTATATATTCACAGCTGGAAGAGTATATGGTGCTTATTTTTTCCAATCTGGTAAAAAGTGATCTTACTATCCAGGCAGTACAAATCCTGTTTTTTGATTTAAGCTGGGTTATTGCCAAAACAATTTTGCCGCTGATGTTCGCGATTTCTGTAATAGCTTTGGCCGTTAACTTTATGCAGGTTGGCTTTATTTTTTCGCCGCAAATCCTTATGCCGGATCTTAGCAAACTTAATCCTATATCCGGTTTTCAACGGCTTTTTTCCAAGCGTTCTTTGGCCGAGCTGGTTAAATCTATATGCAAAGTAGCCGTCATTGGATATTTTATTTATCGTTTCGCCTTGATAAATGCTGCCCAAATTCCTAAGTTAATTAGTTTTGAGTTGATAGATTCACTAAAATTAGCCTCAACTCTTATTGTTGACTTGGTTTTTCAAATTATCGCCGTTATGTTTGTCTTAGCTGTTCTCGATTTTTTGTACCAATGGTGGGAACATAATCAAAGCTTAAAAATGTCCAAACAAGAGGTGAAAGAGGAATACAAACAGACCGAAGGCAACCCGCAAATAAAAGGAAAAATCAAAGAAAAGCAGCGCGCGTTAGCGATGCGGCGAATGATGCAACAGGTGCCTCAGGCCGATGTGGTTATTACCAATCCGGTACACCTGGCTATTGCCTTACAGTATGATAAAACCATGACGGCGCCGGTCGTTGTGGCGAAAGGGCAAGATTTTTTAGCTCAGCGGATTAAAGATATTGCCAGGGAGAATCGGGTAGTAATTGTGGAAAACAAACCGTTAGCCCGGGCTTTGTACCCAGTGGTGGAAATTGGCGAACCTATACCGCCGGAGTTGTACCAGGCAGTTGCGGAAGTATTGGCTCACGTATACCGTCTAAAAAAACGTTTGTCTTAGTTTAAGCTGAGGAGCGAATTCAATGGCTGTACAACAATCAGTGTTTGCCGGTATATCCAAATATAGCGATATAATGGTGGCTGTAGCGATTATTACTATTGTGATAATGATGATTATACCTTTGCCACCATTCTTGCTGGATTTATTTTTAACCTCCAATGTTACAATTGCCTTAATAATAGTAATGGTATCCATTTATAATGTTGATACCTTGGAATTTTCTGTTTTCCCTTCGCTGTTGCTTATTACCACCCTATTTCGACTGGCTTTAAACGTTTCCTCCACAAGACTTATCTTGCTGGACGGGTATGCCGGCGAAGTTATTACTGCCTTTGGCAATTTCGTAGTTGGCGGTAACGCTATTGTCGGTTTTATAGTATTTGTAATTTTAATAATCATTCAATTTATTGTAATTACTCGCGGGGCTGAACGGGTTGCAGAAGTCGCAGCAAGATTTACTTTGGATGCGATGCCGGGAAAACAGATGAGTATTGATGCCGACCTAAATGCCGGACTTATCAGCGATGCCGAAGCTAGGCAGCGGCGGAAGAAAATCCAGCGGGAAGCTGACTTTTATGGTGCTATGGATGGGGCCAGTAAGTTTGTTAAAGGGGATGCAATTGCCGCCATAATCATCATTATTATTAATATTGTAGGCGGTTTTACTATCGGTATGTTGCAGCGCGATATGGATATTATGCAGGCGCTTCAGACGTATACCCTGCTGACAGTTGGTGAAGGCCTGGTAAACCAGATTCCAGCCCTGCTTATATCAACGGCGACTGGTATTATCGTTACGCGGGCTGCGTCGGAAGCCAATCTGGGCCAGGACCTGATCGGCCAACTTGTTAGGAATCCGAGGGTTTTCTTTATTGCTGCCGGGGTTCTCGCCTTGTTGGGACTGGTGCCTGGGTTGCCGGGTATTCCCTTTTTTATACTAAGCGGTTTGGTATTCATCATTGGCTATACTTTGTATAGAAGCGCCCAGACGGAAGTTCAAATGGAAATTTCGCAAGCGGAAGAAAAGGAGAAAGCGGAAGTTAGGAAGCCGGAGAATGTGGTTTCCTTATTGCAAGTGGATCCTATGGAACTTGAGATTGGTTATAGTTTGATCCCAATGGTTGATGTGAGTCAAGGCGGCGATCTCCTTGATCGCGTTGTGATGATTCGGAGACAATGTGCATTAGAATTGGGGTTAATTGTACCTACAATCCGCATTCGGGATAATATACAGTTAAAACCTAATGTCTATGTTATTAAACTGCGCGGTATTGAAATTGCAAGAGGAGAGCTGCTGTTGGACCATTATCTGGCTATGGATTCCGGTACTATTTCGGAACCGGTGCCCGGTATTGATACAGTTGAACCGGCTTTTGGACTACCGGCACTATGGATTCAAGACTCTTATCGTGAGCAAGCCGAACTTTCCGGCTATACAGTAGTTGATCCCGTTTCAGTATTGGCGACTCACTTGACGGAAATTATCAAGTCCCACGCTGCAGAAATTCTTGGGCGTCAGGAGGTTCAGACCCTTATTGACGCAGTTAGGCAAAATAATGCGGTTATAGTGGATGAATTGGTACCAAACCTATTATCATTGGGAGAGATACAAAAAGTGTTGGCGAACTTATTACGCGAACGAATTTCCATACGTGACATGGTAACTATTTTAGAAACTATGGCCGACTACGCCCCGATCACGAAAGATACGGAATTTTTGACGGAATACGTTCGGCATTCCCTTGCCCGTCAAATATCACGACAGTACGTTATAAATAACGTTCTCACCTGCGTAACTGTTGATCCTCAACTTGAAAATACAATAACAAACGCGGTTCAACGAACTGAGCAGGGATCCTACGTCGCGCTTGAGCCGCAAACTGTACAATCGCTTATGAACAGTCTTACCAACGAACTGTCTAAAATAACAAACTTGGGTTACCAGCCGATTGTTCTCACCAGTCCTGGCGTCAGGCTATATTTTCGTAAACTGACGGAACGGGCAGCGCCAAATCTAACAGTCTTATCTTACGCTGAACTGGAATCTAAAATTGAAGTGCAAGCATTAGGGATGGTGAAATTGTAACTTGAAAGTGAAACTGTTTACTGCCCAGACGATGAATGAAGCAATGGCCCAGGTAAAACATGATTTAGGCCGGGATGCTGTTATACTGCATACTCGCCGCTTGCGTAAAGGTGGATTTTTCGGCTTTTTTGCCAAAGACATGGTGGAAGTCATGGCTGCCCTTGAGACTGCTCCTAAGATGCAAGCTGCGGAAAAAGGGATGGCGCCGGCAAATACCTCCGTAGATATTCCCAGCCAAAATGAAGCGAGATTATCGGCAATTCAGTTTGAAATGGGCCATATGCGCAAAATGGTTGAGCGTATGCTCTATCAGTTGCCTGTTGGCGATACAGCTAGTTCCCCCTTAATGGAACTTCTTGTAAAAAATGATGTTGAGCCATTGATTGCCGCTGACTTAATTAATGGTATTCCCAATGAGAAGAATAGTTTAGTAAGCAATAAAAATAATGGACGTAAGTTACTAATTGAACGAATCATGAGTTATCTTCAAAACATAGATGGAATTACTATTCCGCCGGCAGGTAAAAAAATTGTGGCTTTTATTGGTCCTACCGGTGTCGGAAAAACTACAACCATTGCCAAATTGGCCGCTAATTTTGCCATAAAAGAAGGTTACAAGGTTGCCCTGGTGACGGCTGACACGTACCGTATTGCTGCCGTGGAACAATTGAAAACCTACGCTGATATAATCGGCATACCTTTAGAAATTGTTTACACTCCTGATGACCTTAAAGCTGCTCTATATCGGCATGGAGACAAACAATTAGTATTGATTGATACTGCCGGCCGGAGTCCCGGCAATTCTCAGCAATTGGAAGAACTTAAGGAATTGCTGGCGGTTGATTCTTGTATTGAGACTCACCTTGTATTAAGCGCAAATACGAAATATAAAGATGCTGTCGAGATCGTTAATAAGTTTTCTCTTTGTTCTCCCCAGAAATTTTTATTTACCAAAATTGACGAGTCCAGCAACCTAGGTACAATATTGAATCTTTTATATCACTTTCCGACTGCCTTATCTTATATAACCACCGGACAAAATGTACCGACGGATATAGAATTGGTTGACTCTAACTGCCTGGCGAATATGATTTTGAGGGATTTATGATGCATGACCAGGCTGAAAAATTGCGACAATTGGCTTTAAGCTCCAATGCAATTACCAAAGGAACAATCATAAAAAAAAACTGCCATAGCAACAATAGCAGAGTCATTACCGTCACAAGCGGTAAAGGCGGGGTAGGTAAAACTAACTTTACCATCAATTTGGCTCTCGCCCTGGCAGATTTAAAGCAAAACGTATTGGTAATTGATGCTGATTTAGGCATGGCTAATATAGGGGTAGTGTTAGGGTGTTCCACTCCCTACAGCTTATTAAACTTGCTTGAAGACAGCAAAACCATGGGTGACATTGTATCTGACGGTCCCAGAGGTATCAAGTTTATAGCCGGGGGATCGGGTATGTATCATCTGGCTAATTTAAGCGAAATACAATTACAGTATATTATTCGACAAATTTCCTTTTTTGATGATTGGGCTGATTTTATTTTAATTGATACCGGGGCGGGGCTGAGTAAAAATGTTCTTAACTTTGTAATGGCCGCCGATGAGGTAATCGTTATTACAACTCCTGAACCTACAGCAATTACCGATGCTTATGCAATGATGAAAGTCTATGCCGGTAATCAAGGTTATGCCCCGTTGCGATTGGTTGTAAATCGAATTACTGAATTAGCTGAAGGTCAAATGGTTGTTGACAAACTAACCCAGGTATCTTTACGCTTTCTCACATTGCCTGTTAATAATCTGGGGTTCGTTTTTGAGGATCGTAATATGGTTAAGGCAGTTAAGATGCAAACTCCTCTCTTGATTTCTTTTCCCCAAAGTATAGCCTCCCGTTGTATACAGGGCATTGCCAGCCGGTTATTGAAAGGAGAAAAAACTGCACAGCCTTCTGGTATAAGGGTTTTTTTGGAAAAAATTTTCAATTTCAGGCGATAAATTTTAATGAGGGGAGGGATTCTGTATCAAAAAAAACGAATCTATTCTGAGAATTAACCAGTTAATGGATGTTATCTTACCCGGAAAAGATGGCACTTTTGAGCAGTATCGGTCCAGAGTCGAGGAGATAAATTCGCAGCGTATAGCGATTGCCATGCCAATGAAAAAAGGTGCGCCGGTATTCTTGGTGCGGGGTGAATCTTTTTACGGACAAACGGTAAGTGACGGCGTTATTTACAAGTTCACCAGCACATTTATTAACAAACTAATGAATCCAATACCTTTATGGATTGTAACTTTACCGACCGATATAACCAAAATTCAGCAAAGATCTTTTGTACGTTATGAAGCCATGATTCCTGTACGGGTTAAAATACTCGACGATGGCAATGACAATAAGGCTGATAGTGCGTTCCTGGATGCCTTGACCAAAGATATCAGCGGCGGCGGAGTGCAACTGGTGGTTAAGCAACAGCTTCCTGCGGGTGCAAAATTAAAGATTGCAATCGACTTTCCCGGGCTAGGTTCCATTTGCGTCACCGGTCAAATTATTCGGGTGCAGCAACCTCAGCCTGACAAGCCCGTATTTTGGACGGCGGTAAATTTTGTGGATATTGACGAAAAGGATCGTAACATAATTATAAAATATATTTTCAAAAAGCAATTGGAGCAACGCCGCAAAGAACTGTGACCGGCATATCTCAATTGGTAGGTGAATTCATGATACGAGTTTTGATAGTAGATGATTCAGTGTTTATGCGTAAGTTGTTAACGGATTTATTTGCTGAGGAGTCTGATTATCTCGTCGTTGATACTGCCCGTAACGGCAGGGAGGCTATTGACAAGATAAGGTGGGTAAAGCCTGATGTAATTACATTGGATGTTGAAATGCCGGTTTTAAATGGTATTCAGGCTTTAGAAACTATAATGCGGGAAAATCCTACGCCAGTGGTCATGATCAGCAGTTTGACCCAGACGGGGGCTGAGGCGACACTTAAGGCATTGGAGCTTGGAGCAGTTGACTTTGTCGCTAAAGCCAAAGGTCCGATAGCCAATATCAGCAATGTTAAGAATGAAATTTTAATGAAGTGCAGGGCGGCTGCGAAAGTAAATATAAAGCGCTTGATACAACGGCCCTATCCGCCAACTTTTAGCAGTCATTCTAAGCCGGCTGTTTCTTCACTCGCTACTCTTTCCGATTCGTTAATCGCGGGAAAAATAGTTGCTATCGGCGCTTCAACCGGCGGACCGCGCGCGTTACAAGATATTATCACCAACTTACCAGGCAACCTGCCTTGCGGTATACTTGTCGTTCAACATATGCCGCCTGGATTTACCAAATCCTTAGCGGAACGTTTAAATAGCTTATCTGCGTTAGCCGTAAAGGAAGCAGAGGATAATGATATTGTTCTTCCCGGATTGGTATTGATAGCCCCTGGCGATTATCATATGACGCTTACACGTGAAAGGGGTAAGCCGATAATAAAACTGAATCAAAATCCACCAATCGGCGGACATCGTCCCGCTGTTGATCCGATGCTGGAATCAGTTGCCCAAGTTTTTGGTAACAAGGCAATAGGAGTAATCCTAACTGGCATGGGGCATGATGGATCAAAAGGATTGCGAGCCATTAAGGACCAACATGGGTATACCATTGCCGAAGATCAGTCAACTGCAGTTGTCTTTGGAATGCCCAAAGCAGCTATTGAATTGGGTGTTGTTGATAAAATTGCACCTGTTACCGGTATTGCGGCGGAGATTGTTAAGGCAGTAACTAATTAACGAAGAATATAATTATTAATATGGAGGTGCAAAAAGATGGATGTAAATCAGTATTTGGCAATGTTTTTAGAGGAATCACGGGAGCATCTGCAGGCACTGAACACTTGTTTATTAGATTTAGAAAACGACCCTAATAATCTATCTGTACTTGATGAAATTTTTCGCAGCGCTCACACCATTAAAGGAATGTCAGCGACCATGGGATTTACTACTATCGCTGAACTGACACATGAGATGGAGAATGTACTGGACTTGCTGCGTAAAGCAGTGTTAAAAGCTGATAATGATGTAATTGACACCCTGTTCAAATGCGTTGATACTTTAGAACAGTTGATTGAGGCAGTTGCTACAAACGGTGATACATCGTTTGACATTAAGCCGTTAGTTGCTAGATTGCATGCAATCGCCAAAGGAGAAAACCAGCCCGCGAAACTTGCGGCGGCAACTGACACTACCGTATGTTTGGTAAAGGAAACCGGTACGGAAGTAGCGGTTCAGCTTACCGATACAGAAATTCATGTAGTAAAGTCGGCTAAAGATCAAGGTATGCAGACTTACGAAGTAAACATAAATTTAAGAGAAGGATGTTTACTTAAATCCGCCCGGGCGTATATGGTGATGAGCGCTTTGGATGAATTTGGCGAAATTATTAAGAGCATTCCGTCAGTAGAGGATCTGGAAAAAGAAAACTTTGACCTCAGTTTTCAGGCAGTGATAGTAACCGGGATTGAACCCGAGAGAATTGAAGATGCTCTTACTTCAATTTCGGAAATTGAAAAAGTCACTGTATTGCCAATTGCAGTGACTGAAAGTTTTCCAGTTGCAGCCAATAATAAACGTGAGAATCCTGCTGCTTTAGATCCCAAAAAAACCATCCGGGAATCTGTTGACAATTCCCAGAAATCTACAGGTGAGGCAAATAATACTACTGCTGATAAAAAACTTAAAAGCGGTCAGTCTGTGCGTGTAGATATTGATAAATTAGATTCCCTGTTAAATCTTGTCGGTGAATTGGTTATTAACAAAACCAGATTGGAACAAATTGGGATTACCCACCGGCTGACTGATTTGGTGGAAACAATTGAGCAGATGGATCGAGTTACTACTGATTTGCAGGCTGTTGTGATGAAAGTCCGAATGGTTCCCGTGGGACAGGTATTTAATCGCTTCCCCCGGATGGTGCGGGATTTGTCCCGTGAATTAAATAAAGAGGTAAATCTTATTATCCAAGGGGAAGAGACTGAACTGGACCGTACGGTAATTGATGAAATCGGCGATCCTTTGGTACATTTGCTGAGAAATTCCATTGACCACGGAATTGAGCAACCAAATGAAAGACAAGCCAAGGGCAAGAATCCCCTTGGCGAAATTCGTTTGATTGCCCATCATGAAGGAAACAATGTCATCATAATGGTGGAAGATGATGGAAAAGGTATTAATCATGAGGTTATCAAACAAAAAGCTTTAGAGAAAGGATTAATTACTGCTGTCGAAGCGGAAAAGATGGATCAATCCGAAGCCGTTCGCTTAATTTTTATGCCAGGATTTTCAACCGCTGACACAGTAACGGACGTTTCCGGCCGTGGTGTTGGTATGGATGCGGTTAAAACTAAAATTGAATCACTGGGCGGTATGGTAGACGTTGAAACTAAAATTAACGGGGGAAGTAAATTTAAGATTCGTTTACCTTTGACTTTGGCAATTATTCAAGCTTTACTCGTAAAAGTGGGCGAAGAAATATATGCAATTCCGTTAGGTTCTATCGACAGTACTATTAATATTACGCCTGATGATATAAAAACCATTCAAAATCAAGAAGTTATCTTATTACGAGGGCAGATTATCCCGATTGTCCGACTATCGACTGTCTTGGATGTTCCTGCGGCTTGTTTGAACAATCAAGAAGAATTATTCGTGGTTATCGTACATATGGGAGAAAGCCGTGCGGGGATTATCGTTGATACCCTGATTGGTCAACAAGAAATCGTGATCAAGTCACTCGGTAAGCTATTAGCTGGAATTAAAGTAATAGCTGGAGCCACTATCCTGGGTAATGGACAGGTAGCATTGATTCTTGATGTTGGGTCACTAAAGCAGTAATGAGGAGGACGGCGTAAATGTCAGAGAAGAATTTTTCCAGCAACGAAATACAACTGGTTGTTTTTAAGCTTGGCCGGGAAGAATACGGGATCGGCATTCTTCAAGTACAGGAGATTAAACGAATGACGGACATTACCCGGGTACCCCATACCCCTGAATATATTAAAGGGGTAATGAATTTACGCGGTAGTGTATTGCCCGTTATTGATCTGAAGAAAAGACTAAGTCTGCCACCTCAAGACTATACCGATGACACTAGGATTATCATTGTAAAAGTCGAAGATATCACAGTAGGTATGATAGTTGACGCTGTCTCCGAGGTTGCTGCGGTGGACAGCGATCATATCGAACCTCCCCAAACTGTAGTTGGCGGGATTGCAGCTGATTATCTTACCGGCGTAGGGAAAGCTGAAAATCGCTTATTAATTTTATTAAACGTAGAAGCTATCATCGGGATTGGGATTGGGGCGGATACCGTTAAGGCTGGCTAAGCTTAGGCAGCTTGACACTGGAGGAGTGGATATTTTGTCAGAAGATATATTGAAACTATCGGCTCTACAGTTAGATGCTTTACGGGAAATTGGCAACGTGGGCGCAGGTAATGCTGCTACGGCATTATCACAAATCATCAACCGAAAAATTGACATGACTGTTCCCCAGGTATCCATTCTGCCGCTTGGAGATGTTCCCGACGTAGTGGGGGGACCAGACGCCATGGTCGCCGGAGTTTATTTGCGAGTTTTTGGTCCTGCTCCCGGAAGCATTTTATTTCTGTTGCCGCGGGACAGTGCTTTTTATTTAGTAGACATGCTTATGGGACGTAACCACGGTGATACGCAGCTGCTTAATTCCATGGATGAATCAGCTTTAATGGAAATTGGCAATATTCTGGCAGGTGCCTATTTAAATGCACTATCTCATTTTACAAAACTTACTTTGCTGCCGTCTATTCCTGCTTTAGCAATTGACATGGCCGGAGCAATTTTAAGTGTAATTCTTATCCAACTAGGCCAAATGGGTGATCACGCTTTAGTCATTGAAACTGAGTTTACCACTGAGTTTGATGGCGTAAAAGGTCATTTCTTCCTTATTCCCGACCCCGGTTCTTTAGCAATAATTATGGCGGCAATCGGGGTGAAGGACTAATGGAAGAACTTATCAAGGTGGGAATGGCGGATTACAAAGTCGGGCACAGTCCGTCCAGTTTAATTAGTTATGGACTGGGATCGTGCGTCGGAATAGCGCTTTATGATCCGAGTACAAAAGTTGGGGGGTTAGCTCATATTATGCTTCCTGATAGTACTCAGGCCCGCTCAAATGAGAATCCCGCCAAATTTGCAGATACGGCTTTACCTTTTATGTTTGATGAAATCATAAAACTAGGTGGTGTAAAGTCTAGAATTGTCGCAAAAATTGCCGGCGGAGCTCAAATGTTTACTTTTGCGAATGCAACTGATATTATGCGGGTTGGGGAACGAAATGCAGAAGCTGTGCGCATGATTTTAAAAAAAATGGAAATCCGGCTGCTGGCTGAAGATACCGGCGGCAACTATGGACGTACGGTTGAATTAAAACTGGATAATGGAATATTTCGGGTAAAGACGATAGATAAAGGTGAAAAAGAGTTTTAAAATTAGCATCCCAATAATTTTAGCATCCAAAAGAGGGATAAGAGGGATAAGAGGGATAAGAGGGATTGGCATGATGTTTAAACTACGCCTAAGTTTTTTATTATCATTGATCACCAGCAGTTTGACTTTACTCATCGGTATTATAAATGATGGACGATTATCTACGATTTTATACCGTACCACTGTTTCGATGGTTTTGTTTGCAGTATTCGGTTATGTTTTGGGAGAAATTATTGAGCGGTTTTTTCAGCATCAGTTGAGGGACGATATTACTAAAAAAGGAAATATTGTCGATATATTAAGTGACAATACATATGATGAAACCGGCAAAACCACCAAGCATACTGCTGAGAGCCCACAATTTCAACCTTTGACTCCTGACAACTTTGAAAATATAAAGAAAAATTCAACAGTGACGTAGGGGGTAATCCGGCATGACGCCCAGGGAGGAGCAAAGGACTGGGGAAGCTAATAGCTTGTGGGTAGAATATTATACTTATCATAAAATAGAATTAAAAGATAAGATAATTGAATACTATTTACCTCTGGTAAAGCTGGTAGCGGGAAGGGTAGCTGTTAGTTTGCCGCAGCATGTAGATAAAGATGATTTAGTTAGCAATGGTTTTTTTGGGTTGTTGGAGTCGATTGAAAGATTTGACCCAACCCGGGGAGTCAAATTTGAAACTTATGCGGCAGTACGGATTCGAGGAGCAATTATTGATTCTCTAAGAGCTCAAGACTGGATACCGGCCACGATAAGGCAAAAAGCGCGTCAGTATGAGCAAATAGTAGCAGACTTAGAGCATCAGTTCGGGCGGTCTTCTACCGACGAAGAAATAGCTCAAGCAATGGGGATTACGCTAAGAGAACTTCATGCCCTAATTAATCATCTTAATACAAGTACGCTGATTCCTTTAGAGGAGTTTACCAGGACAGAAACCGCATCAGGTCATACCAACAGCCCTTCCGCGCATATAGAAGAAGAAGAGGTTAAGGAAACGCTTGTAAAAGCGATTGATAAGCTGCCGGCGAGGGAACGTTTGGTTGTGAGCCTTTACTATTATGAGGGGATGACCCTGAAAGAGATCAGTCTTATTTTAAAACTATCGGAAGCCCGCATCTCTCAGCTTCATACAAAAGCTATTTTTCGACTGCGAGGCGCGCTGTCAAGAATTAAATCCAGTTTATTGTAGTAAAGCGACGTTTTTACCCTTAGGAGGAATTTAGGCATGAGTGATACAGAAGAGCGCCTGCTGGAACAGGCAGAAAATGAAATTGACACTCTGGATGGATACTTCAATATAACGACTGATGAGCAGGGGATATTTTTAGCAGTTTTTCCTCCTCAAGGTTCTGGCAAACCGGTTAAGTCACAGGCTATCCTTGACGCTTTTTCAAACTTGGGAATTGATAAAGTTGACAATGCACTACTCATTCGTACCGTAAAAGAGGCTGCCGGAACTCCGGTTAAATTCGGGGAGAAACCCGTTGAAGCTGAACCTGATATTGAAGTAGTAGTTTCACGGGACCGGATGGAAGCCTCTTTAAATATTGTCATCCCTAAGGGATGCCGCCGTCAGGTATCCATGGAAGAGGTAATGGAAAAAATTCAAAAGGCGGGCGTCGTTTTCGGGATTGATCAGGCTATCATTCAACGAGCTTTCGAAAAACCCGGCGTTATGGTGGTTTTTGCCCAGGGGAAAAAACAAGAGAATGGTACTAATGCAAGCATCAAATATGCCATTGATTTTGAGAATAAAGGGCGTCCGGTTGAGCTGGAAGACGGCAGAGTGGACTACAAGAATTTAAATATGTTTATTACTGTTGAGAAAGATCAGTTACTGGCGGCAAAAATTCCCGCAACCCCGGGAGAATCCGGCACAGACGTATTAGGCAATGAAGTTGTCGCCAAGCCCGGCAAAGACGTAGTATTACCTCTGGGCAAAAATGTCGTCGCTATTGATAAGTATAGTATTGTGGCTGGGCAGGCGGGGCAAGTGGTGGTTCAGGGCAATAAAATACACGTGATCCCAGTCATTGAAATCAAAGAGGACGTAGATTTATCGACGGGAAATGTTGAATTTGTCGGCAGCGTAGTTATTCGCGGTTCTGTTCAAACTGGATTTAGTGTGAAAGCTGAGGGGGATGTGGAGATCGGGGGGAACGTTTGCGGCGGCATTGTTGAAGGAAAGAATATTATCATAAGAATGGGAATTCAAGGGATGAATCGCGGTTATGTTAAAGCCGGCGAAAATGTTGTTGCTAAGTTTGCCGAGAATGCAACAATAATTGCCGGCAAAGATGCTATTGTCGATGACGTTGTTTTACATAGCCGGATTAGTGCCGGCAAGCACGTTACCGTCCTTGGCAAACGTGGCTTGATTGTTGGGGGTCATGTCAGTGCCGGCGAAGAGATCAAGGCTAAAGTGGTTGGAACCAACCTGGCTACCAATACTGATTTGGAAGTTGGCGTCAATCCTGCTTTGCGAGAAGAATATCAGCAGATTCGTAAAGAGGTAAAAAAGGTTGAACTAAGCCTGGAGCAAACTCAGAAAGCCTTAAATTTACTTCGTTCTATGAACCAAGCCACCTTGCCTCCGGATAAACGCGAGATGCTGCTGAAGTTAACTAAGGCGCAATTTCATCTAATGGGCCAGCTGGAAACGATGCGTAACCGGATTACCGAAATCGAACTGCAACTTGAGGAAATGCGCCATGGACGAATAAAGGTGGCTGACAGTGTATTTCCGGGAGTGAAGGTTGTTGTAGGAACTCTAGTTAAGCCAATACGGGAACTTGTAAAGTTTGCGTCATTTTACGCCGAGGACGGGGAAGTAAAAGTTGGTTCGTATCAATAGATTCATTCTTCTTCGGCATCAGGTCAAAGCGGTGGTGATTGTATGAGCATTCGACCCATTGATATGCAAGTCGTCATTCCACGTTCAACCGACGTGGGGAGAAGCCAGCAACATATGGAAAACCAAACATCACTTCAGCAGCAACAGTTTGCAGAACAAATGCAAAAAGTATCTGCGGAACGTCAGAGCCAAGTAGAAAATGCCACTAAGAGTGAAGGCGGCAAAATAAAGAGAGAGAATGCTTCCAAGGAAAAGCAAGGAAAATCTCAACACAATTCTCAGATGAAGCCATCAGATTCTGATGACTCAGATACAACAACGAAGACGGACGCGGAAACCGATATACAAATTGATCCGGTAAGGGGTCACATCATTGACATCAAAACCTAAAATCCAGAGGTGTAATTGTGCTGACAGGAGTTATTTTTACGTTTACTTTATTATTATTTTTTGTTTTCCTTATCATATATAAAAAAGATGTGTTTATTAAAATGCTTTCCATTGATCTTACCAACCCGACCACTCAACTACAACAGCAGTTGGAGAGCACTGCCGATACGATTATCAAACAGTTGGAAGATAAAATTGTTCATCTCGAATTCCTGCTGGAAGAGGCACAAACAAAATCGAATTTACTTAATGAGCAATTAAAGCAAGCGGAATACATATTATTGGCGATGAAAAGCCGAGAAATCAAAGACCGCGAGGAAGAAGAAAATAATACAGAGTACTTAGACTGTTGTTCGCAAATAGATGAAACAAATGGAAAAAATTCTATACAAATCAGTGCCGTTCCCGACACTTTAGCGATTAACGAGTATTTGAAACATTCCAATAAAGATTTGGCTAACAATGATAGACAGAGATTGGTCCTAAGTATGTCCGCGCAAGGGTATAATGTCACAGAGATCGCTAAAGCTACCGGGATGGCAAAGGGAGAAATAATGCTATTCTTACAGTTGGGTAAGAAATAGCATTTTTCAGTATCAGAAACTATAGTTTGGTATAAGAACAGTAAAATTATGAGAAAATATAGTATAGAATATAGTATAGAATGTCTTGTTATCTTTAAAAAGATATGATATACTACTTTTCGGTGCAATTCCACACGCAAATCAATTTTGTCTCCTGTGCCTTCTTATAGGTGGCGGCAAAAAATGCGATTGGCGGCGGTAAATTAACAGGGGGTGTTTTTTTGTCAGTTATTTCTATGAAACAGCTTTTGGAGGCTGGTGTTCATTTCGGACATCAAACCAGAAGATGGAATCCCAAAATGGCTCCGTACATTTTTACGGAGCGTAACGGTATCTACATTATTGATCTGCAAAAGACCGTTAAAAAGGTAGAGGATGCATACAACTTTGTGCGGGATATCGCGGCTCAAGGTCAGACAATTTTGTTTGTTGGTACAAAAAAGCAAGCACAAGACGCGGTAAAAGAAGAGGCCATCAAATGTGAAATGTTTTATGTGAATGAAAGATGGCTTGGCGGAATGCTTACTAATTTCCAAACCATTCAAAGACGCATTAATCGTCTGCGAGAATTGGAAGACATGGAAATCAAAGGTGTTTTTGAAGTACTTCCCAAAAAAGAAGTGATTACACTTCGCCATGAAATGGAAAGATTACAGAAATTTCTTGGTGGTATAAAAAGTATGCAAAAGCTTCCCGGCGCTTTGTTTGTTATTGATCCCCGCAAAGAGCGCATCGCGGTGGCCGAAGCGCGCAAGTTAAGCATTCCAATTATCGGGATAGTTGATACCAACTGTGACCCGGATGAAATTGATTATATTATCCCGGGGAATGACGACGCAATCCGGGCGGTTAAGCTATTAACCGCAAAAATGGCTGACGCTGTACTCGAAGGGCGCCAAGGCGAACAAATGACTGAATAAATTATTGAAAGGTAGGGGGGATGACATTTTTGCCTCCTTACCTTTTTGACAGTAGAAAAGGATATAATGGGAGGATTGGCATATGGTAACGGCTGAAATGGTTAAGGAACTGCGTGAGCGTACCGGCGCTGGTATGATGGATTGTAAAAAAGCTCTTACTGAAACAAATGGAGACTTAGATAAAGCGATAGATTTTTTAAGAGAAAAAGGCTTGGCTGCTGCTGCCAAAAAATCCAGTCGGATTGCATCCGAAGGACTTGTTGAGTCTTATATACACGGCGGCGGACGAATAGGGGTATTGTTGGAGGTTAATTGCGAAACTGACTTTGTAGCCAAGACGGACGATTTTAAAGCTCTAGTCCGTGATATCGCTATGCAGATTGCTGCCGCTAATCCAACTTATGTAGCAAGGCAGGAAGTATCTGAAGCTATTCTCAATCACGAGCGGGAGATTTTGCGAGCCCAAGCTCTCAATGAAGGAAAACCTGCTCATATTGTTGAGAAAATGATTGAAGGTCGTTTGGAGAAATTTTATAAGGAAGTATGTTTATTGGAACAGCCTTATATTAAAGATCCTGATAAAACTCTCCAACAGCTTATTACAGAAAGCATTGCTAAAATAGGTGAAAATATTTCAGTCCGTAGATTTGCCAGATTTCAGCTGGGTGAAGGACTTGAGAAAAAATCTAACGATTTTGCCGCCGAAGTTATGGCTGCAGTTAAGAAGTAAGAGAACACAGTGTGTTCTCTTTTTTCTAAAAAAATTACACTAAATATACACTAACATAAAGGATTATTAATTTACCTGTAGAAAATACTTTTCTAAAGGAGGTTTCCCCTCTTGACTACAGTTACATACAAGCGCGTAGTCTTAAAATTAAGTGGTGAAGCTTTGGCTGGAACGCAAGGCTATGGTATAGATCCTATTGTTGTTGATTTAATTGCGAAAGAAATAAAAGAAGTTAAATCCTATGGACTGGACATTGCCATAGTTGTTGGCGGTGGAAACATCTGGCGTGGTTTGGCTGGAAGTGCCAAAGGAATGGATAGAGCTACAGCCGACTACATGGGTATGTTAGCCACAGTAATGAATGCGTTGGCTTTACAGGATGCCTTGGAGCATTGTGGTGTTGATTCCAGGGTGCAAAGTGCGATTAATATGCAGCAGGTTGCCGAGCCCTACATCAGGCGGAGGGCCATACGGCATATGGAAAAAGGGCGCGTTGTTATATTTGCTGCCGGTACCGGGAATCCTTATTTTTCGACAGATACTGCTGCGGCGCTCCGAGCTGCTGAAATAGAAGCCGACGTTATACTTATGGCTAAGAAAAATGCAGATGGAGTTTATGATTCTGACCCCCGCTATAATCCTGAAGCCAAAAAATTTAAAGAACTTGATCATATTGAGATATTAATGCGAGGATTAGGCGTAATGGATTCTACGGCAACCTCGCTGTGTATGGATAATAAGATACCCATTCTGGTATTTAGTATTGACGAGCCGGGTAATATCTTAAAAGCGGCTCTCGGCAAGGATATCGGAACTATTGTGGGGGGAGAAAAGAGTGACAGTTAAGGATATCTTTGAAAGTCATGAAGATAAAATGAAAAAAGCAATGGATGCCTTGCGTAAAGAGTATGGTACCTTACGAGCAGGCAGGGCCACGCCGGCACTTTTAGAAAAGATAGTAGTTGACTATTACGGTACACCGACACCAATTAATCAGGTCGCCAATGTATCAGTTCCAGAACCGAGAATGATCGTGATCCAGCCTTGGGAAAAGAATATGCTGGCGGCAATTGACAAAGCCATACAGAAATCGGATTTAGGTTTAACTCCCAATAGCGACGGCTCTGTGATAAGATTGACCATACCACAGCTAACCCAGCAGCGTCGTACGGAGCTTGTAAAGGTTGTACACAAAAAAGCCGAAGAAACCCGGGTAGCTATTCGAAATTTACGTCGGGACGCTAACGATACTATTAAAAAACTTGAAAAAGACAAAACGATTTCTGAAGATGATACTAAAAAGGCTCAGGATGATATTCAGAAATTGACTGATAAATTTATTAAAGAAATTGATCAAGTGATGACAGGGAAAGAAAAAGAAATTATGGAAGTGTAATGAGTGAATTATATTGGTCAACATTTATCAGATGCGATTCAGGATCTAGATGCAGCGAACACTAAATACATTGTTCAATATACTTCACCCGCCCGTAAACATTTCTGTCTTGACTCAGATACTTTCTACGTTATTCAGCAACGATTAAATGCTGATGGTACTATTTGTTTGATAGCTGCTGCTAAAATGGGAAAGGAGGTGTTTCTAAATCATGGCATACAAAATTACTGAAGAGTGTGTTGCATGCGGTTCTTGTGCGGCCACTTGCCCGGTTGGTGCGATCCAAGAAGGGGAACCAACTTATGTGATTACAGATGAGTGTGTTGAATGTGGTGCCTGTGAGGCGGTTTGCCCTACTGGTGCAATTAAAGCTCCAGAATAATTTAAACCCCCCTCGCGAGAGGGGGTTTAAATTTAACTCGGTTGTGCCAAAATATAGTCAATCATTACAGACCACTAATTTGACCAGTTTTTTTTTAACATGGCTGGAGGGCTATAGGGTGTGGAAAAAGTGGCTTGGCCGTAATAAAAACAGTTCAGAGGGAAAAATATCTAATTATGATCTGATTGACAAAAATAGGCTGCCAAAACATATTGCTGTAATTATGGACGGTAATGGACGCTGGGCACAAAAGCGTGGTTTACCGCGTACATTTGGACATCGCGCCGGCGCGGAAACATTACGGGAAATTGTTAAGGCGTCATCTGAAATCGGTTTACAAGTTTTAACTGCTTATGCGTTTTCTACGGAAAACTGGAAGCGGCCCGCTGAAGAAGTTAATATCCTTATGACACTTTTGTCAGAATACCTCGACAATGAAATCGAGGAATTACATGAAAATAATGTACAGATCCGATTTATCGGAAAAGTTGAAGAATTAACATTTAACCTGCAAAAGAAAATTGAAAAAGCTCAGACGCATACAGCCGACAATAATGGATTAACATTAAATCTTGCTGTAAATTACGGTGGTCGTGCCGAAATTACACGTGCTGTAAAGAAAATTGCACAAAAAGTGCACAACGGTGAGTTAGCGTTTGATGAGATAAAGGAATCTACCATTCAGGCATATTTATATACTGCAGATTTACCAGACCCTGATCTATTAATCCGACCTAGCGGTGACTGCCGGATAAGCAATTATTTGCTTTGGCAATTAGCCTATTCCGAGTTTTGGTTTACTAATACGAACTGGCCTGACTTTAAACCGGAGCACTTGATTCAAGCAATTATTGACTATCAACAACGCGACAGAAGATTTGGCGGTTTAACCAAAAATAAATGAAGGTTGGCAGGTGGCTCGATGCTTGGCAAAAGAATACTAACGGCAATTGTTGGAATACCGATTATAATATATGCCATTAATTACGGACAATGGGTGTTTGCGATCGCCGTAATGTTGCTGGCGCTGATTGCTTGGCATGAGTACTCAACAATGATGAAGAAAAAAGAGATAAATGTTGGGTATTACCCGGGTATGATAATAATTGTTTTTTTTGTTGGTTGTTCCTGGCTAGGAAATGCTGACGAAACTATTCTGGTTATCATGCTACTTATTATTTATGTGCTGGCCGGAACTGTTTTTTCGTATTCTCATTTTTCCATTGCTGACGCGGCTTTTACTGTTTTGGGAATTTGTTATATTGGTTTAACTTTTGCCCATCTTCTTATGTTACGGTTTACTGAGCAATCCCAATATATCAATACAAACATGGGAGAATTATCAGTTGGTGCTATTTACGTATGGCTGGCATTCATAGGTACTTGGGCTAGCGATACGTTTGCTTTTTTTATTGGTTCCAAGCTTGGCAGACACAGGCTTTGTCCGGCTGTTAGCCCCGGCAAAACATATGAAGGAGTTATTGGGGGATTCATCGGTAGTCTGACAGGAGTCTTGGCATTTGGATCCCTAGCTTATCTTCCGTATATCCATTTAGTATTAATTGGGTTATTGATTGGAATTGCCGCGCCTCTAGGCGACTTAGTTGAGTCCGCTTTAAAAAGATATGCTGGCGTAAAAGATTCAGGAAACATCTTACCGGGACATGGGGGCATTCTTGACCGGTTTGATGCTATGATGATAACAGTTCCCGCAGTATTTTATTACATAAATTTTTTCGTTCTCCATTAAGTTTATAAGTTCTTGTTTGGGAAGCGCGCAGTTTTACTGATTTTTATTTTTAATAGGGGAAATAGGAGACATAGGAGACATTGGCAGCATGAGATATGTTTCAATTTTAGGAAGTACAGGTTCAATCGGAACCCAAGCTTTGACAGTTATCTCCAAGAACCCAGCAACGCTTTCTATCAGTGCTTTGGCAGCTTACCACAATGATCAAATGCTTGAGGAACAGATTGAGTATTTTAAACCCGCAATAGCTGTATTGGTAGACAAACAGGCAGCGGACCGTCTTGTTCGCAGGTATCGTGGCTCTACCCTGATACTAACCGGTGAGGAAGGGTTGCTGGCGGCGGCTACGGAAAAATCTACTCATATAGTATTGACGGCATTAGTGGGCTTTGCCGGCCTGAAGCCGACGATAGCAGCCATAGAAAACGGGAAAGATATTGCATTTGCTAATAAAGAAACTTTGGTGGCGGCAGGCGAACTTGTTATGAAGCTCGCTAAGCGTTATAATGTTCGTATATTGCCGGTAGATAGCGAGCATAGCGCCATTTTCCAATGTTTGCAGGGAGAAAATACAGAAAAAATTCGCAGAATAATTTTAACCGCATCCGGGGGACCTTTTCGTGGCTTCACAGCGGCGCAGTTGGTTTCCGTAAACGTAGCCGATTGTCTGCACCATCCTAATTGGTCTATGGGGAGAAAAATTACCATAGACTCATCTACTTTAGCGAATAAAGGATTAGAAGTAATTGAAGCCAGGTGGCTTTTTGGCGTTGATTATGATCAAATTGAAGTGACGATTCACCCGCAAAGCATCATTCATTCGATGGTAGAATTTATTGATGGGAGCGTTTTAGCTCAGCTAGGCCAACCAGACATGCGTGTTCCCATCCAGTATGCTCTTACCTATCCCGAACGACTGGTGACTGATTTCCCCAAACTGGATTTTACATCAATTGGCGCCTTAACATTTGAATCTCCAGATATTAATACTTTTTCAGCCTTAAACCTGGCTTACCTTGCAGGACGTAGCGGCGGTACTTTACCGTGCGTGTATAATGCCGCAAATGAAGTAGCAGTATACGCCTTTTTAAACGGAAAAATTAGCTATCTGGACATTCCACGGGTTATAAAAGATACCATGTCCCAGCATCAGAGCGTTATGAACCCGGATATAACTGCGATTATTTCCTGTGATTCGTGGGCAAGACAATCCGCATGTCAAATGATCGAGCATATGGCGAAAGCAATAAAGCAATGTTGATTGTTCTATAAAAATGACTATTTTTATCTTCTTTTATCTTCTTTTATCTTCTTTGCTGGTGCCGTTGCAGACAGCATGGAAGTCTGACTCCTGAGAAAAGTACGATTAATTTACGATTAATTAATGAAAGGTTGTGGAATGTCTGTTATCAATGTTGATTGCTACCATAATTCCTATAATTGCCGCTATCTTTGTCTTCGGGCTGTTAATTTTGTTCCATGAACTTGGTCATTTTATAACCGCTAAGCTTGTCGGTATGCGGGTTGACGAATTCGCTATCGGCTTTGGCCCCAAACTGGTTAGCCGTCAAGTTGGTGAAACAATATACTCCATCCGCATTGTGCCCCTTGGCGGTTTTAATAAAATTGCCGGGATGGATCCAGACGAAGAGCAGGATGAAAGGTCTTTTAATACTAAACCGGTTTGGGCCAGAATGCTTGTAATCGTAGCGGGATCAGCGATGAACTTTGTCTTGCCGGTCATTTTATTTTTTATCGTATTCGTAAGTGCAGGTGTAGACACCCCCTCTGATCAACCAATTATTGGTACAGTGTTTCATGATAGGCCCGCAATGCTTGCCGGTTTAGTTGCCGGAGACCGTATCATAGCCGTTAATGGCGCAAAAATTGATTCCTGGCGTCAATTTGTTCAGGTAATTCAAAGCAATTCAGGCAGCAAGCTGGTTGTAAATATCGAGCGAAGCGGGGCGAAGGAATTTCAAACAATCACAGTAACTCCTGAATACGATACCAAAGCTAAACGAGGTATTATCGGAATTACTCCCCTAATTATTCATGATCAACCCGAAGCATTTGAGTCATTAGGACTTGCATTCAAACAGACGTATAGTATCGGCGGCAGTATGCTGGTTGGCATTGGTGAAATGCTTACAGGTAAAGCTCCGGCAGACGTTGCCGGTCCAATCGGAGTCGCTCAAATGGCAGGCGAAGTTGCTCAGCTGGGCATAATTCCGCTATTGCAATTTGCCGCATTCTTAAGCATTAACCTGGGGCTAATTAATTTGCTGCCTGTCCCTGTTTTAGACGGCGGACATGTAGTAACTTTAGCGGTAGAAGGCATCCGGCGTAAACCGTTAAACAAAAATCATATGCAATTTATTCAGATGATTGGCTTTGCCTTATTATTGCTGCTCATGATTGTTGCAACATTTAAGGATATATCAAGATGGCTGGAGAAATTGGGTTGAAACTATTGGTTTATGGTGGTGTCGGTTGATGGTTGATAACGTGATAACTATGCAAAGAAAAAAAACGCGCCCGATCCGTATCGGCGATATTACAGTGGGCGGTGAAGCTCCAATATCCGTCCAGTCTATGACCAATACCAGGACCGATGATGTTGATGCGACTGTGAAACAAATAGAACAGTTACAAACTGCCGGCTGCGACATTGTGAGAATTGCGATACCTGATATGGCTGCGGCACAAGCTGTTGAGCAAATAAAAAAAGCAACGAAAGTGCCTTTAGTTGCTGATATTCATTTTGATTTTCGTTTGGCGATTGCCGTGATGGAGCGCGGGATAGATGCTTTACGCCTTAATCCAGGTAATATTCAGGCTGCAGATCATGTTGCGGCTGTTGTCAAACAAGCAAAAAAGAGTAGAATTCCTATCCGGATTGGCGTAAATGCCGGTTCATTAGAGCAAAGCATACTAGCCAAGTACGGGGGGAGACCAACTGCTGACGCCATGGTTGAAAGCGCTATGGGACATGTGAATATATTGGAAAGATTAGGCTTTCATGATATAAAAATATCATTAAAAGCCCACGATGTACCGCTTACTGTTCAGGCCTACCGTATGATGTCGGAAACTGTAGACTACCCGCTTCATTTGGGAATTACCGAAGCGGGAACCGTCAAATCAGGAGTAATAAAATCCGCCGTAGGCCTGGGGGCGCTGCTGGCAGAGGGTGTAGGCGACACTATAAGGGTTTCTCTTACTGGCGATCCGGTGGAAGAAGTCAGAGTAGGCAGTGAAATTTTAAAATCTTTAGGGCTTAGGGAATATGGACCAACTCTAATTTCCTGCCCTACCTGCGGACGCTGCAGGATTAATTTGCAATCCATCGCGGAAGCGGTAGAACAGCGGCTCACTGCAATACGTAAACCCATAAAAGTCGCTGTAATGGGGTGTGTGGTCAATGGACCGGGCGAGGCCAAAGAAGCAGATGTTGGCATTGCCGGCGGCACAGAACAGGGCCTTATATTTCGCAAAGGACAAATCATAAGAAAAGTTTCCGAAACGGAACTTGTCAATTCATTATTTGAGGAAATCGATGCAATCATTAGGGAGGATATATAACGATGCGAGCTTCACAACTCTATGCTCCGACTCTGCGGGAAACTCCTGCCGAAGCCGAAGTAATTAGTCATCAATTGATGCTGCGAGCCGGTTTTATCAGAAAAGCAGCTGGAGGTATATACTCCTATCTGCCGCTAGCGTGGCGGGTTCTGCGGAAAATCGAAAATATTGTACGGGAAGAAATGGACGCGAAGGGGGGGCAGGAACTCTTCATGCCTGTTATTCAGCCGGCGGAAATGTGGATGGAGACAGGGCGTTGGAGCGTATACGGCGATGAAATGTTTCGCTTAAAAGACCGCCATAATCGTGACTTCTGTTTAGGTCCGACTCACGAGGAAATGATTACTACTCTTGTAAGAGGAGATGTTCGTTCTTATCGTCAATTACCCCTTCGCTTGTATCAAATTCAAAATAAATATCGTGATGAAATCCGGCCTAGATTTGGTCTGATGCGGGGGCGCGAATTTATTATGAAAGATTTATATTCATTCGACAAGGATGAAGCTGGTCTTGATGAAAGTTATGATAAAATGTATGATGCTTATACAAAAATCTTTAGCCGCTGCGGACTTACGTTTAGGGCCGTTGAAGCCGATTCAGGCGCTATTGGCGGCAGTGGTTCCCATGAATTTATGGTAATTGCTGATTCCGGTGAAGCAGCAATTGTTTATTGTCCATCCTGTGAGTATACCGCCAACGTGGAAAAAGCTGAATTACATCCAATTATTCACGCTGACGAAGAATTGTTACCATTAACAATAACAGACACTCCTGGTACAAAAACTATCGCGGCTGTTAGCAAATATTTAGGTGTTGCTCCCGCGAGAACTATAAAGACTCTTGCCTACATTACCGACGGGGAACAGCTGATTTTTGCGCTTGTTCGCGGGGATCATGAAGTTAATGAAATTAAGTTGTTAAATAAGTTGAAATGTTTGCGTATTGATTTAGCTACGGAAGATGTCATTACCAGAATAACCGGCAGTACGGTAGGATATCTGGGACCCGTCGGTGTTCAAAATTCAGAAAAAGTTGCAATCGTGGCTGATCACTCTGTTATGAACATGTACAACGCGGTGTGTGGAGCCAACCAACCGGAGCGGCATTACATTAACGTTAATCCGAAGCGTGACTTCAGCCCGTTTCTTGTTGCTGATATTCGTTTAATCCGGGAAAATGATCCTTGTCCCCGCTGTGGCATCAAGGTTAAAACTACCAGAGGGATTGAAGTCGGTCAGGTATTTAAATTATACACTAAATACAGTAAGGCGCTTCAGGCGACATTCATCGACGAGAATGGCATAGAAAAGCCGATGGTCATGGGGTGTTACGGGGTTGGGGTCAGCCGGACAATGGCTGCTGCTATTGAACAGAATTACGATGAGAACGGCATTATTTGGCCGGTACCTATTGCTCCTTACCAGGCGGTAGTAGTGCCTGTTAACGCAAAAGATGAAGCGCAGATGTCCTTAGCGGAAAAGATATATTCAGAGCTTAACGGTAACAGCATCGAAACAGTGTTGGATGATCGTAATGAACGACCGGGCGTTAAATTTAAGGACGCCGACCTAATTGGCTATCCTTTACGCATAACGGTTGGACCGAAAGCTTTAAGCGAAGGCCTGATCGAAGTCAAAATACGCCGTACTGGTGAAACCTCCTTTTTTAAAGCCGAAGATTATATTGGAAGCATTACCCAATTGATGTCCGGACTTTAAATTTTAAAAAGGCGTGATACTTAGTAGGGAGACGAGTATGTCTAGCTATTGTGTAATTCCTGAAGGAATATCGAATTTATATCAATTTATCGCAGGACTTGAACTTAATATTGTAGATTCGGGGTACGAGGCCTTACGGTCTGCCAGAATCAGTAAGGTTGAAATCAATACGGAATATGGCAGTTCAGGATCATGGAAGATTTTTCTTAATGTTCAAAAAAATATTCCGGATTCGATTTTAGCGCCGGCAGAAAAATACCTTTGCAGTCGTTGTGGATTGTCAAAAGTAGCATTCGTTCAACAACTTGGGGATTTAGCGGCGTATCTGTCTCAATGCTGGACTGAGTTTGTCGGTCAAGTATCTCAAGATAATCCGGCTGTGCGACATATTTTGTTAAATGCCTCATTCAGCTTTGACGGCGAAATTTTGTCAATTGAAACAGTTGGTAATTTATCGGCAGCAATTGTGGCCGACCGTGGCATTGATCATACCATAAAATCCTTTATCCTGCGTGAGTATGGTCGCATTTGTGAAATACGTTTTACCAACTCAGGACTGGCCGAAATTCCTGATGATTGTGAGTCTTCTCTCATGACTCCCGAATATGTGGAGGCTTTATCTGAAAATTCCGCTCCGAATAAAGTGAGGAATAATGACAGTCCGGTCATCTTTGGGCGTAATATCCGCAACATTAGTGATGCCGGACAACAAACAATCAGTTCAATTCAGGATGAAGTCCGCAATGTGGTTATTGTAGGCCAGATTATGAATTTGGAAGGGAAAGAGCTACGCTCAGGCCGCTTCTTACTTACTTATGATCTTATTGATAATACTGACGGTATAAGCAATAAAGTATTTTTTGACAATGAAGAGCAATTTAAAAAAGTATCGGCAGTTATCAAAAACGGACTATACGTAAAAGTGAAGGGAACCGTTCAGTTTGATAAGTTTTCCAATGAACTTGTTTTGTTTACAGACAGCATGTGCCGGGTAGAACGGGTGGAGAGAGAGGATACCTGTGAAACCCCGCGGATCGAACTTCATGCGCACACTAGGATGAGCACTTTGGACGCCGTAGTATCTATCAAAAGTTTAATCAAAACAGCGGCTAAGTGGGGCCATCCGGCTGTAGCCATTACTGACCACGGGGTAGTTCAAGCCTTTCCGGAAGCCCACGAAGAAGCGATTGAAGCTGGGATTAAAATTATTTATGGTATGGAAGGTTACCTTTTTGATGAAGATATTAATCAAGCCCGGCATATTGTAATCTTAGCGAGAAATAATATTGGCTTGCGCAACTTATATCGACTGGTTTCTATATCCCATTTAAGATATCTGCATCGCACTCCCCGCATTCCCAGGGCAGTCTTAAACGAGTACCGGGAGGGACTCATTTTGGGATCTGCCTGTGAAGCCGGCGAATTAATACAGGCCATTGTAAACGGTGCACCGGACGAACACTTGCTGGCGATAGCCGGCTTTTATGATTATCTGGAAATCCAACCTATTAAAAATAATGAATTTTTAGTTCGCAAAGGAAAAATTGCCAATCAAGATGGTTTGCGGCAAATCAATATAAAAGTTTGTGAATTGGCAGCTAGATTGAATAAACCGGTAGTGGCAACCTGTGATGTTCATTTTTTGAATCCTGAAGATGAGATTTATCGCCGAATTCTAATGGCAGGCCAAGGATTTGATGACGCCGATAATCAGCCGCCGCTTTATTTTCGGACAACGCAAGAGATGCTTGAAGAGTTCAGCTATCTTGGGACCCAATTGGCATTTCAGGCTGTAGTGGAAAACCCCCGTCTAATTAATGATATGGTGGAATCCATTAAACCCATTCCGGACGAACTTTATTCGCCCCAGATACCAGGCGCGGAAGAGGAAATAAAGTCCATGTCTTACCAAAACGCCGAGGCTTTGTACGGCAGTCCCCTGCCGGCAATAGTGGCTGAGCGTTTGGAGTATGAATTGAACTCAATTATTAATAACGGTTTTGCGGTTTTATATCTAATCGCTCACAAACTGGTAAAGAAATCAATGGATGATGGTTATCTGGTTGGTTCCCGGGGTTCTGTCGGTTCATCCTTTGTTGCTACCATGACCGGCATCACGGAAGTAAATCCTTTACCGCCACACTGGCGCTGTCCTAACTGTAAGAACAGTGAATTTATCACCGATGGCAGTTACGGCGGCGGCTTTGATTTGCCTGATAAGGTGTGTTCAAAGTGTCAAACTCTGATGGTAAAAAACGGGCATAACATTCCTTTTGCGGTATTTATGGGATTTCATGGCGACAAAGTACCTGATATTGACCTCAATTTTTCCGGGGATTATCAACCGGTTGCCCACAAATATACAGAAGAATTGTTTGGAAAAGATAACGTATTTAGAGCTGGAACTATCGCGACTATTGCGGAAAAAACCGCGTATGGCTTTGTTAAAAACTATTGCGCCGAAAAGGGGATTGTAGCTAGAAACGCACATATTGACCGATTGGTCGCAGGCTGCACAGGGGTAAAACGTACAACCGGTCAGCATCCGGGGGGGATTATGGTTGTTCCGAGAGATATGGACGTGCACCATTTTACTCCTATTCAATTTCCTGCCGACGATAAGAATTCATCTACCATCACGACGCACTTCGATTATCATTCTATTAGCAGCAGGTTAGTTAAATTGGACATTTTAGGACATGACGATCCTACGGTAATAAAAATGCTGGAAGATCTGACCGGCATTGATGCAAAATCACTGCCGTTTGACGATAGGGAAACAATGAGTTTATTTTCATCGACTGAGGTGCTAAAGCTTACAGCGGAGCAACTGGGCAGTACGGTGGGGACCTTTGGGATTCCCGAATTTGGCACTAAATTTGTCCGTCAAATGCTTGAAGATACTAAACCGAAAACATTCAGTGAGCTAGTTCGTATTAGTGGTTTTTCCCATGGTACAGATGTTTGGCTGAATAATGCTCAGGATTTGATAAAGAGTGGTACGGTCAGGCTTTCCGAGGCCATTTCTACCCGTGATGATATTATGGTTTATCTCATTCATAAAGGTGTAGAACCGCAAACTGCTTTTAAAATAATGGAGGGCGTACGCAAAGGAAAAGGAGTCAAACCGGACGATGTAGAAAAGATGCGGGCTAAAAATGTTCCGGAGTGGTACATTGAGTCCTGCCAAAAAATTAAATATATGTTTCCCAAAGCCCATGCCGTTGCTTATGTTATGATGGCATTTCGTATTGCTTATTGCAAGGTCCACTACCCGCTTGCTTTTTATGCTTCCTATTTTACCGTTCGGGCAACGGAATTTGACGCCGGCCTTATTATTCAAGGTGAAGGTGCCTTAAGGGCTAAGTTATTGGAATTTGAGCAAAAAGGCAATGCTATGACGGCTAAGGAAAAAGGTCTGCAGACAATTGTGGAGATGGCACTTGAGATGTATTTAAGGGGTTATACATTCCGGCGAGTAGACTTATATACCTCAGACGCAACAAAGTTCATCATAGCTGATGATGGGCTTTTGCCGCCGCTTGCGTCACTGCAGGGACTTGGAGATGCGGCGGCTCACAATATCGCTGAAGCCCGGCGGAAAAAACCTTTTTCATCTTTGGAAGATTTACGTTCACGGGCCCGAATATCGAGGGCAGTCATCGACATACTGAAAGAACATGGCTGTTTGCACGATATGGATGAAACAGACCAAATTATGTTGTTTGCATGATTTTCCTAATAGGCAAAATTTACGTTAAATTTGTTGTGTTATTTGTTTCTAGGTGTTATAATATTGTAGAATTAAAGTTTTAACTGTTTCAAGAGTGGGTGAAAAGCCCACTCTTTCATCTTATTGCTGTATTTCGCCATTTCCAATATCAGGGTATAAGCATACATAGCAATAGGTTACAATAAAGATACCGGATATGTAGCGTTTCGCTGAATCACTTTAATATTGGGGGTGTGGTATTTTGGCCAGAGAAAAAATTGAAGAAGCTGTAGAAAAAATCGTCAATGATATTATTGCTGGAACCGGGCTTGAGGTTGTGGATGTTGAGTACATAAAGGAACGAGAATGGTACTTAAGGATTTTTTTAGATAAAGAAAAAGGTATTGAATTAGATGACTGCCAGTGGGTAAGTGAGCGGGTGGAAGCCAAATTGGATGAACTTGACATTATTAAAGAAAGATATTATTTAGAGGTCTCTTCGCCAGGTTTGGATCGTCCTCTCAAAAAAAATCGCGATTATGTTCGCCATAAAGGGGACAAAGTGGAGATAAAGACCTATGAACCTGTAGATGGACAGAAAGTTCTTATCGGAACGCTGGTAGATTTGATTGACGACATTATTACAATTAATATCGGCGGGGCCGAAGTACACCTTCCTAAAGAAAAAGTGGCGCAGGTCAGACTCCATATCGACTTTTAAATCAAGAAAATTGAATAGGGGGAATATTGGTGAATGCTGAATTTATGCAAGCTTTTGAGCAATTAGGTAGAGAGAAGGGGATTACGCCGGAAGTTCTGTTTGATGCCATTGAAGCCGCCTTGATATCAGCCTATAAAAGAAATTTCGGCTCTGCCCAAAATGTACGTGTGTCTTTAGACCGTATTACTGGTGAAATCCACGTATATGCTCGTAAAACTGTTGTTGATAACGTGGCCGATTCTCGTCTCGAAATCAATTTAAATGAAGCCAAAGCTATGGATCCTCGCTACGAGCTGGAAGATGTTGTCGAACTTGAAGTTACTCCCAAGAATTTTGGCAGAATAGCAGCACAGACAGCCAAGCAGGTAGTTGTACAACGTATACGGGAAGCTGAACGGGGTATGATTTACGAAGAGTTTTCTAACCGTGAAAGTGATATTGTTACTGGCATTGTCCAACGTATGGAGCAAAAGAATGTATACATAGACCTAGGCAAAGCCGAAGCCATTTTGGGTCCCTCCGAGCAAATGCCTGATGAGAGCTATAAACATGGTGATCGGCTGAAAACATATATCATTGAGGTTAAAAAAACTACCAAAGGGCCGCAGATTCTGGTTTCGCGCACTCATCCCGGCCTGTTAAAACGGTTGTTTGAATTAGAAGTGCCGGAAATCCATGACGGTATAGTGGAAATCAAATCCGTGGCGCGCGAGCCCGGACTACGATCTAAAATAGCTGTCCATTCCCGCGACGAAACTGTTGACCCTGTAGGCGCCTGCGTCGGTCACAAAGGAATGCGCGTCCAGACTATTGTCAATGAATTAAAAGGTGAAAAAATTGATATTGTTAAGTGGAATGTTGATCCAGCCAAATATATAGCCAATGCGTTAAGCCCTGCCAAAGTAGTATCTGTGGATGTGCAGGAAAACGATAAAATGTCCCGGGTTATTGTGCCTGATTACCAATTGTCGCTTGCAATTGGTAAGGAAGGACAGAATGCCAGGCTGGCTGCCAAATTAACAGGGTGGAAAATTGATATCAAAAGTGAATCTCAGGCTGCACAATTAGGGAATTCATCTGGGCAGGATCCTCTGCTTGCTGAGGAGGAACTGGTGTGAAACCGCGAAAGATACCCCAAAGAATGTGCGTTGGTTGCCAGGAAATGAAAAACAAGAAGGAATTATTAAGAGTTGTACGTACTCCTAACGGCGAAGTTATCTTAGACTCGACAGGAAAAAAAGCCGGACGAGGAGCATATGTTTGCCGTAGCGAGCAATGCTTTGCGAAAGCATTTAAAGAGAAGCGACTGGAACGCGCACTTAAACAAACTATTGAGGCGGAGGTTTACGAGTTGTTACGCTCAGGTATAACAAATGAATGAGCAGAAACTTATGTCAATTCTTGGCCTAGCCCAAAAAGCAGGGAAACTGGCATCCGGGGAATTCGCTGTTCAAGGAGCTATAAAATCAGGAAAAGCCAGGCTTCTACTGATTGCTTCTGACGCATCGGAAAGTACCAAGCAGACCTATCGTGATCAAGCTGCATACTATAAAATTGCTTCTTATGAAGCGTCATCCAAGGATCATTTAGGTCGATGTATCGGAAAAGCTCGACGAGCGGCGATAGCAATTATTGATGACGGTTTTGCAAAATCAATCGTTTCATTGCTCTAATCATATGGGTTAGATACCGCCAGGGGAGAGAAAGAAAATTGGGGGGTGGATCAATGTCAAAATACAGAGTATATGAATTGGCTAAAGAATTTAATACTTCCAGTAAGGTTATTATAGATATCTTGGGTAGACACAGCGTCACCGCCAAAAACCACATGAGTAGTGTTGATGAAGACGCGAAACAGGTGATAGAACACACGTTTGCGAGAAAAACAGGTCCGGTTGAAGAGAATAAGTCTGAAAAACAACCTATTAATGCCCAAGTCAATCAACCTGTCGACAATCAGCGGCAACGGCCACACCAGTCACAACAATCGCAACAGTCAACACCACAAGTTCAAGTACAGCAACTTCAACACCATCAGTCAGACAGACAAAATGTACAGCGACAGCAGTTCTCCAATAAACAATATCAACCCCGCGGGCAGAATGGGGGGCTACCTCAGCAGCAACGACCATTTCAACGCCAAAACCAGTCACCACAAAACCAGTCACCACAACAACGTCAACAATATCCGACCGACCGTCCAAATCAACAGCGTTCCCAGCAAAACAATCAAGGTTTTAGCGGGGGACAACAGAATAATAACTATCGTTCGAATCCTCAAGCTCAAGCGAATAGGCTCAACCAGCAGCGTCCACAATGGTCAAATCAAAATCAAGATCGCCCAGGACAAAACCGTCCTGTTGCATCTACAGCCGGAGTTTCTCAAATTCAGCAGACGGCGCACAATAATCGTCCAAGCAACGTGCGGACGGATAAACAGCAAGGGCAACATTCGCAAGGCCGTCGTCCTATGACTCCCCATAGTTCTGGTCCTAAGTCCTCTGGTACGGGGGGGCAAGGGGGTAGACAGAATCAGCACCAAAACCGCCACATACAAAATTCCCGTAACCCGCAGGCTAATATACCGGCTCCTGCTAAAGCCGAGCCGCCTAAACCAAAAGTTATCAAACTGGGGGAATCTATTTCAGTAAAGGATTTGGCGAGTAAGCTAGGACGTGAAGTTAGCGAAGTAATTAAAAAGCTCATGTTGTTAGGTATAATGGCCAGTATAAACCAAGAGGTGGATTTTGAAACAGCAAGCATTTTGGCCAGTGAGTTTGGAACTTCCGTTGAAGAGTTGCCGCCGGAAGAGGATCCTACGGAAATTCCGGAAATCGAAGATGATCCTAAAGACCTTGTCTACAGGCACCCGGTGGTGACTGTAATGGGTCATGTCGATCACGGGAAAACTTCTTTACTTGATACAATACGGCAAACTAATGTTACTGCCCAAGAAGCCGGTGGAATTACGCAACATATCGGCGCTTATCAAGTGATGTGCCAAGGCAAAAAAATTGTATTTTTGGACACTCCCGGACATGAGGCCTTCACAGCTATGCGGGCACGGGGCGCTCAGGTCACCGATATTGCTATTTTAGTAGTAGCGGCTGATGACGGCGTTATGCCGCAGACCATTGAAGCCATCAACCATGCTAAGTCGGCCCAAGTGCCGATTATCGTGGCGATTAATAAGATAGACCGGGAGGGCGCCAATCCCGACCGGGTTAAACAACAACTCTCGGAACATGGACTTATCCCCGAGGACTGGGGGGGAGATACCATCATGGTTCCGGTTTCTGCTCATAAAAAGACAGGTTTGAATGAATTATTGGAGATGGTACTATTAGTTGCTGAAATGCTGGACCTGAAAGCCAACCCTAACCGGGCGGCCTATGGTACCATCATTGAAGCCAAATTAGACAAAGGCCGGGGTGTTGTAGCTACAGTTCTGGTACAAAAAGGAACGCTTAGAATTGGGGATTCGATTATTGCCGGGACTGCTTTTGGCAAAGTACGGGCGATGATCAACGACCGCAGCGAGAAAGTGAAAAAAGCTGAGCCATCAGCACCGGTAGAGGTGTTAGGTTTAGCTGAGGTACCTCAGGCCGGCGATAATTTAGTAGCTGTTGACGAGAAAACGGCCCGCATAGTTGCCGAGAAACGTCTGGCTAAAAAACGCACGGAAGAACAAAAGCAATCGCAAAAAGTATCTCTGGATGAATTGTTTAAGCAAATTCAGGAAGGTAACTTAAAAGACTTGAATATCATTGTAAAGGCTGATGTTCAAGGATCGATTGAAGCATTGCAACAATCTTTGGTTAACTTACAAAATAAGGAAGTGCGGGTAAATATTATTCATGCCGGTGTTGGAGCTATTAATGAATCCGACGTCATGCTGGCTTCAACGTCTAATGGTTTGATTATCGGCTTTAATGTTCGCCCTGATGGCAATGCCCGGAAAGCTGCTGAAAACGAAAATATTGACATCAGAACGTATCGGGTAATCTATGATGCTATTAACGATGTGGAAGCTGCGATCAACGGTATGCTGGCGCCGGAATTGAAAGAAGTGATTCATGGCCGGGCGGAAGTACGGCAGGTGTTTAATGTGCCTAAGGCAGTGGTAGCAGGTTCTTATGTTCTGGAAGGCAAAATTACCGGTACTTCTCAGATTCGGCTGATTCGTAACGGAATTGTAGTACATGAAGGTAAAGTTGAGTCTTTGCGTCGTTTTAAAGATGATGTAAAAGAAATTGCACAAGGATATGAATGCGGTATTTCCCTTGAGAAATACCGGGATATTAAAGAAGGCGATATCATGGAAGCTTTTTCCATGGAAGAAGTCGCGCAAAAGCCCAGCTAGGGTTTCTGCTTGGAGGGATATCATGGGTCAACTGCGGGTAGAGAAGGTACAAGAGTTTATAAAACAAGAAATCAGTCAGATTATATTAAGTGAATTGAAGGATCCCCGGATCGGTTTTGTCACGGTAACCCGGGTAGAGGCAAGCGGCGATTTGCGCAGCGCAAAAGTATATCTTAGCTTAATGGGAAACGAAGATCAGAAACTGGTAACATGGCAAGGATTACAATCGTCTTTAGGTTTTTTACGTACGGAAATAGGCAAGAGAATCCGCATGCGCTTTACTCCCGAGTTGTCACTGCATCTTGACGAGTCTCTTGATCATAGTGCCAGAATTCAAGAACTATTGCTTAAAATTAAGCAGGAAGAAGGCGGTTAGTAGCGTTATGGAGATATCACTCGCAGTTAGTGCCCAATTACTGCGTAAAGCGTTTAATATTGTGCTAACCACTCATATTCATCCTGACGGCGATGCCCTAGGGTCATTATTGGCGCTGTATTTCTATTTAGTGTCCACAGGAAAATGTATTCGTTTGTTATTAGATGATGATATACCAGCCTCGCTAGCTTTTTTACCTGGCACCGAAGAGATTCAAAAGCTGCCTGAAACCCCCGAAACTGCTGATTTGCTTGTTGTCTTGGATGCAAGCGATGCCGAGAGAATAGGCAAGGTTAAACATATGGTAAAGGCGCCGATTCTCAATATTGATCACCATATTTCCAACACCAAATATGCGGACTACTTATACCTCGATAGCGCTGCAGCGGCTACAGGCGAGATTATTATGCAGCTATTAGAACTGGAGAAAGCCTCAATCACTAAGGAAATGGCAACATGTCTATTTACAGCAATAGCTACTGATTGTGGTTTCTTCCGTTATGCCAATACCTCGCCCAATGCTCTCCGTTATGCAGCGGATTTGGTAGAGTACGGAGCCAAGCCGAGTAAAATTGCGGAGTGTCTTGATACAAGACCGCTAGCCGCAATTAAGGTCTTACCGAAAATTTTAGAGACGCTTGAAATTCGCGAATTGAGCGCAACCGGACAGGTTGCTTTTCTAACAGTTATGCCGTCACTTCTTCAAGAACTAAATGACGATACTGAGGGGCTTATTAATTATCCGCGAAACATTGCCGGTGTGGAAATTGCCGTATTATTAAAAGTGGTTAATGATAATGTAATTAGAGTCAGCTTGCGATCAAAAATTACTGATGTTAGTCGTGTTGCCCTTACATTTGGCGGCGGTGGGCACGCTCGCGCCGCCGGTTGCACAATTAATGGACCGGTGGACCTGGTGAAAGATCAACTTATTTCTGCTATTGAGAAACTGTCGAAAAATGATGGGAGATCAGGATAATGATCTCAGGGGTACTCAATATTCTCAAACCGCCAGGCATGACCTCTCATGACGTTGTGTCTTTCATTCGCCGGATCTATGGGATTAAACGGGTTGGGCATGCCGGAACCCTTGATCCTGCTGCGGCCGGAGTATTGCCGGTATTTATCGGCAATGCCACCAGGTTAATTGAATACACGACGAATGATGACAAGAGCTACCGGGCCGAAGTGACTTTCGGTTATGAAACGGATACCGCAGACGACACCGGCAGGATCACTTATACTGCTATTGATTGCGCTGTTCCTGAGCCGAGTCGGATCGAACAGGTGCTTGTTTCATTCTTAGGCGAAATTACGCAGATTCCACCTATATATTCTGCTATCAAAGTTGGTGGTAAAAAGCTTTATGAACTTGCGCGGGCGGGAGTGGATGTTGAGCCAAAGCCAAGAAATATTATAATTTATGATATTTCATTGGTCAAAGCCAATTACCATAAACTTTTATTTGATGTCACGTGTTCTAAAGGTACTTACATACGCTCCCTATGCGTTGATATTGGTAAAAAACTCGGGTGTCCGGCCGTTATGTCTTTTTTGGTGAGGACGCGTGTCGGCCAGTTTTTTCTAGAAAACTCTTGGACTATCGAAGAAATTGCCGCCGCGAAAGAAGAAGCTATACTGCCGGCCGACCGTGTTTTAACAATACCCTCCGTAGTGTTGACACCTGATGAGGCTAAAGCCATTTGCAACGGCCGGAGCGTTCCCTATGCTTATAATCATGAGATTCAAGTTTTGAAACAAAGTGTCAAAATATATGATCAGTCTAATACGTTCATTGGAATTGGACTGCTTTTTAAGAAGACGGAAGGACAGCACGTTCTTAGTCCGGTAAAAGTTTTAAATTAAGTTGTCAAACTGATATTTTAGGAGTATTTTGCTTTATGAAAGTATTTACTCACCTTAGTGATATTCGTGATATTTGTGATATTTTTAGACTCAATCAAACGGTAATGGCACTTGGTACATTTGATGGCGTGCATGTGGGACACAAAAGAATTATTTCTCATACGGCAGAGTTAGCCAGAGTTATTTTCGGTACGAGTGTGGTTTTCACTTTCAGCAATCATCCACTTTGTATTATTGATCCTGAGCGCTGTCCCTCGCAAATTATTACAGCGCAAGAAAAAGCACGTCTTATTGAGGCTTTGTCAATTAACATCTTTCTCAATATCCCGTTCACGGAACAAATGCTACATTTGAGCCCGGATAATTTTATTTCCTTGCTTCTTAAATACTTTGATCTGAGGTACGTCATTATTGGATCTAATTATACATACGGTTTTCGCGGCGCCGGTACTGCTGAAACTTTATGCGAAGCAGGTATTAAGCATGGTTTTAAAGTAGAGATAATTGATACTGTATGTGTAGACGGCCTGCCAGTGAGCAGTACTGCGGTTCGGCAATTAATCGCCGCTGGTGACATCAAACTTGCGTCCAAATTATTAGGCCGAGTTCTAACCATTGAAGCACAAGTAATAAAGGGCGATGGCCGCGGGCGTACATTGGGATATCCTACTGCTAATCTCTCCATTCCAACTGGTTTGCTGGTTCCCAAAGATGGTGTGTATGCCGTAAGAGTTTTAATTGAAGGTATAAGACGTAATGCAATTGCCAATATTGGTGCCAATCCCACCTTTACTGGCAGTGATCGGCGAATCGAAGTGTATATTTTGGATTATTCCGGTGACCTTTACGGCCGATTTTTGCTGGTTGAGTTTGTAGATAGAATTCGGGACGAAATTGCTTTTAGCAGTGTAGAGCAACTGACGACGCAAATTGCCAGCGATATTTCTGTGGCCCAAAACCGGATCTTTTCCAGACAAATGTAATTATTTAGGAGTTAGGAGTCAGGAGTCAGGAGTCAGGAGTCGAGAAAAGAGAACGGTCGTCTCAAAGCAATCAGATTCTGACTACCGAATTCAGAATTCTGAATTCTGAATTCTGAATTCCTAAAAAGCAACAAATAATATTTGCATTGACTACATGTTTGTGGTAATATTTACTTCAGTGCATAGCATAGCACTAGATACATCATGAACCATGGCGAGGATAGTCGATTCTCCGGCGATTGTCTTGGCTAGAGGGGATTAGAGGAAGAGGAGGTGACCACATGTTGACGCCGGAAAATAAACAACAGCTCATTGAAAAATATCGTATGCACCCTAACGATACAGGATCGCCTGAAGTACAGATTGCAATTCTGACCGAAAGAATCAACTATTTGACCGGGCATTTGAAAGAGCATAAGAAAGATCATCATTCACGGCGCGGTCTTTTGAAGATGGTTGGTCAACGCAGAGGATTGTTGAATTATCTGCGTGACAACGATATTGAGCGCTATCGCACAATTCTCGAAAAACTCAATCTCAGAAAATAAAAAAGCGGTCTGCCGCTTTTTTATTTATTTACAGGTTAAACCAAAATAAAAAAGGGAATAATAAGAAAAATGTCGAAGTTGAATTCTTTGTGAAAAAGAAAAGGGGTATAAGAGGAGGAAAACAAAATATGGAAGTATTTCAATTGGAGATAGGCGGTCGTGCTTTGACTATTGAATCGGGCAAGATGGCTAAACAGGCAAATGGAGCAGTGCTAGTCCGATACGGTGACACGGCAGTACTGGTTACTGCCACTCAGTCGGCGGAACCCAGGCTTGGTATAGATTTCTTTCCCTTAACCGTTGACTATGAAGAAAGACTGTATTCGGTAGGTAAAATTCCCGGTGGCTTTATTAAGCGTGAAGGCAGACCCAGTGAATCGGCAATATTAGCCGGCAGGTTGATTGACCGTCCGATTCGACCTTTGTTTGCTGATGGTTTACGTAATGATGTTCAAATCGTGGCGACGGTATTATCTGTTGATCAGGATAATCCCCCTGATATTCCGGCAATGATTGGCGCTTCTTGCGCTTTAGGCATATCGGACATTATTTTTGGCGGCCCAATTGGCGGGGTACGTATTGGACTTATTAATAATCAATTTGTTGTAAATCCTACTGTTTCCCAACAGGGCTGCAGTGAACTTAATCTGGTTGTAGCCGGCACCGAAGATGCCGTGCTTATGGTCGAAGCCGGTGCCAACGAGCTGCCGGAAGAAACTGTTTTAGATGCAATTATGTTTGGGCATGATATCATTCGCCAAATCGTTAATTTCCAAGAAGATATTATTACTAAAGTAGGAAAACAAAAGAAAGAAAAACCGCTTTATGAAGTTCCGGCAGAAATAGACACTGCTGTAAGAGAGTTTGTCACTGACAAATTGCAAGTGGCGGTATCAAACCCGGATAAACTGGAACGGGAAGAAAAGATAAAAGAAATAAAGAACCAAACAGCGGAGCATTTTTCTGCTATTTTCCTTGAAAACGAAAAAGATGTTTCCTACATGATACAAAAAATTCTCAAAGAAATTGTCAGAAGGATGATTACAATTGATAAGATTCGTCCTGATGGCCGGCAAGTGGAGGAAGTCAGGCCAATTACATGCGAAACTGGATTGCTGGCCCGTACTCATGGCTCGGGCTTGTTCACCCGCGGACAAACGCAGGTACTTACCATCACTACTCTTGGGGCTATCGGCGATGAGCAAATACTGGATGGTTTGGGAGTTGAGGAATCTAAACGATATATGCACCATTACAATTTTCCTGCCTTCAGTGTGGGGGAGACCCGCCCGTCGCGGGGACCCGGAAGACGGGAAATTGGGCATGGTGCCCTGGCCGAGCGTGCTTTGGTACCGGTTATTCCTCCTGAAAGCGAGTTCCCCTATACTATCCGCCTGGTTTCGGAGGTGCTGGAGTCTAACGGATCTACATCCATGGGAAGTGTTTGCGGCAGTACTTTATCCTTAATGGATGCAGGGGTGCCGATAAAGGCGCCTGTATCCGGCGTAGCGATGGGTTTAGTTAAAGAAGGAGACCATTACACCATTTTAACAGACATTCAAGGAATGGAAGACGCTTTAGGTGATATGGACTTTAAGGTTGCCGGCACTGTTAACGGAGTTACAGCGGTACAGATGGATATTAAAATCGCCGGTATCAGCAAGGGAATACTGCAGGATGCTTTGGCGCAGGCTAAACGGGGCCGCATGCATATTCTTAGTAAAATGCTTGAGGTGATTAGTGAACCGAAAGCCGAATTGTCTCCGTATGCTCCGCGCATCATCACGATGGAGATTGATCCTGATAAAATCCGCGATGTTATTGGACCAGGCGGTAAGACGATCAAGAAGATAATCGAAGATACGGGTGTCTCTATTGACATTGAAGACGACGGCAAGGTCTTTATTGCCGCAGTTGACGTTGAAGCTGGACAAAAGGCTGTGCGCATCATAGAAACATTGGTGCGAGACGTGGAAGTTGGCGGTGTATACATGGGTAAGGTTACCCGCTTAATGAACTTTGGTGCATTTGTTGAAATTTTGCCGGGCAAGGAAGGTCTTGTCCATATCTCCCAGTTAGCTAGAGAGCGGGTAGCAAAGGTTGAGGATGTTGTAAAGCCTGGTGATGAAATTCTTGTAAAAGTAACAGAAATTGATCGTCAGGGACGAATTAATCTTTCACGTAAAGAATTGCTGAAAGCTGAACAACATGATCGGGACAAAACTTCAGAATAAGAAAATAGCGATTTTGATAAAAAAAACATAATCAGATTTGGTTATGTTTTTTTCTTTAATCCGTTCCGCATAAAATAAAACGACAGGTACGTACATAATTTTTGAGTCCGGTTAATAAATTGTAATAATACATTTAGTAGCTGGACGGGGGTTGATTCAATGCGGCGGAAATGGAATACGATAGTTATACGAAAAATTCCTGCTTGGTATGTACTATTTTCGGCGGCCTTCTGTCTATTTGTTGCCATGCTATCCGGGAATTTGCAGCCTTGGTACACAAATAATTTTTTGCATACCGGCTTGCAGCCGATTTCTCAGGGAAACACGGCGGAACCTAAAGTGGCTTTGGCCTGTAATGTGTTTTGGGGCGAGGAGTTTTTGCCCCAAATGCTTGATACGCTTGCGCAACAGGATGCAAAGATTACGTTCTTTATTGGCGGGAGTTGGGCGAAAAAATATCCGGAGATGGTTAAGACCATAGCTGATGGCGGACATGAACTTGGCAATCATACCTATAGTCACCCCCATCCCAATAATTTGAGTAAAGAGAAAAATCAAGAGCAAATTATTAAAACAGAGGAATTGGTACATAGCATTACTGGAATCAAAACTAATCTTTATGCTCCTCCTTACGGTGAATATAATAATACCGTTCTCATGGCGGCGCACGAGTTAGACTACAGGACCATTATGTGGAGTATCGATACCATTGACTGGAAACGCCCTCCGGCACAGGTAATAAAAAATAGGGTGATAAGTAAACTGCACAATGGAGCAATCATTTTGATGCATCCGACGGCACCAACTGCAGAAGCTTTACCTGAACTTCTAAGGGAAATAAAAAATAAAGGATATACAGTCGTTAAGGTGAGTGATATACTTCAATAACAAAAAAAGGCAGGCAATAGCCTGCTTTTTTTATTGCTATAATTGCATTTCTATGATAATATTGTTAACATAACATAATTTAATAGAATCAGATGACAAGTAAAAGTTCCCGACACTTTCAGGAGTTTAGGAGGTTATAGTGCATAACAAAAAACTAATGTCATATATTCTGGCGTTACTGATGTTGCTTAACATTTTGGGATCGGTGCCGGTTGCATATGCTGCATCTGGAAATGGACTTAGCAGTACAATGAATGCTTTAACCTCTCCTACAATGCCGAATCAGTCAGGAACTGATGGCAATATTAGCGGCACGAGTTTTTTTGAGCAGGTTTTTAGTTTACTGTTTGATAAAATTTTAGGGCCGATATTAAATATTATTGGTGGGGGAAAATCCGCTGCCAATCCGGTCGACCCTTTGATAAAAGTTACTCCCCTGCCGTCGAAAGGAAATTATGGACAGGTTGTAGACAACGGTGTACTGCGAGGAAAAGTGATTGTTGTTGATCCAGGGCACGGAGGCAGCAACCCCGGCGCCATGGCTTACGGTACTCGTGAATCAGATAACAACTTAGCAGTAAGCTTGAAATTAAGAGATAAACTTGCAAAAGCCGGGGCGGTTGTAATCATGACGCGGGAAACCGACCGCACTGTTGCGGCTGAAGGCGGCACGCTTGGTCAAGAACTTGCTGCCAGAGTTGATATTGCTGAATCAAATCATGCTGATATGTTTGTCAGTGTTCATTCCAATTATAATACTGACCCAACTATTGCTGGCGCTATGACTTTCTACCCTAGCGGTAGATCGTCTGAGCTCGCACGCAGCATACAGAGTGCTTTAATTCAGGAAACCGCCACTGTTGATAAAGGCGTATCCCCTGCAACTTATTATGTGCTTCGGAACACATCCATGCCAAGTATTTTGGTCGAGATGGGTTTTGTCACCAACAAAGCAGAATCTGCCAGGCTGCAGGACGAGGGATACCGTACGAAGCTTGCTCAGGGAATCTATAACGGCATAGTAAGGTATTTCAACAACCATTAAAAAATCAAACAGAGACTCGGGAGTTACTCAGTCTCTGTTTTTTTCTTTGTTTTCGGATAGTATTTCGGTATAATAATGTTAATACATTGTATTATATATGTCGCATTAAAGAATGACATCCGGGTATTAGGATAAGCTGAGGTTAAGCGACAGCGTCGAAGCGTTCCTAATACCCGGATATAATTTCAATTCTTTAATGCGGTTCATATAGATGAATTAATTATATTCATTTTAAGAAAAGGGGCAATATATGTATTGTAAATCGGTATTACCTAATGGAATCCGGATAGTGTCGGAAACAATTCCCTATGTGAAATCAGTTACCTTAGGCGTATGGATAGGAACGGGGTCCCGCTTTGAGGATGAGAAGAGTCACGGTATTTCACACTTTCTCGAACATCTTATGTTCAAGGGAACCGGCAGGCGTTCAGCTAAAGACATCGCCGAAGCCATCGACGCGGTTGGCGGGCAGTTAAACGCTTTTACCGCCAAAGAGTATACCTGCTATTACATCAAAGTATTGGATGTTCACCGGGAACTAGCAATGGATATACTGAGTGATATGCTGTTAAATTCTAAGTTCGCAGCTGAAGATATTGAGCGCGAACGTCAGGTCGTTTTGGAAGAAGTTCACATGTATGAGGATTCCCCTGATGAATTAGTTCATGATATCTATCTTGATGCGGTTTGGCCCGGACATCCATTGGGAAGAAATATTCTGGGGGCGGAAGAGTCAATAGAGGGATTTGATCGCAGATTAGTCTTGGACTTTTACCACTCGCATTATACTGCGGATAATATAGTTGTTGCGGCGGCAGGCAATTTGGAGCACGAGGCGCTGGTTGAATTGGCCGGAAAACATTTTGGCGGTTTTTCGGGAAACAAAAAAGATGCTCTTGTACATCCGCCGCAGTATACTCCTACACGATTAATTCACTCCAAAGAGACTGAACAAGTGCATTTATGTTTGGGTACCGCCAGTGTATCGCAAAGTTCTCCTGATATTTACCCTACCCATATAATCAATAATATACTGGGTGGCGGAATTAGTTCGCGTTTGTTTCAATCAATCCGGGAAGAACGGGGGCTGGCATACTCTGTCTATTCATATCAGGCAAATTACAGGGATGCAGGACTTTTTACAGTCTACGCAGGCACCCGCCCCAATAATATCGGCCAGGTCGTGGAACTGATCATGAAAAATATCATGGATCTGCAAGCAGGCGGCGTAACCAAAGAAGAATTTATTAAAGCGAAAGAGCAAATTAAAGGGAATCTTTTACTTGGATTAGAAAGTTCCAGTAGCCGCATGTCCCGCATTGGCAAAATGGAAATTACTTTGGGTAGATACATTTCCCTAGATGAAGTTGTTGACAAGATCGAACGCGTTGCGGAAGAAGATATTTGGCGAATGATAAAAAAAATGTTTGTTTCTGAGTCACTTTGCCTCACAGCTCTCGGTCCGATTCAGTCAGATTCTATTCCTGATGTTCGCAAGCCTCGGGAATAAATACTTTGCCGGAATTGATGATAGGAGATTAGGATATAATGATGCGTGGTTTTGAGAAGATTAGCACATATGAACATAAAAGCATTTCCCTACCTGGGCGCAAGACAAAGCAAAGCGCCGGTTACGACCTGGCTGCCGCCGAGGATGTTGTTGTTCCTCCCAGCCAAATAATATTGGTACCTACCGGCTTAAAAGCGTACATGCAACCTGACGAATATCTGGGAATTCATATCCGATCAGGACTTTCTGTCAAGCGTGGTCTGAGTCTCATCAACGGACAAGGTATTATTGATTCGGATTACTATAATAATCCGGAAAATGAAGGCCATATTATGATTGCCTTATATAATCACAGTTCTAGTTCGGTACACATTCAAAAAGGTGAACGTATAGCGCAAGGCGTTTTTTATAAATATTTACTGGCAGATAACGATGATGCTAATGAATCTCGCAGCGGGGGATTCGGAAGCACGGGCAACGAATAGAATAATATAATTTTGGACAGGGTTTTCCTGTCTTTTTTTCTAAATCCCTGGATTAGGACTCCTGAATAGTTACTATTTTTCTTTCATATACATATCATAGATGTTGACTGGGGAGGAGATCCTTATGTATACATGGGGAGCGTTATTGGCTGTATGTCTGCTAAGTGTCTGGTCAATATGGCTGCGAATCTGTCGTTCGCGGGTTAATTCAGGTGGATTGCCATCAGGGATAGAACCAAAGCCCACACCTTTGTCAACAGCAGTGCAAGATTTAGTAGCTACCGCTGGTGGCATATATATATCACTGGTCATGATTGTATCATTTTTAAAATTGAATATTCCTAATATTATTGGCCTGGGTGAGTTTTCTTTTGATCCTCTTGCTGTTACAGCAATTAGCTTGGCGATTGTTCAGCCTTTGGTCGCAAGAGTCATAGACAATATCAGTTAGTAATGGGGGGAGAGGTAGTGCGGATTAGTGAGTTTACAGGAAAAGAGGTAATCAATCTTGGGGATGGGGCGCGTTTAGGAATAATTAATGAATGTGAACTGTCTATTGATAGCCAGACAGGCCAAATTTTAGGAATTATATTGCCCAAAAGAAAAAATCTGTTAAATTTTTTGGCGGATCTACAAAGCACTGTTGTTCCATGGCAAGCAATTAAACGAATTGGAGAGGAAGTAATTATCGTTGATTTAAATAATTCGTACGAATCGTACGAACGTATATTGGGATAATAATACTGGAATTTGGTGCCGAAGTTCGTTGATTCTATGGTATATGACTTGCTTAGCGGGATAAACTAACATTGCATCACAAAATCTATTCTAAGTTAGGAGGTAAAATCATGGCTACATACAATTCCAATAGCACAGCAACTGGAAATACTCACATTGAAAACGACTCTTTGGTCACCGGCTATTCTAATTCGCAAAGTTCGGCAGTTCAGCAGACTTTATCAGGGGGGCAGAATGTCGGGCAGGGTGTGAAAACTGTTGTGGGGATATTTAATTCCCATGATGACGCGGAAAAAGCTGTTAATGCGTTAAGATCACAAGGATTCGGTATTGAGGAAATTAATATCGTCTCAAAAAATAAAAGTACCCGCAACCGGGAAAATCAATATTTTGAGGACGATGTGACTGATGGTGCCTTGACAGGCGGTACTCTTGGCGGGATAGGAGGACTGCTTTTAGGAGCAGGGGCTTTAGCAATCCCGGGAGTTGGTCCGGTTTTGGCCGCAGGTCCTATTGCAGCAGCCCTAAGCGGCGCAGTCGCCGGCGGAATTGCTGGCGGACTGATCGACTGGGGAATTCCGGCCGAAGCAGGTAAGCATTATGAAGAACAAGTGGCCAAAGGAGGAATATTGACCGTCATCCGTACCAGTGAGAACAAAGTTCAGCAGGCGGCGCAAGTTCTTCGCCAATACGGCGCCAAGGATGTTGAAACTCATTCGATCAAATAGTTTTAAAAGTTAAATCAGTTATTCAAAGGTTAATTCGCTAATTCCGCTAATTCAAGGTAGCTTAAACCGGGATGAATTCCCGGTTTTTAATTTTTTTATTAATTTTTATTATTGTTGACACTTTAGGAACCTTTATTATACAATGAACGTAAAATGAATAAGCAACATCCTGGGCAGGATGAAGTAGAGGTGCGGGAGTCAAAAGTACTTTCAGGGAGAGTGGTACCAATGATCTGAAGGGAAAGGGTCAACCGCCGAAGTGGGAAGAACTACCGGCGTTTTTCTTGCTGGTCTTATACTGAATAAGTTTAAGACTGTCACCAAAAATTATTGGTGGAGAGCTATCTCGTCTGGCAAGGGAAGATATAAATATTTTCCTATGCCGTAAGGCTGTATTTTACAGCGGGTGAGAACAGCACTCACCGGCTGTTATTTTATTTGTTAAAAGAGGTGGTATTGTTGTGATACGAGTGTTAGTGTGCGGCGCCTACGGAAAAATGGGACGGGAAGTGTTGAAAGCCGTACATAAAGATGAACATTTAAGCATTGTTGGCGCTGTCGATTTAAAATCTGATTTTAACGATGTTGGGGATATTATAGGTGCGGGGAAAACCGGGGTTATTGTCGGCAATGACTTGAGTATGGTAATCAATGAAACGAAACCCCAAGTTATGGTTGATTTTACCAATCCGGAGGCTGTTATGAATAATATCAGAATCGCAATCAATAACGGCGTGTGTCCGGTGGTTGGGACTACCGGACTATCGGAAGAAGATCTTCAAGAAGTGCGTGACTTATGCGAATATACAAAAGTAAATGCTATTATTTCGCCTAATTTTTCAATTGGGGCCATACTAATGATGAGATTGGCGCAAGAGGCGGTAAAATATCTGCCCCAAGTCGAGATTATTGAACTTCATCATGATCAAAAACTGGATGCGCCGTCTGGAACTGCCTTGAGAACGGCGGAATTAATCGCTCAGGTTCGGGGAACTTTACGCCAAGGACATCCGGATGAATTTGAAAAACTGGCCGGCGCAAGAGGGAGCGAGCTAGCCGGCATTAGGGTTCACAGTGTCCGGCTTCCTGGCTATGTGGCCCATCAGGAAGTTATTTTTGGCGGTCTGGGTCAAACGTTAACCATTCGTCACGACTCAATCTCCAGAGAATCATTTATGCCTGGTGTAACGCTGGCCTGTAAGCGGATTCTAACAATTGACGGCCTGGTTTACGGGCTGGAGAACATTCTGGATTAAGGCGGGAAGAGGCCGAAACGAACTAGTTATATATATATTATTATAGAGAGGGTGTCGCATATGAAAAAGTATAATGTGGCAATTTTAGGCGCTACTGGAGCTGTTGGCCGCGAATTTATTAAATTAATCGAAGAACGGAATTTTCCGTACAATGAACTTAAGTTACTGGCCTCGGAACGTTCAGCGGGTAAAGAGATTGAAGTTGCAGGCAAAAAGTATACTGTAGAGGAAGCCCGGCCTGATTCATTTAAAGAAATACAGATTGCTTTGTTTGCCGGGGGATCTATTAGCAAGACACTTGCGCCGGAAGCTGTTAAGTTTGGTGCTGTAGTAATCGACAACTCCAGTGCTTTTCGCATGGATCCCGAAGTGCCTTTGGTTGTGCCTGAAGTCAATCCGGAAGCTATTAAGCAGCACCGGGGCATAATTGCCAATCCCAACTGTTCAACAATCATTATGGTTATGGCTTTGAAACCCATATATGACAGTGTAAAAATCAAACGAGTGGTAGTTTCAACCTATCAGGCAGTATCAGGAGCGGGTAAAGAAGCAATTGACGAATTGACGGATCAGGTTGAAGCCGTCATGGAAGAACGTCCGGTAAAAGCGCGTGTATTGCCAAGTGCGAGCCTTGACAAGCACTATCAAATCGCATTTAATCTCATTCCGCATATCGATATATTTGTAGATGGAGACTATACAAAAGAAGAGATGAAGATGGTTAATGAGACGCATAAAATATTAAACGATCCTAGCATCGGCATTTCGGCCACAACGGTCAGGGTGCCGGTATACCGCGCCCATTCGGAATCCATAAATCTGGAACTTGACGGTCCGTTATCGCCGCCGGAAGCCAAAGAACTTTTGGCTAAATTCCCAGGAGTTATTGTACAAGATAATCCGGCTGAAATGATTTACCCAATGCCGCTGTTGGCATCTGGTCATGATGAAGTGTTTGTGGGGAGAATTCGCGAAGATAAGTCTGTAAAACACGGACTTAATATGTGGGTAGTTGGTGATCAAATTAGAAAAGGTGCAGCCCTTAATGCTGTACAAATAGCGGAGTACATGATTCATCAAAATTTAATTTGAGGTGTGGCAAATGCGAATAATTGTCCAAAAGTTTGGGGGAACCTCAGTTGCCTCACCTGAGGTTCGGGAGCTTGTATTAAAAAAAATAGAAAAAGCGCGTGAACAAGAGTTCCATCCGGTAGTTGTCGTATCAGCCATGGGACGAAGGGGCGATTGTTATGCGACCGATACCTTTATTAACATGGCCCGGGACACATATAAATACATTGCGCCACGAGAACTGGACCATATCATGTACTGTGGAGAAATGATATCGGCTGTGGTAATGGCGGGAACTCTTCAAGCTGCCGGTATGGATGCAATCATGCTTACCGGTGGGCAGGCCGGTATCATAACCGATGGAAGCTTTAATCATGCGCGTATATTAAAATGCGACCCTACCCGCCTTTTTGGGCTGACAAAGGCAGGAAAAATACCTGTAGTATGCGGTTTTCAGGGAATGACTTCCGAGGGAGAATTTACTACATTAGGACGTGGCGGCAGTGATACTACGGCAGCGGCATTAGGCGCCGCTTTAAATGCTGAGTTGGTGGAAATATATACTGATGTTGACGGCATTATGACAGCTGATCCGAGAATTGTTGCCAATGCCAAAATACTGGATTGTATTAGTTATGGGGAAGTTTGCCAACTCGCGCACCAAGGGGCTAAAGTAATACATCCGAGGGCGGTAGAAATAGCGATGCAAAAAAATATTCCGTTAGTTGTTAAATCTACATTTTCTGATGCGCCCGGTACTCTGATAACAAACATAGGGAAAGAGGATGCTGACGGGACTACAGTAACGGACCGGGTGGCAACTGGAGTCACTTATTTGGGAAATATTGTTCAGATAAAAATTCATTTGGATGAGGATATTTCCAGCGATGACAGCTACAAAGTATTTAAAACCATGGCCGACAGCGGCATTAGTGTCGATCTAATCAATGTCCATCCCGGTGAAATCATGTTTACCATTGATTCTGATTTTGCTGAGAGGGCAATAGCGAAACTCAAGCGGCAGGGTTATGACGTGGAAATGGTTGAAAGCTGTGCTAAAGTATCTGTCGTTGGTGGTGGTATGAGAGAGGTTCCCGGTGTTATGGCTAATTTTATTGAGGCTCTGTCAAAGAAGAAGATTGCCATTCTACAAACAGTAGATTCTCATACTTCCATTTCAGTGCTTGTCCAAAAAGGTGATGTAGAAGCCGCCGTTAAAGCTTTACACGAGAAGTTTGGCTTGTGTAATTAGATTGGAGGGGGAAGAATGAAAAATTTCGGGCGGGTTCTTACCGCTATGGTCACGCCGTTTAATGATGATCAATCTGTAAACTATCGCGAAGCTGCCAGACTTGCCGAATATCTTGTACAAAACGGATCCGACGGACTTGTGCTTGCCGGTAGTACCGGCGAATCAGCCACATTAACGAAAGAAGAGAAGGTAAAGCTATTTGCAGCTGTGCTTGACGCAGTTGGCGATAAAGCTACTGTGATCGCCGGTACCGGGTCCAATGATACCCGGGCATCAATTGCTCTAACGCAGGAAGCTGAAAAAGCCGGCGTCCATGGAGCTATGGCGGTCGGTCCATATTATAATAAACCGCCACAAGAAGGATATTACCAACACTTTAAAGCCATTGCCGAGTCAACGGGACTACCACTTATCCTCTACAACATTCCAGGGCGTACCGCCTCTAATATTTTGCCGCCGACTATCGCCAGATTGGCTGAAATCAAAAATATTGTCGCTATTAAGGAAGCTAGCGGCAGCCTTGAGCAAGTATCTGAAATAATCAGAACCACCCCTGACGAATTTTTGGTATATAGCGGTGACGACGGTTTCACATTGCCTCTTCTTGCTCTTGGCGGTGTAGGGATCATAAGTGTTGCTGCCCACATTGTCGGCAATAGGATGCAGGAAATGGTAACTGCCTTTTTCGCCGGCAATATTTCCAAAGCTCAGGCAATTCATTTGGAGTTATTGCCGTTCTTTAAAGTCATATTTATAACAACCAATCCGATACCTATAAAAGAAGCCCTCAATCTGACCGGATTTAAGGCAGGACAGGTAAGATTGCCTTTAGTTCCGCCAATGGAAACAGAATCCAATCAAATCAAAAAAGTTATGCAAAGTCTGGGTATCTTACAATAATTAATAAGTCCCGGCGGTATACCGCCGGGATTTTTGTATTAAATACCAAGATTTGCATATAATATTTAGACGGAAAGAGCTTGCCACTTGTTGTCATCTTTCAAATCGGGTATAATAATTATAAGTGGACGGTACGGCTGGTTTTTTGAACTAATTATCTAGTTTATTATGAGCGAGCGGTAAAAAACTGAATACAATTTGTTTTTTTCAGTATCAGAGTTTCACTTTTCGGAGATTTTCCCAATAGTTCGGACTTTATGGCTTTTCGGGAAGGTGAAAAACAGTATAATTGTTTTCCCAATCTTCCTAATCGAAAAATTTATTCTTTCTGCTTAAAGACCCTGCGGGTCTTACGTGCGGCGCCAGAAAGTATAACTTTTCGGGATTTATCCAAGGCACTTTGCTTCCATGGAGCCGGAAAGTAGTTTACTTTTTTCCTGCTTAAAAACTCGTTTGGTTTTTCTTGCAGTATCAAGTCTGCTTGTAAACGCCCCTCTGCTTCATTGCTCTTGCGGGCCCGGTCTAGTATGCAAGCTTTTCTTAGCATGATAGACGCATCTCACATAGCGCATTCTATGGCGACAATCTCTTACGTACCACCATGTACAGCCACGCTGGCGTTCTCGTTGCGCCTCGCATATGAACGTTTCGAATCAACCTTATATCAGATTAAAGAAGCGGCACGTCTCTCACTAATAACTGTAAATAATTGTATATTTGGAGGTGTACTTTTTTTTGGCAAAACAATCAAACAAAATACAAATCATTCCTCTTGGGGGACTGGGAGAAATCGGCAAGAATATGACAATAGTCCGCTATGGGGATGAAATTATCATTATTGACTCTGGTTTGATGTTCCCGGAAGACGATATGCTAGGTATAGATTTAGTCATTCCGGATATTACCTACTTACTTGACAATCGTGATTTGGTTAAGGCTATCGTACTCACCCACGGACATGAAGATCACATCGGTGCATTACCTTACGTTCTTAAGCAATTGAATGTGCCGGTTTATGGTACAAGGCTTACTCTGGGAATATTAGAAGGACGCCTGAAAGAAAACAATGTATCGGCGAATAACTTACATGCGATTAAGGCCGGCGATCAGATACAAATCGGTGCATTAAAAGTCGGATTTATTCGAGTTAGTCACTCCATTGCCGATTCAGTTGCTCTGTGGATTAAGACCCCGATCGGAACCATTGTTCATACTGGCGACTTCAAGCTTGACCAGACGCCTGTGGATGGAAAGGTAACTGATTTTCATAGGTTTGCCGAACTTGGCGATCAAGGAGTGTTAGTTTTACTTGCAGACAGTACAAATGCTGAAAGACCAGGTTATACGTTAAGCGAAAAGTCGGTTGGAGCTACCTTTGATGAAGCTTTTCGCAATGCCCATGAACGTATCATTATTGCTTCATTTTCATCCAACATCCATAGAATTCAGCAGGCCATAGATACAGCCTGCAAGCACAAACGAAAAGTGGCTGTTTTGGGCCGCAGTATGGTTAATGTTGTAAATATTGCTTTAGAATTAGGATACCTGACTGTACCGGAAGGTGTAATAATTGATATTGATGAAATTAACAATTACCCTGCAGCGGGAATAGTAATTCTAACCACAGGCAGTCAGGGAGAACCAATGTCGGCTTTAACCAGAATGGCAATGTCTGATCACAAAAAAGTGGAAATCGTCCCGGGGGATACGGTTATTATATCGGCGACCCCGATACCGGGCAATGAAAAGCTGGTATCGAGAACCATAGACTATCTTTTCCGTCAAGGCGCTGAGGTCGTGTATGAATCCACGTCGGGTATTCACGTCTCCGGGCATGCCAGCCAAGAGGAGTTAAAACTCATTCATAACCTTATTCGTCCGAAATTTTTTATACCGGTACACGGCGAGTACAGGCACTTGATTAAACACGCCAAACTGGCTCAGGCCCTTGGAATGGCTAAAGAAAATATTTTTGTTGCCGAGAATGGCCAAGTTTTAGAATTTACTGCTGAAAAAGGCGGTATTGTCGGTAAGGTTACATCCGGCAACGTCCTTGTCGATGGTCTGGGAGTGGGTGATGTCGGCAATATTGTTCTTCGTGATCGCAGACAGTTGTCCCAAGACGGAATCTTGATTGTTGTGGTAACGATGGATAAGCAGCGTGGCTCAGCCGTGGCTGGCCCGGATATTGTATCAAGGGGATTTGTTTACGTGCGGGAATCTGAGCAGTTGATGGAAGAAGCCAAAGAACGGGTTAAACAGGCACTTGAAAAATGTGAGCTTGGCGGAGTGACTGAGTGGTCCGCCATTAAATCGAATGTTCGCGATACGTTAGGTAAATATCTCTATGAGAGAACGCGCCGGCGGCCGATGATATTACCGATAATTATGGAAGTTTAACAGAATGAAATTTCCACCCACGCCAATACTATAAATGTAAGCTCATGTATCTGACATTTTAGCGCTGGGGGAATTTCGAAATGCTTAATAATGATAATCCGGTAGTAGCTCCTCCCGGGACAAACCCGGAACAGCCGCAAACTATGCCGTCACCGGCTCCTGCGAAAAGAACCAAGCAGGCCCGCAAGGCTGCTTCTGTTACCGACAATATCCAGGAACTAGGGTCAACAGAAGTACCTATGGCCAAAACGAATATTCACGTTATGACTATTATTGGTCAAATTGAAGGCCATATGGTGCTGCCGCCTCAGAATAAGACGACAAAGTATGAGCATTTATTGCCGCAATTAGTGGCTATTGAGCAAGCCGATGAAATTGAAGGACTGTTATTAGTCATCAATACCGTTGGCGGCGATGTTGAGGCCGGATTGGCTATTGCCGAAATGGTCTCCAGTATGTCTAAGCCTTCAGTTTCGATAGTTTTAGGAGGCGGGCATAGTATTGGCGTGCCGATAGCTGTTTCCGCCAACTACTCCTACATCGTTGAAAGTGCAACTATGACCATTCACCCTATTCGCCTTACCGGATTGGTGATTGGCGCGCCCAGTTCGTTTGATTACCTCGAAAAAATGCAGGAACGGGTGAATAAGTTTGTCGTTACGAATTCTAATGTGACTGAGAAAAAGTGGAAGGAACTATTATTTAAGACAGGAGAGCTATCCAGAGATATCGGAACATCTGTTGGTGGCAAAGACGCAGTAAAATTTGGAATTATTGATCAAGTGGGTGGAGTTGCTCAAGCCATCAGCAAATTGAAAGAACTTATTGCGGCCCAAAAAGCCCAAAATGAGAATAAGGGGCTGAAACAATAATGCTTCTTTGGACAATTATACCAGAAGAGATGATTTTCCCCGTCTCAGATTTAACAGAAAACCGAAAATGCGAAGAAATAGAAGAAGTCGACTTTGGGGGTTGCCAGGTACAGGTCACCAAAGTTTCAGACGACCAGTACAAAATTCTTCGCTTATTAACGACTGATCCTGCAAAATACTTGCAGCAAGATCTTCAGCCCGGTACAATCATTGTTGCCAAAAAGTTATTTCAAACGCTCTCAAACTAAATGAGAGCGTTAATTTTTATTATTAGTTCTGTAAATTTTTTGCTGACTTAAAATAAAGGATTTCCAATTATTATATAGAACAGTATAAAGTTAGAGGTGATTTTGTTTGCCTAGATGGTTTGCTCAATTATCTCCGGAGTTAAAGTTTGAAATCTTAGGAGTAATATTAATAACCAGTGGCATTTTGGCGATTATCAGTTTATTAGGGTTAAACGTGGGACCTATGGGACTATTTTTTACCAAACTGCTTAAGTATACTTTTGGCATCGGCGCATTACTGATGCCTATTGTACTGATCATCATTGGTTTGCGTTATATTATGACAAAGCGGGAAATTGTCTACTCCGTGAAATTTTGGGGAATACTGCTGTTATACTTCTTGCTTTTGTCAATCTTTCATCACATTAAAACAATTCCGGGGCAAGAAATCATGCCGGATAGCTTGGCTCCAGGCGGCGGGCTTGTCGGCGGAATGATCCTGTTTACACTCCGAAAACTTTTAGGGGTGGACGGTTCAATGGTAGTTTTGGTTGCTTTATCGATTTGCGCTGTTTTGATGGCGACTACCTGGTCACTGGCTCAGACTCTGTTGACCGCAAAGCAAAAGGCGATAGAGAGCATTATGGAGGCACGTGAGGCAATAGCGTCTGCTACCGAAGAAATGGGATGTGACAAGCATTCTACCAAGTTTTACGATCAGCAACAGGATTCAGCTTCATTTATTTCTAACGAAAACGATGGTCATAGTGAACCGGAACCCAGCATGCCTTATCAGAAAACGGGGGCAGAGGAATTTCAGATTCATGGAGAAAAACCAACTGAGGTATTACATAAAATACAAAATGATACTAATTCTGCTTATAAATTGCCATCTTTAGCGTTATTAAACAAACCAAACAAACCGCGATCATCAAAATTGCCCAAAGAGATTTCGGATAACGCGCGGATACTGGAACAAACACTGGAGAGCTTTGGGGTCAGTGCCAAGGTGATTAATACCTGTCAGGGGCCTACTGTAACAAGATACGAGTTAGAACCTGCTCCTGGCGTCAAGGTGAGTAAAATTGTGAACTTAGCAGACGATTTGGCGTTAAAACTGGCATCCTCCGGTGTTAGAATTGAAGCTCCTATTCCCGGAAAGGCCGCCATCGGCATTGAGGTTCCCAATAAAGAATTGGCCGGAGTGATGTTGCGAGAGGTGTTGGAAAGTGATGACTTTCAACGATCTTCGTCCCGACTCACTGTTGCTCTCGGAAAAGATATTGCTGGTCAACCGGTCACTGCCGAATTGACCAAAATGCCCCATTTGCTGGTTGCGGGAGCAACGGGATCAGGGAAGAGTGTTTGTATCAATACACTGATAACCAGTATTCTGTTTAAAGCCAAACCGGATGAAGTGAAACTGGTGCTAATCGATCCTAAAATGGTTGAGCTAACCAACTATAACGGTATACCGCACTTATTAAGTCCAGTTGTAACCGATTCCAAAAAAGCAGCATCGGCATTGAATTGGGCTGTACAGGAGATGGAACGCCGGTACGCCCTTTTTGCAACTGGAGGCGTGCGGGATATTACAAGGTACAATGAGGTTAATCTTGAGGGAAGACTACCCTTTATTGTTATTATCATTGATGAGTTGGCCGATTTAATGATGGTAGCGCCGGTTGATGTTGAGGATGCCATATGCAGATTAGCCCAAAAAGCCAGGGCAGCCGGACTGCATTTAGTATTGGCTACGCAGCGTCCATCAGTCGATGTGATTACCGGAACTATCAAAGCGAATGTTCCCTCCCGGATTTCCTTTGCTGTCTCGTCGCAGGTTGATTCGCGCACAATACTCGATATGGCAGGGGCTGAGAAGCTATTAGGAAAAGGGGACATGCTGTTTTACCCGGTAGGGGCGGCGAAACCTTTACGAGTTCAGGGTGCATTTATCAGTGACAGCGAAGTAGAAGAGCTTGTGGAATTTATTAGACAACAAGCTGAACCGGAATATAATGAAGGGGTTACTGCGGCTGAAAGCACCAGCGAAAACACTGAACAACATTTTGAAGACGAGTTGTTGGAAGAAGCAGTCAAAATGGTACTTGAGACTGGGCAGGCTTCTGTATCTATGTTGCAGCGGAAGTTCCGCATTGGGTATACACGGGCGGCAAGACTCATTGATACAATGGAAGAAATGAAGATAGTGGGTCCTAATTTGGGAAGCAAAGCCCGTGATATTATCATGACATCGGATCAGATCTATGCGAGATATTTTATAAAATAAGTCAGTAAGTTAGTAAGTCAGATGGAATGTTTTTTAGTAAAATAAACTTAGGCAATAAGGGAAAACTAAATTGCTGATTTTTATAATGTGTTGGTGAACAGGTTGCATAAAATAATAACAGTTGCAAATGCACTACAATTAGAGGATCCAATATTTGTCGATATGCGATCACCTTCCGAATTTCAGATAGGAAGTATTAAAGGCGCGGTTAATATTCCTCTTTTTAGCAACGAGGAGAGGGTATTGGTAGGAACGACATATAAGTCGGTTGGAGCAGAGGATGCTAAACAGCAAGGCCTTGAAATCGTATCCGGCAAATTACCGGCTATTGTCCAACAAATCAGGACCATATCCCAAAAAGGCAGTACAGTTGTAGTCTACTGCTGGCGCGGCGGGATGAGATCAAGATCAGTGGTAGGCATTTTAGATATTATGGGAATAGCGGCTTATCAGCTGTTAGGCGGATATAAAGCATACAGGCGTCATATCTTAGATAAACTAGGCGCCTTTAGTCTCAACCCCCAAGTGGTTGTTTTATGTGGATCAACCGGAACCGGAAAAACTGCTGTTTTGGAGTTGTTAGGCAGTAAAGGTATTCCGGTCATTAATCTTGAGAAATTGGCTAATCACCGCGGATCAGTTTTTGGGCAGATTGGTTTGGGTTCCGCAACTACAGCCCCAAATTTTGATGTGGCGTTATTAGACGAATTAGAGCGTTATAATGACAGGCCTTTTATTGTTGTAGAATGTGAGAGTAAACGAGTCGGTAAGGTGTATCTTCCTGATTTTCTCTATGATGCGATCAAGCAAGGTAAAAAGCTGTTATTAATTACCGATATAGAGACGCGTATATCGCGACTCATGGAAGAATACCTGGACACATACGATAAAAATCAGCCGGAGATACTGGCTTGTATTGAAACTTTGCGCAAGCGATTAGGCAATAAGAAGACAGAACGGTTGCTGGATGATTTTAGACAGGGTCACGTGCGGGAGGTTGTTAGAACTCTGCTTGTGAAATATTATGATCCGTTGTATGGTTACGAGGGCGCTGCGGCGTCATATTTTGACCAAACGATTTTTGCTGATGACCTACATAATGCTGCAGAGAAAATTATCGAATATTTAAATCAGTTGGGAGGTACTTGTTATGCCGACAGTAGGGGAAATATTGAGAAGTGAGCGGGAAAAAAAAGGTTTTTCCATCAAGGATGTTGAGCGAGAAATCAGTATTAGAGCGCTTTATCTGAATGCTATTGAGGAAGGTAACTATTCTATCATTCCCGGTGAAGTTTATTTAAAGGGTTTTATTCGGAACTATGCCAACTTTTTGGGATTAGATGTGCAGCAGATAATGGCAGTATATCGCCAGAGTAAAGAAAAGCCTGCAACAGTTACATCTGCTTCTGTTATAGAGGAATCCCGTCTCAAAAAACAAGGGGCAACTTCAGCGGCGGAAAAGTCGTGGAACTACTCGATTGCCAAGTGGTTGATCGTTGCTCTTGTGGCCGGAGGAGTTGCAGGTTATGCATGGTGGTCTTCAAATGTCAAGCAACCGGCTCCTACACCACCGCCTCCTACTGCTCAGCAAATAAACCCAACTCAAAATTCTCCCCAACCTACTACACCTTCTACCTCTCAACCCCAAGTTACAACTCCTGCTAAACCCGCTAATGCTAAACCTGTGGTTGTAACGGCCAAGTTCTCGAATGATTGTTGGACTTTAGTGACTGCCGACGGCAGAGAAATATATGAAGGCATTCCCAAGCCGGGTGAGACGTTAACGTGGGAAGCTGACAATAAAATCACAATGAAATTGGGTAACGCGGGTGCCGTTAATTTGATATATAATGGGAAACAAATAGGAACCCCCGGAACGAACGGTGAAGTGATTGACAAAACATTTACTGCCAATTCAGTTACACCCTAATTTAGGGAGGGTGGTTCAAAATGTTCAGATGACAGCAGCGCAGATGGGCGTTTTGAGCCACCCTCCAAAAGGAACAGTGACTATGGACGGTTTCTTACCAATAAGCAAGCAGGATATGGCTGACAGAGGCTGGGATCAACTGGATTTTTTATGTATAAGCGGCGATGCGTATGTTGATCATTCCAGTTTTGGTCCGGCTATTATTTGCCGCTTATTGGAAAGCTGCGGTTTCAGGGTTGGCATCCTGCCTCAACCCGATTGGAGATCAACCCAGGATTTTAAAAGACTTGGCAAGCCTCGCTTAGGTGTATTGGTTTCTGCTGGCAATCTTGACTCCATGCTGAATAAATATACCGCCGCCAAAAAAATACGCAGCAGCGATAGTTATTCTCCTGGCGGCAAAACCGGGCTTCGGCCGGAACGGGCCACCATTGTGTACTGCAACCGTGTTAGGGAACTTTGGAAAAACGTCCCGCTTATTATCGGCGGGATTGAAGCCAGCCTGCGAAGATTTGCGCACTACGACTACTGGTCGGATACTGTCCGCCGCTCAATATTAATTGATAGTAAAGCTGATCTTTTAATATATGGCATGGGTGAAAAACCGGTAAAGGACATTGCTTCACAACTAGCCAATGGTATTAATGTATCAGATATCCGAACTGTACGAGGGACATGCTATATTGCCGAATCTCTTGACCACCTGTGGGAATTTATAGAAATGCCAGGTTATGAGGCGGTAAGCACCAGTAAGAAAGATTTTGCCGATGCATTTGCAATTCAATATTACGAACAAGATCCTATTCGTGGGAAAATAGTTGTTCAGAGGCATGGTGCGGCCTATGTTGTGCAAAATGCACCCTTATTTCCTTTAACTGCGGCGGAAATGGATGAAATTTACGAATTGCCGTATCAGCGAACATATCATCCGGTGTACGAACAGGCCGGTGGTGTTCCAGCTATTCAGGAAGTGAAATTTAGCCTGGTAAGTCACCGCGGCTGTTATGGAAGCTGTTCGTTTTGTGCGTTGTACGCTCATCAAGGAAGAATAATACAAAGCCGCAGTCACGAGTCAATCATAAAAGAAGCAATCAATCTCACCAAACTACCCGATTTTAAAGGGTATATTCACGATGTTGGCGGCCCCACGGCAAACTTTCGGGTGCCGGCCTGTCATTACCAAGCTGATCGTGGCACATGCAAAGGAAAACAATGCTTATATCCTACACCATGTAATAACTTGAATAAAAATCATGACGATTATCTGATACTCCTGCAAAAACTCAGACAACTTCCGGGAATAAAAAAAGTATTTGTTCGGTCGGGATTACGTTATGATTATTTAATGGCTGCCAACGATTCCAATTTTCTGAGGGAATTATGCGAGCACCATATAAGCGGGCAACTTAAAGTAGCGCCTGAGCATGTATCGCCTCATGTAACTGCTTTAATGGGAAAAGCAGGCATTGATGTATTTAAAAAATTTGCGCGTGTCTACCAGGAAACCAATAATAAACTGGGGAAAGAACAGTATCTTGTTCCGTATTTTATGTCAAGCCACCCCGGGGCTGGACTCAAAGAAGCAATTGAATTAGCGGAATTTGTCAGAGATTTAGGTTATCATCCCGAGCAGGTTCAGGATTTTATTCCCACTCCCGGCAGTCTTTCAACTTGCATGTATTATACAGGGGTGAACCCGCTAACAGGGGAACAGGTCTTTGTTGCTAAGTCGGCTCACGATAAGAGACTTCAACGGGCACTGATCCAGTATCGGGATCCTAAAAATTATCATTTAGTATACGAGGCTTTGATAAAAGACGGAAGAAAGGATTTAATAGGCTATAGTCCGAAATGCTTGATCCGGCCGCCTAAAAATCAGGATTATCCCGTAGCGTCGCAAAAGAAAAAACCGGATAAACAACGGCGTTTGCCGGCAGCGCGAAATAAATGACAAAAGGGCTAACCTGACACGTAGCGATGCATCGTACATTGTATCATAATTTATAAACTTTTCAGCATAACTTCGCATTCAAGCTGTCATACTACAAAGAATAACCATCTAGCCTCTAGGGAGGAAATAGCATGGATGAGGAGCGTATAGCGTATTGAGCCGTTTTTACAGTCAGATTTACTATATGAGGGTGAGGGATAGCATTTTAAAGTAATTATCATAATTACTATAATTACTTTTAGTAGGATTTTGGACTTGCGTAACGAAAAAGTAATTTTAAGACAGTGTATAAAAATTATACTTTTGCGGTGGAGGTCATGATTAATGCGCCGTTATCTACCGTTGTTAATGTCTTTTTTCTTAACAATATTAGCTTTCTCCGTAACTACTTTTCTGGCCGGCTATGCTGGTAGACAGCCGGAGCAGGAGATAAAAAACGTTAACTTATATACAACTTTACCTGTCGAACAGATTGCAGTCTTAGCGGAAGAGTATGGGAGAACCATGAATGTCAAGGTAAATGTGACGCCATTGACAGAACGGGAATTACTTCAAAGGCTTCAAGGTGATGGGCAGTTTCAGGCCGATGTAATTATTACTAACCGTTTTATAGTAAAGCAGGCGCGAAAATACAATTTATTGGAGTCCTATGCTTCGGAACAGTTGGATATTATACCTTCACGCTTCCGCGATAGTGAAAGCTATTGGACAGGTATCTGGTATGATCCGGTTATTTTTGCCGTTAATCAAGATTACATAAAGAATAACGGGCGAGTTCCGCTCAAATGGTCTGAGCTCTATCAAAATGACAAACTGCGTCTGGCCATTACCGATTTTCTGGCAGCTGAAGCATCTGCCAATTTATTGTAC